>DATMVF010000038.1:0-10028 GCA_035563475.1 Rubrobacter sp.
ACCCATGCCGCCTCCTCGAAGCCCTCAGCCGACTGCCTCACCTGACGGGGTGCAAGACCGGGAGGAGGGTCAAGTCGACGAGGAGCGTCTCCGGCTCTCCCACCAGTTCGGTCAGGATCGAGCGGCGCAGGGGTTCCAAGAGGCGCCTGAGCGTCCTCACGCGGCGGTGCAAGGAGGATGGGTGCATCCCCGCAACTCCCGGGAGGTGGACGAAGAACCTCCGGGCGTCGCGCAGGAAGGAGTGCTCGCTCTCGATGCCCCTAAGCTACTGCAAGAGCGCCAGCGTCAAGACCTCCGAATCCGAAAGCTTCTTGAGCGTCTCGAAGCTCGTGGCGTTGGGGTTGAGGGAGGCGTAGGCATCCTCGATGAGGCAGAACAGCGCGGTTATGGCCTCTTCCAGGGGAACGAGCGGCGGGGTATGCTGTGGATGAGCCATCCGGGGCTCCTTTGGTCGGGTAGTGGCCGGATGGCCTTCTTTTTACTCCTAATCCACGCAACACTCATCTAGAGGTCTCTCACGAAGTCGTCGAGGTTGTGTTCCCGAGCGCGGGCGAGCACGACAGAGCGCTGGCGAGCCCCTCGGCCAACGCCTCTGCCGTGGACCCATCCTCCTCGCCGTGGTCGGGGTTGAACTCCGTGACGGTCACCGCTGCGAGCCGATCGCTCCCCAGCAGCGTACCCAGCGACCGCATCGCTGCGTCGAATGGCAAACCCTCGTTGCGCCCGGTGTTCTCCGAAAGCGGTAGGTCGGTGAAGTCCACCGTGTCCACGTCGAAATGCACGAGCAGACGGTCGAAGCGAGGCTCCATTTCCGCAAGGGCGCGCGCCGCGGCGCCCTCTGGATCGGCGGCCACCTCCTCGACCGGGATTCCCCGGAGCCCACGGCGTCCGATTACCTCGCGCTCCCATTCGGTCGCCTGTTCGGGACCGTAGGAGAAGAAGAAGACATCCTCGTCTGCCAGCAAGGGGAAGCGCGGTCCGAAACGAGCAAGCGGCTCGGCCGCCTCATCCTCACCGAGCATGTGCGCCATGCCCATCCAATCGAGTGCCCCCTCGCCCACACTGGCGGGCACGTTGAGGTCGGGATGGACGTCGAAGTAGATCAGTCCCAGTCGTCCCCCTGACCCTTTGGATGGCAGAAGTCCCGCGACCGTGCCCAGCTCGACGGTGCAGTCCCCGCCAACAACCAGAGGCAGGTGCCCCGCGGCGTGCGCCTCCCCGACCCTGCCGGCCGCTTCGCGTACGACTTCCACGACGGCGGGAAGATTCTGCGCGTATCGGTTGGCCCTGTCCGGCCGCCAGCGCCGCACCTCCACACCATTCCCGTGGTCCACCACCTCGATACCCGCGCGGGAGAGCCGCCCGAGGAGGCCGGCCTCCCTGAGTGCCCGTGGACCCTTCTCTTGGCCAGGGGCGAAGGCCCCCATACTGGTCGGGACCCCGATCAAGCCCAGCTCAATAGCCACGCGTCCTCCTTTTCCGAATCGTGTTCACTGCCCGGTCATGTCGCAGAACGTCTGTATACCCTATTGCGACCTACTCATCTGTCCTATAGCCGCTGCAAGAATACTTCGCCACCGCTCCCGGATCTAATTGCACCCTCAAGCCGGGGTGACGAGGATAGACAACATGTCGTCGGCGTCCAACTTCCAACCCCCGACTGTAATGCTTGAAATCATCCAGCCTCTGCATACGGCACGTATTAGTACCCGTAAAGGGTTCCGGCCGAAGGGGGTGCCGGTATGAAGACTAAACCTCCATCTGCGTCGGTGTAAAGCCAACCTGCGGCTCTCAGGCAAACCACCCATCGGCGTCTGGTCCGTGGCCGGTGGCCATGCGCGGCTGGTACTGTTGGGCAAAGATCCCGGCGACGAGTTCTCTACGGCTGCGAACGCCGACCTTGTCGAAGATGGACTTGAAGTGATCGCGCACCGTGTTTGGCGTGATGTAGAGTTCGTTGGAGACTTCGGCCGTGGAAAGGCCGCGCAGGACGAGCCTGGTGATCTCGCCCTCACGCTTGGTCAGGCCGTACGCATCGACGATCAGAGGCGCGATCTCCGAGGGACGCGCCTCCTCGAAGATGACCGCTATCTGCCCCTCGGCATCTGCTGTCCTGAGCCTCGAGGCGTGCAGTACCAGCCACCGTCCGGAGGCGCTCCTGAGGCGTATCCTCGGCATCAGGTCTGGTGGTGCATTGTCGCCGCCACGCTCTAGCGCAAGCAACCGAGCGGCAACAGCGTAGACCACTTCCGGCAGCTCGCTGGAGCTAGGCCAATCGCTCTTTGCCACCTCCGCCAGCCACCCCTCGGCCGCTGGTGTAATAGCAGCCAGTGAGAGATCATCTCCAAGTAATAGCAACCCCGGCCCGTCCGGCGGCAGGGAGGTCACTCGCGCATCGCCGATCAGCAGGGCGGTGCGCAGACCCTCGGCCAAATGTGGGGTGAGTTTCGCCAGGAAGGCGGCCTCGGCGGGCGTGAAGTTGGGGCTGGAGCGCTCGCGGTGCAGACACATGAGGCCCCAGCACTTGGAGCCCACCACCAGGGCAGCTCTCAACTCGTCCCCCAGGTCCATCGGGGCGAGGATCTCCTGGTAGCGCGGGCTGAGGACCAACTCACCTCGGGTCGCAGCCCCCAAGCTCTCGACCGGCGAGCGTCCCCTCGCCAGACGCGCAAACTTGACGGCGTCCTCTCGCATGAACTCGTTCTCGAGGAACTGGGCCGTGGCGCTCGCCAGGACGTCGTCGAGTACGGCTCCTGTAAAGCGCAGGGTCGCCGGGTCGGCGGTAGCGAAGAACGAAGCGTCTACCGGAATGGCCTTCTTCAGACGCTTTACACTCTCTATCCTGAACGTCCTTGAGTCAAGCCCGGCATGACAGAGACGGATGATCTCTTGCCTGACAAGCTCCGCCGAGGTGCTTGTGTTCATGGTGTGGCCATTTTACAAGTAACCGGAGTACCAAAATATCCCACATTTGTGGGATTACTTTTGTCTGCCGCCCGTACTACCGTCCATCCAATGAGACTCAGGCGAACGTGAAGGAGGTCTCGACATGACGGCTGAAGAGAACAAGGAGCTGGTGCACCGGTTCGTGGAGGAGTTCTGGAACCAGGGAAAGACGACCGCCGCGGACGAGCTGATGGCGCCAGACGCCGAGATCCACATGCCCACCGGAGAGGTGCTCGATCCCGATGAGCTCAAGAACTTCGTCGGTACGTGGCGCGAATCATTTCCAGACTGGTATTCCACCTTCGAGGAGCTGATCGCTGAAGGGGATAGGGTGGCCGAGAGGTGGACCTGTCGGGGCACGCACCTGGGCGAGCTGCAGGGCATCCCTCCCACCGGCAAGCGCGTAGAGGCGCCAGGCAGCGTCTTCTATCGAATAGCCGACGGGAAGATCGTGGAGTTCCGAGGACAGCTCGATATGATGGGCCTGATGCAGCAGTTGGGCGTGATACCGTCACCGCGGCAAGCCGAGGCTTGATGTGCCCTGCAACCCGTGCCTGGCCGGCGGCAGGGGATCAGCTTTTCGGGCGACCACCCACGCGCTCGATGGCGCGCGACGCGAGCCCGACGCCCCGCCACAGCGCCTCGGCGGGCGAGTCCCCAAATAGCCTGGCGGACAGGAAGCCCGCACAGAGGGCGTCCCCCGCCCCCGTGGTGTCAACCACCCGCACTGGCGATGCGGGCACGCGTACCCTTACTCCGTCCGCGCCGGCGTATAGGGCGCCCTCGGGGCCGAGCTTGAGGACGACGGCAAAGTAGTAGCCAAGCAGCGTCTCCGCGATGCGCTCGGGTTCTTCGGTCCCGGCCAGCAACGCACCCTCTTCCAGATTCGGGAAGCACGAATCCGCGCCGCGGGTCGACTCCAGGAAGAATCCGGGACCAACGGCCTGAAGCAGTGGGACGGATGAAGGGTCCACGGAGAACGTCATCCCGCTCCGGCGCGCCAGGCGCAAGGCTTTGATCGCGGTCTCCCTGCGGCTGCCGCCGGAGAGGGTGTAACCGGACAGGTGCAGGTGTCCTCTACGGAAGAGTGATCCTGGGAGGTCTTCGGGGCTGAGGGCCTCCCCGGCGCCTCGGTCGGTGATCATGGTCCTCTCCCCGGCGCCGTCCACGAGTACGAAGACCTTGCCCGTAGCCAGGGACGGGTCCCGCGCCAGGTGCGGGCTCACGCCGGTCCGCTCCAGCTCCTGTACCAGGAACCCCCCGAAGGGGTCGTCCCCGACCCTGCCGACGAAATGAGTCTCGATGCCGGAGGAGGCGAACCAGGCCGCCGCGTTGGCGCCCGAGCCGCCGGCTGCGACCCGGATCGGGACGAAGGTGTCCGTCCCGAACGTCACCTCTCCCTCTACCTTCGCGAGCAGGTCGTAGAGGAGGTCCCCCACCACGACGACCCGAGGGGCGACCCCGGAGCTCTCCAATTCTCAAGACCCCCCGTTGGCGAGTCCCGATAGCTCCCTGGCGATGCGCGCCGCGAGCCCGGCGTTGTTCACGATGATGAGCCTGTTCACCCTCAAGCTCTCCCCTCTCGTCTCCGTCGCGAAACGGTCCAGGAGGAAGGGCGTCACGTCCTTGCCGCGCACGCCCCTGTCTTCGAGGCCTTCGAGGCCGGAGATCAAGGCCCGGTCGTGGAGGTCGCGGTCGAGCTGTTCTTCTTCGGGCAGGGGGTTCGCGATCAAGAGCCCGGAGCCTCCGAGGCCCGATTGCGCCATAGCCTGGATCACACGCGCTGCCTCCCTCTCGTCCTCCACCGACCAGTCCAGCTTGCTCCCCGAGTCGGTAAGGTAGAAGCCAGGGAATCGTAAGGTGCGGAAGCCTACGACGGGCACGCCCACGGTCTCCAGGTACTCCAGCGTCGCCGGAACGTCGAGGATGGACTTGACCCCGGAGCAGACGACGGCCACGGGCGTTCGGGCGAGGGCAGAGAGGTCTGCGGATACGTCCCAACTCTCGCGCGCCCCCCGGTGCACGCCGCCGAGGCCGCCCGTGGCAAATATTCTGATCCCTGCTAGCGCCGCGAGGTGCGCAGTGGCGGCGACGGTGGTGGCCCCGTGGCTCGCCTTCGCGGCGGCCACGGGCAGGTCACGCGCCGAGAGCTTAGGGACGTCAGCCGCGCTCGCCAGGAGCTCGAGCTCCACTTCGTCCAGCCCGACCTTGGCCGTACCGCCGATGACGCCTATCGTCGCTGGCACGGCGCCTTCGGCGCGCACGGCACGCTCTGCTTCGCGGGCGACACTCAGGTTTTCGGGGCGGGGCAATCCGTGGGAGATCAGGGTCGACTCGAGCGCCACGACGGGCGTTCCTTCACTCAGGGCCTCCCTAACGTCGGCCCTGATCTCGCTGCTCAAGCGGCCGGCTCTATGCAGTGCTCATCGTTGTTGCGCGGGCTGTTGACGTAGCGGCTCACCGGGTAAGTCTCGAGGTCGTCGCCGGGATAGGGGATCAGCAAGTCGGCGAGCTGCTCCCTGTCGGCGTCGGGATCTAGCCAGAGGTCGTAAGCGCCGGAAGGCAGTATCACGGGCATCCTGTCGTGGATCCCTTCGAGCACGGAGTTCGCCCTGGTGGTCAGAATAGCGCACGAGCGGAGAGCCACTTCACCCTTGTCCCAGCTCTCCCAGAGTCCGGCGAAGGCGAAGGGCCGGCCTTCTTGCATGTGGAAGTAGTAGGGCTGCTTGCCCCCGTTCTCGCGCTTCCACTCGTAGAACCCGTCGGCCGCGATCAGGCACCGCCGCCTGCGGAAGGCACTGCGGAAAGAGGGTTTCTCCGCGGCCGTCTCGCTGCGGGCGTTGATCATGCGCGCCCCGATCCCGGGGTCGTCCGCCCACGAAGGAATGAGCCCCCACCTGAACATCTCCAGACGTCGCTCCCCTTCCTCCTCCAGAACCGCAGCAACCTCCTGAGTCGGGGCGACGTTGTAGCTCGGCGTAAGGTCGACCGCACCTTCAGCCAACTGGAACTCCTCGGCCAGCCGGCCGGCCGGGGTAGAAAGCGTATACCTGCCGCACATATCTCTCACCTCTCCAAAAGTCCACGAACGTACTGTAATTGTACCGGCCCGAGGCCCGTCTCCCACCGGCCGGTTGAGGCGGCTCGGGGTGCTTCTACGGGCTCCCTTCTGCGCTCTGTTCGCTCCTGGCTCTCTCGAGCAGTTCGACGACCTCCTCGTCCGAGGTCTGCTCGAAGTTCTTGTACCAGAAGCCTATGGCCCCGAGGTCCGAGGGGGTCTCCAGGCAGACCAGCTCTTCCACCGCTCTCTTGAAGTGAGAGGCGGTCTGGGCGGCGCATACCGGCGCTGCCAGGACCAGGCGTCCCGGATCGCGCAACCGCAGGGCTTGTACGGCGGCGCGGGCCGTCACCCCGGTAGCGAGTCCGTCGTCGACGAGGATCGCGGTCCGCCCCACCACTTCCGTCTCTGGCCTCTCCCCCCTGAAGTAGCGTAGCCTCCGCCGCACCTCCGCGAGCTCCTGAGCCGTGATCTGCTCGACGTAGTCGTCGGAGATGCCGAGACGCCTGACCACGTCCTGGTTGAGGATGCGCACGCCGCCGGCCGCAACGGCCCCGATGCCGAACTCAGGCTGCCCTGGCGCCCCGAGCTTGCGCGAGATGAACACGTCGAGCGGTGCTTTGAGAGAGCGCGAGATCTCGTACCCCACAGGCACCCCTCCTCTTGGTAGGGCGAAGACCACGGGCCGCTCGTCCTCGAAGCGGGACAGCTTCCCGGCAAGCTGGCGGCCCGCGTCCCTGCGGTCCTCGAACGGAGGAAAGCTGAAGATCCTCATAATCTCAGCGGAGGCTCCGCCAGAACGGCGCGAGGGCCTCGCGGCTCTCCTGGATGTGCCTCATACCACCCGCATACCCCCATTCCGGGACCCTCTCCCCAACACCCTGCATGGTCTTGGCGACGCTCTCGGTCAGGGCGTCGAGGTTGTAGCCTCCCTCGAGGACGAACGCAGGGGGTGCGGCCCCTACCTCGCGGGAGAGGTCTGAGATCAGGGCGGCGAAGCGTCCGAAAGAGTCGCTACTCAAAGCCATGCCCCCCAGTAGATCGTCTGCGTGGGCGTCGAAACCGGCGGAGATCAGGATCACCTCGGGCCCAAACTCCCGCAGAACGGGCAGGAAAACCCCGGCGAAAGCGGCCGCATAGATGTCTTCCTTCGAGCCGGCGGGCAGCGGCACGTTCACCGTGAAGCCAGACCCTTCTCCTTCTCCCACCTCCCTCGCCTCGCCCGTTCCGGGGTAGAAGGGACTCTGATGCACCGAGAGGTAGAGGACGCGTCCGTCGCCGTAGAAGATGTCCTGTGTGCCGTTGCCGTGGTGCACGTCCCAGTCCAGGATGGCGACCCGGTTGAGACCTCTGGAAAGGGCGTGCCCGGCCGCGACGGCCGCGTGGTTCGTGAGGCAGAACCCCATCCCGTAGTCCCTCCCCGCGTGGTGGCCAGGAGGACGGGCGACGGCGAAGGCCGTCTCGCCGGCGAGGGCGCTCTCGACCGCCGAGCTGGCGGCCCCGCTCGCGAAAGAGGCCGCCTCCCAGGAACCCGCGCCGACGGACGTATCCAGGCTGAGGTAGCCCTCTCCCGCCGCGGACATCTCTCGCAGGCCGTCCAGATACGCCGCATCGTGGACGGCGACGAGGGTTTCCCTCTGGGCGGGACTACACGGGCGCCACTCCACGTGCACGCCGCTTTGCTCGGCCCTTTCGACCCCTGCGAGGGCCGCGGGGAACCTCTCTGGGGATTCCACACCGGCGAGGTCGTTTACGTGGCCCTTCGAGGCCGGGTCACAGTAGACGTGCAAACTCTTCACCCTCCCAGGTCAAGATACCATCTCCGCGTTTTGTCGGGTTCTAGATCCTAGCCCACTATGCTACTATGCCGGCATCTCGGATGGGACCCCTGGGGAAAGAAGGTTTGCCGTGGAAGAAGGGGCAGCGCGCGGGCGGAGCGTATCGAGGCTAAACGTCCTCATCGCCATCACGGCCGCGATCATCGGCCTGATCTACGGCTACGACCTGGGCTCTATCGCGAGCGCACTCCTCTTCCTCGTCCCGGCCTTCGAACTCTCCACTTTCATGACCTCCGTTGTTACCTCAGCCGTTGTGCTCGGACAGTTGTTCGGGGCGTTCTTTGCCGGGCGTATCTCCAACACCATCGGGCGCAAACGGTCTCTGGTGCTGGTCGCGCTCGGCTACGCGGCGTTCGCCGGTCTGCAGGGGCTGGCCCCCAACGAATGGTTCCTGACCGTCGTCAGGTTCCTCCTCGGTCTCGCCATCGGCATCTCCATAGTCGTGGCGCCGGCATACATAGCCGAGTCCGCGCCCGTCAGCGTCAGGGGCTCGATGCTCGTAACCTTCCAGATAGCGACTACCTCGGGTATCGCGGTCGCCTACTTCGTCGGCGCGGCCCTCGCGCCCACCGAGAGCTGGCGTCTGATACTCTCCCTCTCCGCCATCCCGGCCGTCATCGTGTTGATCCTCATCGTCCGCCTGCCTGACACGGCCCGCTGGCTCCTGATGAACGGCCGACGCGAGGAGGCGACCGATCTCCTGCGCAGGGTCGAACCCGACATGGACCCCGACGAGGAAGTCAGGAGGATCGAGCACGACCTTAGCTACGAGGAGAAGGGGAGCTTCGCCGAGCTCTTCCAGGGGCGTTTCCGTAGAGCTGGCATCTTCGTCGTGGGCCTC
This sequence comes from Rubrobacter sp., assembly GCA_035563475.1. GTDB lineage: Bacteria > Actinomycetota > Rubrobacteria > Rubrobacterales > Rubrobacteraceae > Rubrobacter_D. Next base: position 8,684 of record DATMVF010000038.1, read on the forward strand.
GGCTTCTTGGTCCAGATCACGGGCATCAACGCCATCGTCTACTACAGCCCGACGATCATCCAGGAGGTCGGCGTCACGAGTCCTACGGGCGCGATCGTAGCGACCGGTTTCGTCCAGATCGCGGGCGTGATCGCCGAGGTCGTCGCCTTCCTGGTCGTGGACAGGTGGGGGAGACGGCCCACCCTGCTGACCGGTATCGGCATGATGGGGGTCGCCAACGCTATCCTCGTCCTGGCCTACGCGCTGGACTCCCCTGCGACGTTCACCCTGCTCGGCATCCTGCTCTTCACCGTGGGCTTCAACTTCGGCTACGGTTCGCTGGTCTGGGTCTATGCCTCCGAGAGCTTCCCCGTGCGCCTGCGCACCCAGGGCGGCTCGGCCATGCTGACAGCAGACCTGTTCGCCAACTTCATCGTCGGAGTCGTGTTCCTGAACGCCCTCGGCGCCCTCGGAGGCTCGGTTACTTTCGGTATCTTCCTGGCCCTGGCCCTGGTCTCGTTCGCCTTCGTCTACGTACTCGCCCCCGAGACCAAGGGAAGGCCGCTGGAGGCGATACGCACCTACTGGTACAACGGTGGGCGCTGGCCCGAGGAGACCAGCACCTGAGCCTTCCATAAGGTCGGGATCAGACCCTCCATCTCGCCCCCATGGCAGGAACGAAGGCGGCGGGCGAGACGCGGCCCCTGTAGGACCTCTGAATGATACACGTAGCCTGAAGATTCGTACTAGTACCAGGTATGGTTTTCAGACGAGTCAGGAATTGCTTCTCTATTTTCGAAAGCTGGGTAATCCCGAGGTCTGCATCGGGCGTGCGGCCTCGCGGGCGCACGCGCTTCTTTGTGACCCGCGCGTGCACGCGCGGGCGAGATCTACGACCTTCTTCGGGTTAGCACCTTCGCTATACCGGGAGCCCTCGCGCCGCGATCGGCCCATTCTTGCGCGGGATTCGCCTTGAAACGGCGCGTAGCTCTGCTACTATCCACCGCCGTTGTGCAAGCAAGACAATTGGAGGGGGATCTATCGTGCGGCAACTCGCTGCTGCCCTGCTTACTTGTGCCCTGTTTTCGGTCGTCCTACTAACGGGCTCACCGTCTGAAGCCAACGCCCAAGGCTACTACGGCGCCTCGGGACAGGCGGTCGTGGACAACGCCGAGTCCTATCTCGGTATGCCCTATGGTGCCTCGGGCATGACCTGTTCGGGCTTCACCTCGATGGTCTTCGGCGACCTCGGCGTGTACCTGCCCGCCTCCCCTGGCGCCCAGTACGCTTACGGGACGCCTTCCTACGGGAAAGCCGGCGATCTGGTGTTCTTCGACGAGACAGGCTACGGTATCTCGCACGTCGG
>DATMVF010000039.1:0-2602 GCA_035563475.1 Rubrobacter sp.
GTGAGGCCGATAGAGACGTGTTCGTCGCCGGCAACCTGAGCTGCGCTTGGGTCTACAGGCCTGAAGACCCGAAGACCCACCGCCGCACCCGCGAGCTCTTCGACCGCCAGCTCGACGTAATGACCGCGGAGGGTGTTGACTTCGTCATCGCGGAGACCTTCAACTGGCTCGGCGAAGCCATGATCGCCGCCGAAGCCATCAAGGCCACAGGACTGCCCGCGATGATAACCATGGGTCCCGACAACGATCCCAACTCCTTCGAGGGCTATTCGCCGGGCGAGCAGGTAAGGCGTCTGGCCGACGCAGGCGTGGACATCGTAGGCGCCAACTGCCTGCGCTCTCCCCGGTACATGCTCCCCATCATGGAGGAGATGCGCGCCGCCGTCCCCGATTCGGTCCACATGGCGGCCCAACCCGTAGCTTTCCACGGGACAGACGAGCGGCCGAACTTCGTCTCGCTCCCCGAGTTCCCTTACGAGTTGGAGAAATTGACGCTCCCCCGCGCCGCTATGGGAGAGTTCGCAAGGAGGGCTCGCGACCTCGGCTACAACTATATCGGCTCTTGCTGCGGCTCGGTCGCGGCCCACGTCAGGGAGATGGCGAGGGCGCTCGGCAAGACGTCCTCAGACGAGCGCGAGTGGCGTACGAGGACGGGCATAGCACAGTCCGGCTATGAGCTCCATCGTATGACGGAGCAGTAAGCCGCGAAGAGCGGCGTCGAACCCACAGGAAGGTCCGTAAATGACCTCGGGCCGGAGGCGGGCATGAACGGAACAGGAAAGAAGGCGTTCGAGTACATCGTCGTGGGTTGTGGCGGCATCGGGAGCGCCGCCGTATACTGGCTCTCCCGCGAGGCCGGCCCTGAGGTACTCGGCCTCGAACAATTCCACCTCGGCCACGATAGGGGCGGCTCGGAAGACCACTCGCGCATCATACGCCTCTCCTACCACGATCAGGCCTACACCACCCTGACGCCCCACACCTACGAGGCCTGGTCCGAGGTCGAGGACGAGTCCGGTATTCAGCTGGTCTTCGAGACGGGCGGCCTCGACCTGGAATCCGTGGAGGACGAGCCCGCTTACATCAACCACTATGCCGGCGCGATGGCGGCCGCAGGCATCTCTTATGAGGAACTCACCGCGCCCGAGGTGATGGACCGTTTCCCGCAGTTCACGCTCGATTCGAGCGTGCTAGGCGTCTACCAAGAGAAGGCCGGTTTCGTGGACGCGGGCAAGGCCAACGCCGTACACGTTGCGCTGGCAAAGGCCAGAGGCGCGACGGTCCTCGACGGGGCGCCGGTGTACGGTGTGCGTAAGGTTGGTAACGGTGTCGAGGTCCAGACGTCGGCGGGAGCCTTCTCCGCCAGAAGGCTCGTCGTCGCGGCAGGCGCGTGGACCAACAAGGTACTCGGTCATCTTGGGTATACGATTCCCCTCACGTGCACCCAGGAGCAGGTGACGTACTTTCAGACGCCCCATTTGCGGGAGTTCGCGCCCGAGAGGTTTCCGGTCTGGATCTGGCACGGCGGTCCCGACTACACGTTCTACGGTCTCCCCGTCTACGGCGCGGTAGGCTCCAAAGCCGGCCAGGATACCGGCGGTGACGTCGTGACCGTGGACACCCGAACGTTCGACCCGAATCCACGCGTTCTCGCCACCTTGCGCGACTTCTTGCAGCGTTACATCCCACGCTCGCTCGGGCCCGAGCTCTACACCAAGACCTGTCTCTACGACATGCCGCCAGATCGCGAGTTCGTGCTGGGCGCCGTGCCAGGGATACCCCAGGTCACCTTCTTCTGCGGCGCCGGACACGCGTTCAAGTTCGCCGGCCTCGTCGGCAGGATCTTGAGCGAGCTTGCGCTTGAGGGCCGCACGCGCTACCAGATAGGGGCCTTCCGACCCGATCGTGAGGCTCTCACGGACCCGGACTACAGGCCGATGCTTGTTATGTAGCCCGAGGATGGAGTCCGCGGAGTTCTACGTAGAGAACCTCGACCCGGCTTCTGTTGTCGCCGTGGCCAGGCAGGGGGCGCGGGTGGCGCTGGGCGAGGAGGCGCGCGAGCGCGTTAGGACTTCCCGCGGGCGCGTGGAGATCATGATCGAAGGCTCCCGTCCGGTCTACGGGGTGACCACGGGCTTCGGGGCGCTAGCGAACACCAGGATCTCTGCAGAGAAGCGCCTCGAGCTCCAGCAATCACTTCTCCGCAGCCACGCCGCCGGTATGGGACCTTTCGTCGAGCCCGAGGTCGTGCGGGCCATGACGGCGATCAGGGCGAAGACCCTATCCGCGGGCTACTCTGGAGTCCGTCCCGAACTCATCGACGCCCTGATAGCGTTCCTAAACGCGGGCCTCAGCCCCGCCGTCCCCGAGTACGGCTCTATGGGCGCGAGCGGAGATCTCGCACCCCTCGCCCACGTCGGCCTCTGCCTCATCGGGGAAGGCCGGCTGCTAGATCGGGGAGAACCGGTCGAGACCAGCGAAGCCCTGGAGCGCGCCGGTATTCGGCCCCTCCGGCTCGCCACAAAGTAATTTCTCTCCCTGATCAACGGCACGGACGGTATGCTCGCTATGCTGCTGCTCTCCCTCGAAGACCTCAAGGTCC
>DATMVF010000040.1:0-2501 GCA_035563475.1 Rubrobacter sp.
GGCCAGGTCCTCACGTAGTCGTCTGCTCGGCGCGCAAAGATAGGCTCGGGCGGCTAGGTCCTCAAAGGTAGGGCGCAGCGCGTGGGCGGAGCGCCGGAACATCTCCAGGTTCATGTCTTGGTGCGCGCCGCCTCCTCGGCGGTCGACCAGAGCCGGCTTTGGTGTGAGCTCCGCCTCTTCGACCAGGACCCGAACCCCCAGGTCGGCCAACAGTTCGGCCCGGACGGCCGACCCCAATCCGACCACCATTGCGCTGTCAGCGGGCGCCCGCACGGCGGAACTCATGGGCTCCAGAACCGGTCCGGGGGCTTGTACAAATCCCCGGACCATTCGACGAGATCCCCGATGGAGTGCGCCGCGAGTAGCGAGCGTTTGGCGTCTGCCCGCCGTACACCGAGGTCCTCGGGGAAAGCCACGAGCCCTTCCTTGCGCAGCCTCTCTTCCTTGCGCCGGTCATGACCCCTGCCAATCGGGCTGACCCCGGCGACCGCGGCGAGGGCCTCCCGTCGCTCCTCCGGGCTGCGTGCGCGGTACAGGTAGGCGACGCCTTCCTCGGTCACCACGTGTGTCACGTCCTCGCCGTAGACCATCACGGGGGCGACAGGCAACCCGGCGTCGGCGCCCACCCGCACCGCGTCCAACGACTCTACGAACCGGGGTGCCCCATCAGGCCCGAACGTCTCCACCATCTGCACAACGAGCTTGCGTCCGCGGGAGATCTCCCCCTCCGCGGTGCTCATCTCCAGCCATGCCTGGGATGGGTGGCGCCTGCCCCGCGCGTCACTGCCCAGGTTGGGCGCCCCGCCGAAGCCTGCTAGTCGTCCCTCCGTGACCGTGGAACTGTTAGCGTCCGAGTCCATCTGCAAACTGGAGCCGATGAACAGATCTGCTGCGTAGAGTCCGGCAGTTTGCGCCGCCATTCGGTTGGAGCGTGCCGACCCGTCGCGGCCGGTCATGAAGACGTCCGGCCGTGCGGCGACGTAGTCCTCCATGCCTACCTCGCCTCCGAAGGCGGTGACGGTATCAACCCACCCGCTTTCGATGGCGGGGATCAGAGTGGGGTGCGGGTTGAGTACCCAGTTGCGGCAGATCTTACCGCGCAACCCCAGAGACTCGGCGTAGGTCGGCAGTAGCAACTCGATCGCGGCTGTGCCGAAACCGATACCGTGGTTGAGCGAGGTCACCCTATGGCGCTCGTAAACTCCCCGAATAGCAAGCATCCCTATAAGGACCTGCACGTCAGATATCTGACGTGGATCACGGGTAAAGAGTGGCTCGACCTCATACGGCCGGTCAGCCACCACTGCGAAGTCCACCCACGATCCCGGTACGTCCACGCGAGGTAGTTCATCGACCACCTCATTGACCTGCGCGATCACTATCCCATCGCGGAAAGCGGTGGCCTCGACGATCGTCGGAGTGTCTTCGGTGTTCGAACCTGTATAGAGGTTGCCCTCGGCGTCGGCCGACTCGGCGGCCACCAGCGCGACGGTCGGCACGAGGTCGACGAAGAGGCGGGCATAGAGCTCGAGGTAAGTGTGTATCGCGCCGATCCGCAGCTTACCGTCGTCCAGGAGCTGCGCCACCCGCAGGCTCTGGGGCCCGGCGTAAGAAAAGTCGACCCGCGTGGCGATGTCACGTTCGAACAGATCCAGGTGGTCCGGGCGGCTGATGCTGGAGATGAGCATGTGCAGGTCGTGGACCTTCTCCGGATCCACCTCGGCCAGGCTGCGCGACAGGAAGTCAGCCTGCTTCTGGTTGTCGCCCTCCAATGCAACCCGGTCGCCGGGAGCGATGAGCGCCTCCAAAGCCGGGATGATCTCCTCGGTGGGCAGGACACGCCCACGCGCGACCTTCGCGACCCGGTCCAGGCGGCGAGCCTTGTCTTCGCGGCGGGTGTGCCAGCCGGTGCTGGTTGGATCGAGAATCGGCCGTCGCCCCCTTGTCGTTTGTCGACACTAGGCTTGTGGCAGTAATTACACCAATGTGCCGGTGCTGTCAAGGTCCGATGAGTGTGCGGTCTTTCGTATTCCCTTTAGATCGGTCAGGACCGGGGACTTTACCGGAGCAAGGGAACGTTTCTGCCTTGTGTCCAGGTCATCCCGTTGTCAGTCAGTGGCGAGTTGCCCTGGCAGGCTCGAAGCTATGGCGCGTCGCATGCCGTCTATGTCGTGTTTTTCGAGCCTTTGTTGGGCCTTCTTTGCATCCGCCTCCTCGATAGCGGCGAGTATTTGCACGTGTTCACCGAAAGATCTGGGTACCGTGCCCTCGGCTAAGAACATGCGTCGGAGAAAGATCTTCAGCGGACCTTCGATCTGAGCGTACAGCCGACGAACCAGACCGCTGCGAGACACGCTGATAATAGATCTGTGGAACAGGAAGTTCAGCTCGCGGTAGCGTATTGGATCGTCCTGTACCGTCTCCATCTCACGGATGATAGGTTCGAGGGCAGCGAGACACGCGCCTACTATCTCCGGACTCTCACAGATGCGCTCTAGGGC
>DATMVF010000041.1:0-24384 GCA_035563475.1 Rubrobacter sp.
GGCAGGCCGCCGACCGTCTGGAGAGCCCCACTGCTTTGCAGCTGAGGTTGTTCCAGACGATGGGGGAGATCGCCGTCAACCAGAACTCCACCATCATCCTTCCCGTCCCCATAGACCTCCTAAGGCCCTTCCTGGATTCCACTGACGGCACTCCCGAAAGCGGAGCGAGGGCGGCACGGCGCGAGGAAGAGGAAGAGGCCGAGCGCCTCTACGAGGAGGCCGTAGGAGACGCTACGCGCGAGGTGTCGAGCGAGGAGGTGTCCACCGAGATGCCAGATGGGGAAGCCAACCGATAGGAGCCTCTCAAAACCAGATAGAGAAACCATCGAGGAGCAGGTCAGGTTGATCTTGCCAGATGATGCCTACTACGAGTATTTCGTTACCGCCCGATGGTAACTATGAGCTGCCTGATTGCGCTAGATGCCTTGGAAATTTCTGTACCCCGCTCGGAGGAGAAGTTGGCCGAAACCGTCGACGCATGGCATGCTCCTTCGCCTCTGTACGTGCTGTCACGACGCTCGCTCGAAGAGTGCTCTGTTGAGCGGTAGAACGTTCAGGACGTTGCCGACGGATGGGAAACGGACGGCCAGGCCAAGGCGGCGCGTCGACTTCACGGACGAGCCGGCCGACCTGAAGCTGCGGCTGAAGCGGCCCGAGCAGGCCGACCGCGAGACGTGAAGAAGCCTCAGCTGTTCCCTTCCCCTATCACTCCACGTAGCTCAGGCTGTTCATGATAGTAAACCTCGGTTAAACCAAGCTGTTTAAAGCCATGAAACTCCTTGATGAAGTGCGCAGTGAGACGTATACGGAGTAAGTACTCAGCATAATGAGCACTTGCTCAACAGGAGGTCTGAGCGGTGTCCGAGCCACGGAGAGATGAGGTGCGTGATCTGGTCGTCCGTGTCCGACGGGAGCAGATCATCGGGGCGGCCACGCGGGTCTTCGCCGAGAAGGGGTTCCGCCGCGCTACCACGAGGGAGGTGGCGCGTGCGGCTGGCGTGTCGGAAGGGACTATCTACAACTACTTCGAGGACAAGGACGCCCTACTGCTAGCGATACTCGACAGGTTGAATGAGACGGAGCGGCGGGCAGCGGACTTCCAGGAGGGGATGGCCACGGATTTTCGTGATTTCCTGGGGCGATACTTGCGCCGGCGCATGTTTTTGATTTGGGAGAATCGGGAGGTCTTTCGGGTCGTCCTCTCGGAGATACTCGTGAACGCCGAATTGCGCAAACGCTACCTTCAGCACGTAGTGGACCCGACTATGAGGATTGCCGAGGAGAACTTCCGGTTGAGAATGGAACACGGCGAGGTGCGATATATGGACGCGCCCCTGGCGATGCGGTCCGTGGCCGGGGCTGTGCTAGGGGTCCTGGTCCTGGGTCTACTAGGCGACGAGGAGATAGGTTCACGGTCGGACGAGGTGCCCGACGTCCTCGCCGGGCTACTGATCCACGGCCTCGGTGCGGGTGAAGAGGATCGGTGTGGAAAGTAGCGTGAAAGGAGCCAGCCCGGACGAGATCGTCGCGCCCGACCTCGCCAGCCCGACTTTCAAGGCCAATCCCTATCCGTTCTACGCGCGCCTTCGCGCGGAAGCCCCCGTTTGGCGCGCGACCCTTCGCGACCGGCGGACGGCGTGGCTGGTCACCCGCTACGAGGACGTGGCAAGGGTGTTGAAGGACGACGCGTTCGCCAAGGATAAGCTGAACGCTATGGATCTGGAGCAGCGGGCGAAAACGCCGTGGATTCCGGGATTCCTCAAGCCGCTCGAACGCAACATGCTCGACCTGGACGACCCTGACCACGCGCGGCTGCGGGCCCTCGTTTCCAAGGCGTTCACCCCTCGTCTAATCGAACGGCTACGGGGGCGGATCGAGACGCTCTGCGAAGAACTCCTCGATGCCATGAAGCGCCAAAGGGAACGTAAAAGCGGGACTGACCTGGTCGTCGGCTACGCGCTGCCCCTGCCCGCTACCGTGATCGCCGAACTGTTGGGTGTACCGGTGGAAGACAAGGCCAAGTTCCACCGGTGGTCGAACAGATTGGTCTCGGTCTCCTCGGGTCGAGACATGTTGAGTGCCCTCCCCGCCGCGCTTTCGTTGGTGCGCTATCTCCGCAGACTCGTGGAGCGGCGTCGTGCCGACCCCCAGGACGATCTCATCACGGCGCTGATCCGGGCTGAGGAGGCAGACGACAGGCTGAGCGAGGACGAGCTCCTGGCCATGGCATTCCTGCTCCTGGTGGCCGGCCACGAAACCACCGTCAACCTGATCGCCAGTGGCACGCTCGCCCTCCTCGAGCATCCACAGCAGACGGAGCGGCTCAGGCGCGACCCTTCGCTCGCGAAGCCGGCGGTCGAGGAGCTCTTGCGCTACACCAGCTCTGTGGAGATGGCGACCGAACGCTATGCGCGAGAGGATACGCAGATCGCTGGCACGACGATACCACGCGGCGAACTGGTTCTGGCGGTGTTAGGTTCGGCCAACCGCGACGAGCGGCACTTCGAGGACCCCGAAACCCTCGACCTCGCGCGCGATCCGAACAGGCATCTCGCCTTCGGGCGGGGCGGCGTGCACCACTGCCTGGGAGCACCGCTCGCCCGCATGGAAGGGCAGATCGCCTTGAACGCCTTTCTGCGGCGCTTCCCTGGCGCGCGCCTGGCGCCCGAAACCCTGCGCTGGCGGCGCGGGTTGTTCCTACGCGGGCTGGAGAGGCTGCCGCTCGTTCTCTAAGGCAAACGATCTCGGCGCCCAGGATGCCTCCCCTGACGGTTCATACAAGCATCCCGATTGCGCATCTCTCGAGCGTCCAACGCCTCCCTCGGATGACAAAGCCAGGCCGTGGGCAATGTTCCGGTCGTCGGACGGTCGTTTCTTACTCGCGCACCACGAACACGGGGCAGTGGGCGTGCCTGATCACCGACTCCGAAACACCGCCCATCAGCGCCCTCTTTACGGCGCCCAGTCCTCTGCTTCCTATCACGATCGTCCCTGCTTCCAGTTCCTCACTCAGCCTCACGATCTCCTTGTCCGGCCTTCCCGCCCTGAGGTGCGTCTCGGCCACCTTACCCCCTGACGCCCGGATCTGCTCGGCCTGCTCCTCGAGGAACGAGTTGGCCTCCCCCTCGGCTTGCGCGAGGATCGACCGCATGACGTCCTCGGAGTAGTAGTGGTGTCCCCTGAGCTCCGTAGGCGACGGCAGCACGTAGGTAACGTGTACCTCCGAGCCGGTTTCCTTGGAGAGCTCGGCGGCCGCCTGTGCGGCCAGACGGGCCTCCTCGGAACCGTCGGTGGCCAGAAGGATCTTGGTGGGGAATATACTCATCGGGGTAACCTCCTTATACTTCGCATTCTCCTTGACTACCATCATGCCACTTGAAAAAACCCGGCGCATCCGCCCAGGGCCGTTCACCGGGTCAAGGACGGAGTGGAGAGCAGGTTGCCCGGGTTGCCCTCGGATCTAGGAGAGCAACCCGAGCAGATACGCGATCGTGATCAGGACGCAGAAGATCACCATGGCCAGCAAGGTGGTTATCCTGAGCCGCTTGAACACTCCTGCTGCGCCCTCTCACCCGCTAATTCTCACCGTGCCCGCTACAGTTGTCCCGTCAGGGCGGCGTTGACGTACCAGTAGACCAGGTATATCGAGAGCACCGCGAACACAGCGAACGTTATGGAGATCACTACAAGGCGTGCGCCCCTGATCTTGATGGGTTCGGGCAGGATGCGGCGGTTGAGCCAGATGAGCATACCCGAGTAGAGGAACATCACGACCCCGCCTCCAGAGGAAGCGATGACCAGCAACCATAGTGGCTCGATGCCCGACCAAATGATCGCTGAGCCCCCGATGCACATGATCCACGCGGCCACGAAGTAGAGCTTGCTCTCGCTCCAGAACTCGCTCCTGGCCAGGTAGCCGGTCTTGAGCGAGTCGGCGGTGAGCCTGGAGACGTAGTCCACGATGCCTATGTTGGTCGAGAGCAGGACGGCGAAGCAGGCTATGTAGAAGAAGTACTCGAACCAGACGCCTATCTCCTGGCCGAGCACCCTCGCCTCTTCCTGCAAGAAGTCGATGCTCCCTGGATCCCCGTAGGTCCCCTCGCCAAGGACCGAGGCGACCAGCACGGAGAGGCCGATGAGCGTACCCAACCCTATGACGACGAAGGTCAGGAGCTGTTCCCTGTTGGCGACCTTCCACCAGCCGTCCCAGCGGCGCAAGTTCTCCTCGTTCACCTCGAACGAGTACCCGGTGGACGGCCTGGCCTCCTCTTCTCCGGTGATCGGGGAGACGATGCGCGGGATATGGACCCCCATACCCATCCCTTTGTCCCTGATGTAGTTGCTCTGAGTGAGGTTGTTGGCGCCGCCGGCGCCGGCGAAGGCTATCGCCCCCAGGATCGTCGCGATCCCGATCTCGTTTACGTACCTGGGGAAGTTGGCGATGCCCTGTGGTGCCTCGGTGACGATCCCCGTCCAGGCCGATAGATTGGTGGCAACGACTATCGCCAGTGCCAGGAAGGCAACGATGATGACGACCAGCACCATCTCGACCCTCTCGATGGTGTTGTAGACGACCGGGGAGACGGTTATCGCTAGGCCGATGGAGACGAGGATTATCGTGACTATCCAGGGAATCGTGCTCTCACCCCAACCGGTGAGGAACGTCAGCGACGTGGCGGCGCTCGACGCCCATCCGGGGAAAGCGTTCGGCAAGATCGCGCCGAGCGCAAACACTATCCCCCAGGGTTTCCAGAAACGGCTGAAACCGGTCACGGCGGTCTCGCCGGTGGCCAGGGTGTAGCGTTCGATCTCCATGTTGAGGAAATACTGCGCCAGGAAACCCACGGTCGCCAGCCACAGCAGCCCAACTCCCGCCTGAGTGGTGATGTAGGGCCAGATCAGCAACTCGCCGGAACCGAGCGCCGTGGCGAGCAGGATCACGCTCGCCCCTATGATCTTGCCCAGCGGCAAGGGCTCCGGCAGGTCCCTGACTTCAAGCGGAGGCAGGTTCTTGGTCGGCTCGTTCCAACCATCGGCCGACGCCTTGCTGCTCACGGTCTCGGTCATGCCTATATTCCTCCTTGTCTCCCTAACCTTGCGGCGCATGTTATTGGAATCGCTACATCGTGTCAATCGGCACCGCCAAGGTGTCTTTATCCCTTCCAACGACGTGTCGCGAGCGGGGTTTGACGGGCCGAGTATCACGGTGATAGGTTGTGGAGGATAGGTGAAGTTTATGTCAGAAATTCCGGGTAACGTCGTGCCCGCGGCGAGTGCGGCGGAGGAGGTAGCGTGACGGAGGCGACAGCGCAGGGACTCGGCAGGTTGCGTGGGAAGGCGGCCGTAGTCACGGGAGCCGCGAAGGGTATCGGAAAGGCGACCGCCGAGCTCTTCGCCAGGGAGGGGGCGCGCCTCGTCATCACCGATGTGGACGAGGCCACTCTCTCCCTGGTGCGCGGGCGGCTGGCCGGGGCTGGCGCGGAGGTCGAAGCCGTCGTCGGGGACGTCTCTGTCGTGGAGGATGCGCGGCGCATGATAAGCACGGCTGTCGAGAGCTTCGGGCGCATAGACGTGCTCGTGGCCAACGCCGGCATCATCCCGCTGAATACCATCGTGGAGGCTACGCCTGAGGACTGGGACCGTGTGATGGCCGTGGACGGGCGGGGCATGTTCCTCACCTGCAAGTTCGCCGTCGAGGCCATGCTGGAGCAGGAGGAGCCGGGGGGTTCCATTGTCTGCCTGTCCTCGATCTCGGGTCTCGCCGGACAGGCCCAGCAGTCCACCTACGGGCCCGCCAAGTTCGTCGCCTCGGGGATCACCAAGCACCTCGCCGTCGAATGGGCCGCAAGCGGCATCCGCGTCAACGCCGTGGCGCCGGGCACGATAGCGACCGAGGCCGTCGTGGAACTGCCCGAGGAGTACATCGCCCCGATGAGGGAGGCCCACCCGGTAGGGAGGCTCGGCGAACCGGCCGAGGTGGCGAACGCCATCCTGTTCTTAGCCTCGGACGAGGCCTCGTTCGTGACGGGCGCGATCCTCTCCGTGGACGGTGGGTATATGGCGCGATGAAGCATGTCAGCACGCCGCCTTTGGCGGCTTGTCAGCATTTCAGCTGGTCAGCTACGTGTAGTGTGGTGAGACGTTCGTGCGCTTGAGAGAATGTCAGAGGAGCAAGTACTCTTTCAGAGTCTTCTCTGTCCGTAAACACCTGACATGCTGAAGTGCTGACAAGCGGAGGCGAAGCCGGAGCGTGCTGAAGTGCTGATCGCTGTAATCGCCGACGATCTGACCGGCGCAGCCGATACCGGCGTCCAGTTCGTCCACGCCGGTTACCGGACAGCGGTGTTTTTCCGCGCGACCGAGGTGATCGAAGATAACCTCGACGCCGTAGTTTTCGATACCGATTCCCGTGCCATGCCAGCAGGCTTCGCGGCGAAGCGCGTTGTGGATGCCGCGCACGCGGCCCGTGGGGCACGCATCGTGTACAAGAAGCTCGACTCCACTTTGCGGGGGAACGTCGCCGCAGAGCTCGCCGCGGCGTTGGGCGGTGCGCGTCGAGATCGTGCCATCGTCGCGCCCGCCTTTCCGGCCGCCGGGCGTGCCACGGTCGGTGGCATCCAACGCGTCCACGGCGTCCCCGTCGATGAGACCGAGATGGCGAATGATCCCCATATTCCCGTCAGGGAGGCCCACGTTCCGAGCCTGCTCGCCGATGCGTTCTCGTCGGTCGGCCTATTGAGCGTCGAGGACCTCGCTGAACCTGATCTCGTTCGCAGTACTCTGGAAGATTACGATTGCGTCGTCGCCGACGCAGAGCGCGACGCTGATCTGGAGGCTCTTGTGCGGGCCGTGCCAGACCCCGCCGGGTTACTCTGGGTAGGCTCTGCCGGGCTCGCGCTCGCGCTGGGGAGCGTCTACCCTGGGCCCTATGCGGGAACCACGCGTGTACGAAGAACTCCGGTTCGCCCCGTACTCGTGGTCGTCGGTAGCCTGAGCGGCGTGGCGCGGGAGCAGGTGCGGCGGCTGGTCGAAGCGTACGGGGAGGTAGATGTCCCTGTCGATAGTAGAGCGCCCAACGCCGTGCGAGAGGCTGTGGGCGCTGCCAGGAGGGCTCTTGCCGGTGGAACGTGCGCCGTCGTTCACTCGCCCGAGGAGAGAAGCGCTTCCGGCGAATCGGTCCTCGGGTCGCTGTCCGAGGTGGCCGCGCTTCTCTCGGAAGAGGGGCTATTCGAAGGGCTGGTCTTGACCGGGGGGGCAACGGCTGTCGGTGTTGCGCAGCGGCTCGGGGCTTCCGGGATCAGGCTCGAAGTAGAGGTCGAGACCGGGGTCCCAATGGGCCTCCTGGCCGGACCCAGACCTTACCCCGTTGTCACCAAGGCAGGAGGCTTCGGCAGACCGGATACACTCGTAGGAGCAGTGGAAGCGCTCAGCATGGAGGAGTGGAACCCATGACACAGCCCCTCATAGCCGTGACGATGGGGGACCCGGCCGGGATCGGGCCCGAGATCATCGCCCGAGCCTTCGACGGAGACGACTTCCAGGAAGAGAACCGTGCCGTCGTTGTAGGTGACGCTGGGATTCTGGAGCGGGCAACGCGCCTGTTGGATCTGGCGCTGCGCGCTAACGTCATCGCGGAACCCGAGGATGCGAGGTTCGAGCCAGGCACCGTTGATGTGATCTCCGAGACCGAACTGCCCGGGGATCTACCCTTCGGTACCCTCGACGCGAGGGCCGGTGACGCGGCCTTCCGCTACGTCGAGCGGGCGACCGGGCTGGCGAGTGCGGGACGCGTCGGGGCGATAGCGACAGCGCCGCTCAACAAGGAGGCCATGCACCTGGCAGGCCACGAATATCCCGGGCACACCGAGATCCTGGCCGAACTGACGGGCACGAAAGACTACGCTATGATGCTCGTCACAGACGAGCTGAGAGTGATTCACGTCTCCACCCACGTCTCCTTGAGGGAGGCCATAGAGCGGGCCAGGCCCGAACGAGAGCTGGCCGTTATCCGGCTTGCCCACGAGTCGTTGAAAAGACTGGGCGTCGAGAGCCCGAGGGTGGCCGTCGCCGGCCTGAATCCCCACGCCGGGGAGAACGGGCTCTTCGGGACCGAGGACGCCGAGCAGATAGCGCCGGCCGTGGCCGCCGCCGTGGAGGAGGGCATCGACGCGACGGGCCCGCATCCGCCCGACACAGTGATGATGCGGGCCAGGGCGGGCGCGTTCGACATCGTCGTCGTCCAATACCACGACCAGGGACACATTCCCATAAAACTGATGGGCTTCGACACCGGGGTAAACGTGACGGTTGGACTGCCGTTCTTCAGGACGAGCGTGGACCACGGCACGGCCTTCGACATTGCGGGGACGGGACGGGCCGACGCGGCGAGCCTCCGCGCCGCCCTCGAACTCGCCCGCACCCTGGCCGGGGCCGAGGAGCGGACGGAAGAGAGGAGTTAGAGGTGAAGTTTCCTAAGGTTGTCAAGGTCAGGCAGAGGTTTCCGAGGCCGCGCGTCGAGAGCGTCGAGGCTGAGCTGCGGGAGCAGTTGGGTCGGGAGGAGATAGCTTCGACCATAAGGCCAGGTATGAGCGTGGCGCTCACGGCGGGGAGCCGGGGCATCGCTGAGATCGATGGGATTGTGCGCTGTCTCGTCACGATCTTGAAGGAGATGGAAGCGGAGCCGTTTATCGTGCCTGCGATGGGCAGCCACGGTGGGGCTACGGCAGAGGGGCAGGTCGAGATCCTCGAGTCTCTGGGCATCACGGAAGAGCTCTGCGGGGCGCCGATACGCTCCTCGATGGAGGTCGTGGAACTCGGGGAGACGGAGCGCGGGGTACCCGTATACATGGACAGAATAGCCTCCGAGGCCGACGGCGTGGTTCTCGTCAACAGGGTCAAAGCCCACACTGACTTCCGCTCCACCATAGAGAGCGGCCTCATGAAGATGGCCTCCATCGGGCTCGGAAAGCACGAACAGGCGCTCGCGCTGCACGGTTACGGCGTCGAGGGTATCCGCGACTTCATGGTCGAGGTGGGGGACAAGGTCCTCGAGTCCGGCCACATCCTCTTCGGCGTGGCGACCGTCGAGAACGCCTACGACGAGCCCGCCATCGTCGAGGCGATACCCGCCTCAGAGATCCACGAGCGCGAGGCCGAGCTCCTCGCCGGGTACATGGAGATGATGCCTGCGCTGCCCGTCTCGGACATAGACGTCCTCTACGTCGACTCTCTAGGCAAGAACTACTCGGGAACCGGCATGGACACGAACGTGATAGGGCGCTTCCGCATCCTCGGCGTCGATGAGCCGGAGGTGCCAACCGTCAAGTACGTAATCGTCGGCGACATCAGCAAAGAGTCGCACGGCAACGCGCTCGGGGTCGGTCTCGCCGACCTGACCACGCGGCGCCTCGCGGACCGGATCGAACACAAGGCCATGAACGCCAACGTCGTCACCAGCACCTTTATCGAGCGGGCGAAGGTGCCCATCGTCCTCGCGAGCGACGAGGAGGCGCTCCGGACGGCCGTCCGCTGCAACTGGGGCGTCCCACCGGATGAGACGCGCTTCGTCCGTATCCCGAACACTTTGCACCTCGAGCACCTGTACGTCTCCGAGAACCTCCTCGACGAGGTGCTGGAGAACGCCGAGGCCGAGGTAGTCGGCGACCCTGAAGACGTGTGTTTCGACGCCGAAGGTTATTTCGACGGGTTTTGAGAGGTTCGCGAATGCCCAGCGTGGCGGCGGACGTTCTGTGGGTACCGGGTAAAGGAGGAGTATGGACTTCGCATCGCTGGCGAATGCGAGGGTCGTGGATCTCTCGCTGACCTTATCGGAGCGGCTGCCCGGTACGTGGCCGGGGCACATGACCTACGCCCACCACAACTGGAACTGGTTCGCCGAGGTAGAAGGCCCAACGGGCAAGACCAGGAGCACGGACCCCTACCAGACCAACTTCGTCGTCATGGATGAGCACTGCGGAACCCACTTCGACGCCCCGACCCACTTCGTCCCACCCCCCGGTTCGGGCCTGTATCTCGCCGGGCCCCTCGGGGAACAAACAGGGGACAGAGTGCCGCTCGAAGAACTGATGGGTCCCGCGGTCGTCGTGGACGTGCGTTTTCTAGCCGGAGAGGGCCAACCCGGCGTGAGCCCTTTCATCACCGTCGACCACGTCCGCGGCTGGGAGGAGGAGCATGGAGAGCTCCGGGCCGGCGAGGTCGTGCTCTTCTTGACGGGCTGGGACCGCTACTACGTCGAGGGCGAAGAGGGCGAGAGATACATGCACGGCTCGCTCGTCACGGGTAAGGCTCCAGGCTGGCCTGCTCCCGCTCCCGAGACCACCATCTACCTTCACGAGCGCGGCGTGAAGACCATAGGCATCGACGCCCCCAGCATCGGAAGCGCCCACGACGGCGTGCCCGTTCACCGGGAGGGACTGGGCCGCGGGATGCGCTACATCGAGATCCTGACCAACCTTGACGAGTTGCCGATACGTGGGACCTACTTCATCTTCATGCCGATCAAGATCTCAGGCTCTTCCGGTGGCCCAGGCCGGGCGATGGCGCTGCTGCCAGAGTAGAGAACTGTATGGTAGCGTGTCGGCAAGCAAACGATAGGTTAGTCGAGGTGTGAAGGTGCAACTTTTCGAGAAGCTGATCGAGTATCCCGAGGCCGAGCGGCTGGTGTCCGAGAGCACGCCTCTGCTCCCCGTCGAAAAGACGCCGCTAGAGGAGGCTCTGGGCCTCGCGCTCGCATGGGATCTTACGGCCACCACCGACTCGCCGCCCTTCGACAACTCGGCGGTGGACGGGTACGCACTCCGTAGCCAGGATGCCGAAGCCGGACGCGTCTTCGGCGTGGCCGACGAGGCGCCGGCGGGCCGTCCGGCGAAGAGGCCCGTCGGAGAAGGCGAAGCTATCAAGATCTTCACCGGCGGCGTCATCCCCGAGGGGGCCGACGCCGTGGTGATGGTCGAGAACACCTCGGGCTGGGGCGAGGAATTCGAACTGAAGAAGGTTCCTTCTCCCGGCGACAACATCCGCGCGGCGGGTGAGGACACACGCAAGGGTGACGTCATCTTGCCCGCAGGAACCGAGATTGGGGCCCCCGAGATCGCCCTCGCCGCGACGCAGGGCTACGGCACGCTCCCTGCCTATCGCAGGCCGAAGGTGGTCGTTCTATCGACGGGGACCGAACTCGTCGAGCCGGGGACGCGGGGCCTCGACCCGGGTGAGATCTTCGACTCAAACTCTTACGCCATCGTCGCCGCGGCCCGCGAGGCCGGCGCCGAGGCCAGCCGCCTCTACGCCGCCTCGGACGATGCAGATACCCTTCGGGCGGCGATAGAGGAGGCGCTGGAGACGGCCGACGTGGTCGTGACCAGCGGCGGGGTCTCGGTGGGTGAGAAGGACCTCGTCAAGAGCACGATGCTGGACCTCGGGGTGGAGCAGGTCTTCTGGGGCGTCAAGTTCAAACCCGGCAAGCCACTTTTCTACGGCACGCGCGGCGAGACCCGCCTGTTCGGCCTTCCCGGCAACCCGGTCTCCGCGGTGGTCTGCTTCGACCTCTTCGTCAGGCCGGCTTTGATGGGTATGATGGGCCGCGAGGACAAGAGCAGGCCTCGCGTCGAGGTCTACTTCGAGGGGGACATAGTCAACAAGTTCGGCAGGCTGCACGCCATGCGCGTCAGCCTGAAGAGAACGGAGAAAGGCTGGCTGGCAGAGTCCGTCGGGGCCCAGGGCTCGGGCCTCGTCAGCTCGCTGACGAAAGCCGACGCCCTCGCCCTCGTCGGCCCGGCCTCGGAGGGCATTCCCGCCGGAGATCCCGTCGAGGCCATAGTGCTGCGGCAGGAAAAGCTTGTCAGCTAGTAAGCATTTCAGCCTGTCAGCACGCGCCCTATCGGGCGCTTGTCAGCACTTCAGCTTTCGGGTGCGCAAGGCCTGGCTAACTTGCTGACAAGGCGGCGCAGCCGCCGTGCTGACTTGCTGACAAGCGAGGGCCGCAAGGCCCGAAGCGTGCTGAAATGCTGACAAGCGGAGGCGAAGCCGGAGCGTGCTGACATGCTAGAATTACGATCCGATGTTCGAGTCAGACCTCGAAGATAACGTCTTCCGCAGGCGGCTGATGAAGGAGGTGGCACCGGGGGTCCCGGTGCACTTCTCTTTTTATTCGCCCTCGGTCAAGGTACAGGTGATGCACCCCGCGGAGAATCTTCCGGGGGCCAACGGCCGCTACATCGGGGACGCCGTCACCATCGAGTTCGTCCCTGAGGACGCCGCAGCCGTCGAGCGGGTGCGCGAGTACGTCTGGCACTGGGAGGGCTACAACGCCTTCACGGCGGTGCGCAAGATCAACCACCTCAGGCGCGGCGTCTGCCCCGAGGGTGTGCAGGGCGTCCTGGAAAGGGTCCGCGGCATAGACAAGAGGGCGGCCGCGAAAACGGCGGAGGTCTTGGATCCTGGGGAGTTGGGGGACCTCCTCTCCAGGGGGGACTTCAAGACGCTGGCACGGCTGCCGGGCATGGGCGAGAAACGGGCCCGCGCCGCCGTTGAGTTCTACGAGAACGAGAGGGACGACCGGCGCTTTCTGTATGCCGCCAATCGTAACGACCGCTTCAGGGGCAAGCCGGTGATCACGGAGCTGGACCTCTCGGAAGATCTCGAGGAGCAGGTGTGGGAACACGCCGTGCGGGCGCGAAGACTGGGCGCCCCAGACCCGCTCGGGCCAGAGGAGCCTCCCGGCCACACCACCGTGCGCAACGCGAACCTCATGCACCCGCTCCCGATGACGCCATCCCTGATGGGCCGGGGCGTCTACTACCCCGAGCAGATAGGGCACTTCGCCGACGCGGTGAGACGTGTCCTCGTAGAAGGGGAGAAGCTGGCCGGTGTCGGATCCCTACGCATCCAGCGCGGCAAGCTTTTCCACACCACCAAGATGGCCGGCGTCGGGATGAAGACGCGGGCCAGGGTCCTTGCGAGCGGACTGCTCGACGACGAGTACACCTACGAAAACCTCGTCGCCATCCCCGGCGTCACGGAGGCACAGGCCAGGACCATCGCCAGCGCCGCGAGGACCGTAAGAGGGGGGCTCGTTCCTATCGGAGCGGCGCGGACGGAGGTCCGTGTCTCCTAGTCTCTACGGCTTCGTGAAGGACCACGAGCCTGTAAGCCCGGAAGAGATCTCCACGGGGTTCCTCTCTCTAACGAGCCCGAACGGTGATGCCAGGGCCCTCGTCGAGAGGCTCGTCGGAGGAGATTCCAGGTTCACCTGGGAGGGCGAAGACTTGAGGATCGCGCCCGCCGTCTCGCTCGCGCTCGGTGAGGCTCCTTACGTCGTCTTCGACGTGGAGACCACCGGTTCTGCGGCCGGGAAGGGGGGCGCCATTACGGAGATCGGAGCCCTCAAACTCGCGGGAGGAGAGGTAGTAGACCAGTTCTCGACGCTCGTCAACCCGGGGCGCCCGATAGACCCCTTCGTGGTACGCCTGACCGGCATAACGGACCGCATGGTCTCGGATGCCCCTTCTATCTCCGAGGTCATGCCAAGCTTCGAGGAGTTTGTCGAGGGTTGCGTTCTCGTCGGGCACAACGTCCATTTCGACTGCTCCTTCGTCACGGCCGCAAGGGGTGGCACCCCACTCCCCAACGAGGTCCTCGACACCCTGAGACTCGCGCGCTCCCTGGTGCCAGGTCTCAAACGCTACCGTCTGAGCTCGCTCGTCAGCCACTTCGGCGTGCGCCAGGCGCCGAACCACAGGGCCCTCTCCGACGCCGCTGCGACGACGGAGGTGTTCCGCAGACTGCTGAAGCTTTTGGACTCCGCGGGCATAAAGAGCGTCGGCGAAGCGCTCGCCGTCCGCGGGGGGAGGGGCCGCATCAAACCCCAGAAGCAGCACCTGGCGAGCGGGGTGCCCCATACGCCCGGCGTCTACTACTTCGTCGACAAGCACGGCACCACCCTCTACGTCGGTAAGGCGAAGGATCTGAAGGCCCGCGTCCGTACCTACTTCAACGGCGGAGACGGACGCCGCAAGGTCGGACGCCTCGTCGAGGAGGTCGCCGAGGTACGCGTCAGGGAGACGGAGAGCGAGCTTCACGCCCTCATCCTCGAAGCCAGGGAGATAAAGCGTCTCTTGCCACGCTACAACTCCGTAGGCAGGGACGACAAGGCGAGCTGGTTCGTGAGGCTGGATCTGGGCGAACCTTACCCCGTACCCGAGAGGGTCTCAGAGAACCCGCCTGAAGGCACCCTTATCCACCTGGGTCCTTACAGGAGCGCCGGAGCGTTGGACACCTGCATCGAGGCGCTGGGTAGGATCTTCCCGCTCAAGAGGTGCTCGGGGGATGGGGAGGTCTGCTTCTACGGCCAGATGGGACGCTGTGCGCCGTGCATGGGCATGGATAAGCAGGAATACCGCGAGCAGGTCGTAGACGAGTTGGTCGCGCTCTTGCGCGGCGAGGGGGGCGAGGAGCACCTCAGGGCGCTCGTCAGGGAGCGCGAACGTCTGGCCGCCGGGCTGGAGTTCGAGGCCGCCGCCAGGCTGCGAGACCTGATCTCCGGCATCGAGCGGATACGCCTCTCCAGGACGGTGGTGGACGCCGAGGGTGTGCAGGCCGTCGTCGCCCCGTCGACGGAGCCCGGTGTGGTGGAGGTCTTTATCCTGTACGCGGGACGTCTTATCGCCCACCGCGGCTTCGAGCCGGGCGACGCGATCGGATTAGGGCGCTTCGCCGAAGAGGTGCTGGCCAGGCCCCAGGAGAACGGCTCCGGTCCCGAGAAGGAAGGCGCAGGCGAGGCGCGAATCGTCGCGGCTTATCTCAGGCGCCGGCAGGCGGTGGTCGAGGCCGTGCGCTTGAAAGAGGCGCGGGATCTTCTGAAGGCGGCTGAGCGGGTGGCCGAGGCCGCGGTCCCGCTGGCTTGAAGACCTTTCGGATCGGGAGGCTTTGTACTCCTTCATGCTAGAATGTAATCAAGGTGTATTGACGGTTCTTGAGTAGTAGAAGAGAGTTTGGCCGGCGATGGTACAGGATTTACAGGGTGTGACGCGCAAGATACTTCTGGTCGACGATGAGCCGTCGCTCCAGAAGATGCTCACGCATGCCCTCGAGCGCGAAGGATTCCAGGTCCAGGTCGCCGGCGACGGCGAGGCCGCCCTGGAAGCGTTCAAGACCTTCGAGCCGCATTTGATGGTGCTCGACATCATGCTCCCCAAGCTCGACGGCACGGAGGTCATAAGGAGGATCAGGGCGCAGAGCGACGTGCCTGTCATCATGCTGACCGCCCGCGACGACGAGATAGACCGGGTCGTCGGGCTCGAGCTCGGGGCGGACGACTACGTCACCAAGCCGTTCGCCGTCAGGGAGCTGGTGGCCCGCGTCAGGGCGATCATGCGCCGGGCCGCGGTGCCGGCGGGCCAGCGACCCGACGAGTTGACCTACGACAGGCTCAGGATCAACCTGCCGAGCCGGAGGGTGTCGGCCGACGGCGAAGAGGTGGACCTGACCTACACCGAGTTCGAACTGCTTGTGACACTGGCCTCCAGTCCGGGCAGGGTGTTCTCGCGCAGCGCGCTTCTGCGCAGGGTGTGGGGCGACGAGTTCCGCGACGAACGCACGGTGGACGTCCACATCCGCCACCTCCGCGAGAAGATAGAGCGCGACCCCAGAAACCCCGAATTCATCCACACCGCGCGGGGTGTCGGATATGTTTTCCGCTAAAGAACGGTCGAGCCAGGATCTAGACTTCAGGCGAAAGGTCGGTAAACTGCTCGCCTCGAAGACGGGGGGCGAGTTCAGGCCCCGCCTGAGCATGCGCATCTGGCTCACGGCGCTGTTCGTGCTCGTAACCGCCTTCGCCGCGATAACCGCTTACCAGATCGTTCATCCCATCCTCTACGAGACACTCAACCGCTCTAGCGAGGCCGCCTTCAAGCAGGTCGGAGACCAGTTCGAGGACCAGGTGCGGCGTTTGAGGGAACGCGGCGAATCCGTGACCGAACAGCGCATAAACGCGTTCGCCCGCTCCCACGGGTTGCAGTGGGGCATAGTCAGGGCCGAGGACGGCCAACAGACGCAAGGGGACCTCGAGAACTGGTCCTCGGGGCCTGTGAGGCGCGCCGTAGAGGAGCCCAGAAGGCCGAGCGACGACATGGAACCGATCGAGACGGGCGTCCACAAGGGACAGTTGCAGGCCACTTACGCCTATCCCATAAACGTGGATGTCAAAGGCAAGGCCGAGCCTCAGCCTCGGGCCCTGGTCTTCGTCAAGTTCTTCACGGAGAGCGACATCGAAAACGTGCGGGCGGCGATGAGGAACATAGAGCGATTGGCCCTGCTCGCCGGCGCCCTGGCGCTGCTCATCGCCGGGGTCGCGGGGTACTTCGCGGCGGTTTTGATCTCCCGGCGCGTCAGCCGCCTGGGGCTCGCCGCCGAGCATCTGGCCGACGGCAACTTCGACGCGAGGATAACGACGCGCGTCGAGGATGAGGTCGGCTCTCTCGGCGCGACGTTCAACGCTATGGCGGTCTCACTCAAAGGGGCCTTCGACCAGATAGAACAGGAGAAGGAACGCGGGAGCGCCATACTCGACGGCATGACGGACGCGGTAGTCGGCGTGGACCGAGACCTGAACCCGGTCTTTTTGAACCCCCGCGCGAGGAAGCTCCTCGAGTCCTCTGACCATGCTTTCCACAACCGCCTGCAAGAGGTGCTCGCCAAGACCCGATACAGCGGTCCCGTGACAGAGTCCGGGGCGAAGGCAGGGGACAGGATCATCGAGATCCGGGCCGCCCCCTTGGAGGACGGGGCGCTCGCCATTTTGCGCGACGTCACGGAGGAGCGGCACATGCAGCGCGTCAAGGCGGAGTTTATCGCCAACGCTTCCCACGAGCTCAAGACACCCCTGACGGCCCTCTCCGGCTACCTGGAGATGCTAGAGGACGAGGAGGATGAACGGGTCAGGGCAGAGTTCCTGAACGACATGCGGGCCCAGACCGTGCGCCTGCAGAGCCTGGCGCGCACCCTGCTCGACCTCTCGCGCCTCGACGCCAACGCCGTCACCTTCAGGACGGAGGAGGTCGACCTCGAAGACCTGCTCCACGGGCTGCGCAGGGACTTCGGATATACGGGCCGTTCGCTGAACATCAGGGCCGAGGAGGACGTGCCGCCCGTAAGGACAGACCCGAACCAGCTTCACAGGGCCATCGCCATCCTCGTGGACAACGCCCTCAAGTACTCGGATGAGGACTCACCCGTCGACCTTGGACTCTCCCTCCAGGATGGGCGGGTCGTTATCAGCGTAACGGACCGTGGTTGCGGCATCCTGGAATCCGAGATACCCCACATCTTCGACCGTTTCTACCGGGCCCAGGGCTCCTCACGCGCCGATGGTACAGGCCTGGGACTCGCCCTCGCCCATGAGATCACCGACCACCTCGGCGGTGACATCCAGGTACGCAGCCGACCCGAAGCCGGGAGCATCTTCTCCGTTCTCCTCCCCCTGACCGCAGACCCCCCAGGCAAGAACGGAAGCCGGTCTCCTTAGTCTCTACCTGAGGTACAGCTTACGCTTTAGCGGATTTGAGAGTAGAATACATTCGGGGCGGCATGGCCTCCGTAGATTCTCCCCCCTCCCTACGGACCGTGCTGCCCCGTTATGAGCAATTCAGCACGCTCAGGCTTTTAGCCTTCGCTTGTCAGCCGGCGGCTTTGCCGCCTTGTCAGCATGTCAGCTAGGTCTGAGATGGTGGAGGGATGCTTCTCTGGAGAGGCTTCTTATCTTGGCAAACGATTCGGTGTCGAGCACAGCCGGCGAACCGACACCAAAAAGCTGACATGCTGACAAGCGCCCGACAGGGCGCGTGCTGAAATGCTTTCAGAAGACCAAGGGGGGGAGACCAAGAAGGGTCAGGAGTGGTAGTACGGGGGCGAGCAGGATGGTCAGGATGGGGAGACGAGTCAGGAAAGAGATCAGGATTATGCCGAGCAGGATCATCGGCCCGTACTGGTTCATGAAATCCACGAAGCCATCAAAGGCGCGCGGCAGGAAAGGGAAGATCACCTTCGAGCCGTCGAGCGGGGGGATCGGGATGAGGTTGAAGACGAAGAGCAGTGCGTTGGTGAAGGCGACCATGATAACGAGTATGAACAGGTAGCCGCCCGTGTCCTGGAAGGGGGGAAGAAGGTAAAGGACGGCGCAGACGACCACGATCAGGAGGTTGGAGACGGGCCCTGCGAGCGCGACGGCCACGGGCCCGAACACCCCACCTCTGAGCTTGGAGGGTACCACCGGTGTGGGCCTGCCCCACCCGAAGCCGGCCAGGAGAAGCATCATGCTGCCGAGCAGGTCGAGGTGCGAGACCGGGTTCAGGGTCACCCTACCGTCGCGATACGCCGTGTCGTCGCCAAGGAGGTAGGCCGAGGCAGCGTGGGACGCCTCGTGCACCGTTATACCTACTACCAGGCCGAGGAGGAAGGCCACAGCAGCGGATGGATTCTGTTGGAAGAGGCTCAGGAACATAGATGCTCGTATGTTAGCACTTCAGCAAGTCAGCACGCCGCTTCGCGGCTTGTCAGCATTTCTGCAAGAAACAATAGGCTGACTAGCTGACAAGCGAAAGCCGCAGGCTTGAGCGTGCTGAAATGCGCGAGCGGCTGCAAGACGCTCGCTAGCCGGACTCGGAGACGGTGACGGTGACGTGGTTGCCGGCATCGGTGGTGTAGGAGGAGAGCTGAGGATCCAGGACTTCGGCCGAGTCGGCCACGGTGCCTAGTTCGGTCTTACCGGCCGTAACGTTGTCGTTGACGCCCGCTTCGCCGTCGCTATGCACCAGGGCGACGCTGACGCGGACGTCCGGATTGTCGTCTGGCTTTATCTCTATGACGTTCGCGTTCTGGACCATAGGATCGGGACGGATCGCTGTGACCGTGCCGGTTACGGGGGTGTAGACGGTGGTTCCTGTAGTTGCGCCGACGTCGACGGCACCGGTCTGGGGCCCACCCCGCCCCGCGGCCTCCATGACGTAGTAGTGAATCCCCTCCGGTGTCTCTCCTCTGAAGATAAGCCCGAGGACCACGTTGGCCGATAGGTTCTTGCCCCGCGGCTCCATCTCGGCGAGGCTCTCCCCCTCGGGGTGGTAGCCGATCCCGGTTAGGCTCGCAGGACGTATCGGGGTGGAGATACTGATCCCTGAGGCCTCCGCCAGCACCGTAGCGGGACCAGCGTTGTTCGGGTCGATGGGGACGGCGCGCTGTGCCGTGTTCGAGGCCCTGGCCTGCACGAAAACCGCGAAGACCATCGCGACGGCGCCGAGCACCAGCAGGGAAACGGCCATAATGCGCCTTCGCCTGTAGACTTCGCCCCGCTTCATCTTCCTGGCCTCGCGCAGCCCGGTGAAGTCGCTCTCGGTGCGAAAGCCCGCTTGGCCCCGTCGTGTTGTCCTTCTGTTGGACCGCCGATGGCCCGGCGCTTCTCGACGATCCCCAAGATGTTGGGCCCTCTGTGCGTTTCCCCCTCCCATACTGGGCGAGGATTATACAGAGGGGCGTGCGGGGTGTAAACTCGCGCGTCGCCTCGTCCGGGGCTGGTATATTTCGTATCGTAGAGATCCGATCGGAGAACGGGTGTCAGCCAGAAAACTGGTCGTTTCGACATACCTGCAGTACATCGTGCTCGCGGTGGGAGTCCTACTGCTGGTGTTCTTTGTGCGCCAGGTCAGCGGCGTGCTGCTGACCTTCCTGGCCGCCGGTGTCCTAGCCTACGCCTTGAACCCCATCATCCGGCGCCTCGAAGGATTGGGGGTCCCGAGGGTCATAGCCGTGATCGGGGTGTTCCTAGTCTTGATCGTCGTTGTCGTCGTGACTTTGCTCTTGATCATCATCCCAGCGGTCGGGCAGGTACAGATCGTGGTCCGTAACCCGCAAGATCTCGTCGACCAGATCACAGCCCAGGTCAATAGGCTCCAGGACATTCCCTACGTCGGCCGGTACGTTGCCGGGATGGACCAGGACCGAATCCTGCAACTCTTGAGGGAGAACGCGCCGTCAGCAGAACAGGTCGCGAACGTTGCGACGGGCGTCATCGGTGGGGTGTTCGGGGTCTTCGGGACTCTTTTCAACTTGCTGCTGTTGGTGCTTGTCTCCGTCTATCTGCTGCTGGAGCGGGAGAAGATCACCCGCGCCCTGCTCGGCACGATCCCCGAGACGGTCCGGGACCAGAGCCTGGAGCTCTTCTACGAGGTCGAGCACACTCTCGTCAGGTACCTGAGGGGGCAGATCTTCCTGTGCGCGATCATGGGTGTTATCGGAGCGGCCATAATGTACTTCACCGTCGGGAAGTACGCCCTACCCGTGGGGGCCTGGGTGGCGGCGACGGAGATTATCCCCGTCATAGGCGCCTTCCTCGGGGCAGTACCCGCGGTCGCGATCGCGCTCTTCGTACCCGGCGGCGGGTTCCTCGATGCCCTGCTGGTCGCCGGACTCTTCCTTATAGCCCAGCAGTTGGAAGGCAACGTGCTCGTACCGAGGATACAGGGCGGCTCGGTGGGGGTCCATCCACTGTGGGTGCTCTTCGCCACGCTGGCCGGAACGGCGCTCTACGGGTTGGTCGGCGCCGTCTTCGCCGTGCCCGTAGTCGCCATCATCGCCGCGACGCTCCGCTACCTGCGCGGGACGCTGATCTTCGAACGCTGGGGGAGACCGCCCGTCAAGCCCGCCGAGGAGGAGCCGGAAGCGGGCTCGCAGGCTGCCGGGCTTGTCCCCGGCCCCCCCGGGAACCAGAAGGAGGACCAATGACTCTCCGTGAACCCCACAAGCCCTCCTTTAGAGAGGCTTCGAAAGACGCGCTGTTCGTCATCCTGCGTCCGCTCGTCAGGTGGCTCTCCATCATGCGGGTTCGCCCCGACACGCTCACGGTCGTCGGCTGGACCCTGGCGCTCTTTTCCGCGGTGCTCTTCGGCCTGGGATACGCCAGGATCGCCGGTGCGGTGATGCTCCTGGGGGGGCTCTTCGACGCGCTCGATGGGGCCGTCGCCCGCGAGTCGAAAAGCATGAGCTCCTTCGGCGCCTTTCTCGACTCGACCCTGGACCGGCTCTCGGAGTCGGCGGTCTTCGTCGGCCTGATCTTCTTCTACGCCAGCTCGGCCCGCCCCTACGAAGCTTTGCTCGCCGGTCTCGCGATGACGTTCTCGCTCCTTACCTCCTACGCCCGCGCCCGCGCCGAAGGCCTGGGCATCGACTGCAAGGTCGGACTGCTGGAGCGCGCGGGGAGGGTCGTGATCCTCTCTGTGTTCTCGATAGCCGGCCTGCCGACGGTCGGCCTTGGCCTACTCGCGGCAGGCGCCCTCGTAACCACAGCCCAGCGCATCCTCCACGTCCGCCGTGCCGCCCGCGGATAAGGAGACCGGCCGAGCAGCCGGCGATTACACCCGCAAGACTGCCTACGAGGCCACCCGCCTCTCCAACCGCATGAAACAGGAGGGACATCCAGCCCCGCTCGGAGATCCCACCTCAGGGGTCGTGCTCGTGCTCGAAGAGCCCTTCGGTCCCCGCACCATCGAAGCCCTGGAGCTCAGCCTGCAGGCCCTCAGACTTCAGCAAGCATACGTGACCTACGAGTCGACCGGACTGCTCGCCCAGCAGATCCAAACCACAGAACCGGCCGTCCTCGTGGCAATAGGCGCCGGCGCCGCCCGCGATATCGACGCCATCGACTACCCACTCGTCAGACAACCCTTCTCGGATGCACAACCCGGTGTGTGGTTCTCCTGGACCAAGGGCACGATAGGCCTCCTTACTCCCGCCCTCGCTCCGGCGCTGGACGACGACGCAGCCAAACGACGCTTCTGGCTGGCCTTCCTGACCCTGAGAGACCTCACATAACATACCACCATCGCCCAATCCTCCAAACATACTCTGCAACATAAGCTCTTTCGGCCACATTACATATATTAAATTTTGTTAATTATTCATTTCGAGTAGGAAACACTAATTCCCCATACTTAAGCCATTTTCATAAACGGGGGGTACCCTCGTGGAAAGTGGGGGTGTATTGCACAACATATAGTGTTCTTCTAAAGTGCCCGCCCTAGGAGGGGGGATTCTCTCACAGCGGGTCCCCTTTAACAAACTACATAATCTACTGGAAGGAGCCTGGGCGTATGCCTCGGAGGGCGAGTTTGTTCGTGTTTCTCGGTCTTGCCATTGCGCTCGTGTTCGTAACGAGCATCTCCGCTGGGGCCGAGCCGGACGGCGGCATCCGGGCGAAGAAGGCTGACGTCGCCGCTGCCCAGGACCGTTTGACGGAGATTCGCATGGAGGCTGGTTCTGCCGAGGCGGCGTACAACAATGCGCTCTACGAGATGAACCAGTTGAACGGCCAGATCACCAGGACGACGGAAGAGCTCGAGGTGGCCAAGGAGCGACTCGCCGTGGCCAAGAAGACTATGGAACAGCAGGCTACGCAGGTTTACAAGAGTGCAGACGTCGCTTTCATGGATGTTCTGGTTGGGGTGGACGACTTCTCCGAGTTCGCCTCCAGGCTGAAATTGTGGGTGAGGCTACTCGACAAGGAGAGGGCCGAGTTCCTGGAGGTTCGCGAGGCCCGTAACGAGCTGGCCGCGCGCAGGGACAGGCTCGAGGCCCAGCGTGAGCAGAGGGTCGCTGCGGTCGAGACGGCTATCGCCCAGAGAGAGCGCGCCAACGAGGCCGAGGCGCGGGCATCGGGTTATCTGGACTCCCTCGACGCCGAGCTCAGGGGTGCGATCCGGGCTGCGCAGGATCGGCAGGCCGCGCAGGCTCGCGCAGCGGCGGCGGCGATGGCCGAGAAAGGGCAGGAGCCTGTAGGAGAGCCCGAGCCGATACCGGAGGTACAGGTCTCCCAGGTCAAGCAGGCCGGGGTGCCGCGGGCCGATCTGCAATCCGAACGGGCTGCCGCCGAGCGCAAGGCCGCCGCACGGGCCACCGCCGAGAGGGCCGAGCGGCTCGCAGAAAAGCGCGCGGCCGAGCGGAAGGCCGCCCGGAAAGCGGCAGAGCAGGCCGCCGCCGAGCGGGAGGCCGCCAGGCTGGCGGCCGAGAAGGTTGCCAGGAAGGAAGCCAGAGAGGAGGCCCAGAGGCAGGCCGAGCTCGCCGCCCGGCGTGCCGCAAAGAGGCAGGCCGCGAGAGAGGAGGCAGAGCGGAAGGCCGAGCAGGCAGCCCGTCGAGCCGAGATCGAGGAGGCCGCCGCGGAACAGGCCGCCGCCGAGCGGGAGGCCGCCAGGCTGGCAGCGGAGCGGCGTGCCGATCGGCGGGCCGAGCAGCGGGCTGAAGAACGCGCCGCCGAGAGGGCCGAAGCCAGTGCTTCCGCGAGCGCCGCCGCTGAGGAAGAAGCCGCCGGTGAGCGGTGGGCCGAGAAGCGCGCCAAAGAACGCGCCGAGGCCAGCGCATCTGCCAGCGCATCTGTTTCCAGTTCGAAAGGCTCTGAGCGAGGCGGAGGTGGTCGGGACGAAGGAGCTTCCTCCGCCAGCGCGACGGCGAGCGCCTCCGCTTCCGGGACGCCTGCCGGTGGTGGCGGAGGTAGGGTGAGTGGTTTGGGTGAAGACGTGCTGGCCGTCGCCGACGATCACCTGGGGACCCCGTACGAGTTCTCTCCTCCGGGCCCTTGCGTGGCCTTCGAGGCCGAGGACTGCTCCTGCTTCACGATGCTGGTCTTCCAGGAGTTCGGCATCGCCCTACCCGATTCACCAGGGGGGCAGATGGGCTACGGGACCCCGGTCCACGGTGCTCCCCAGGCCGGAGACCTGCTCTTTTGGAGCGAGGACGGCAGCGGATACATCACCCACGTTGGCATAGCCATGGGCGACGGGACTACCATCCACGCCCAAGTCCATAATGAGGTGACCATCACCGGCATAAACCACATAGCCGGCTACGTCGGGGCGAGGAGGCTTCTCTAAGGAATCTCTCTGCTAGACGGGTAGCGAGGGAGGTCCAACGCGGGCCCGTCTCTGGCGTTCTCCTGGCGGTGGTAGAATCAGCATGATTCGTAGCAACCGGAGAGGAGCACCCTCTTATGGGCTTCGCGTTCATCGCCCTGATAGTGGCCATAGTGGTGGTGGCGTCGGTCTTGTACAGTGCCATCAAGGTCGTCAAGGAGTACGAGCGGGGTGTGATCTTCCGCCTCGGCCGGGTCCAGGGGGGGGCCGAAAGGACCAGGACTCTTCCTGTTGTGGCCGCTCGTGGACATGATGGTCAAGATAGACTTGAGGACCATGACCATGGACGTTCCTCCCCAGGACGTCATAACCCGTGACAACGTCCCCGCTAGGGTGAACGCCGTAGTCTACTTCCGGGTCACGGACCCCAACAGGAGCGTAATCGAGGTCGAGAACCACGTGCTTGCAACCAGCCAGA
>DATMVF010000042.1:0-22198 GCA_035563475.1 Rubrobacter sp.
TCTGGCTGGTTGCAAGCACGTGGTTCTCGACCTCGATTACGCTCCTGTTGGGGTCCGTGACCCGGAAGTAGACTACGGCGTTCACCCTAGCGGGGACGTTGTCACGGGTTATGACGTCCTGGGGAGGAACGTCCATGGTCACGGTCCTCAAGTCTATCTTGACCATCCTGTCGATCAAGGGAAGGAGGATGAAGAGACCTGGTCCTTTCGGCCCCCCCTGGACCCGGCCGAGGCGGAAGATCACACCCCGCTCGTACTCCTTGACGACCTTGATGGCGCTGAATACGACCGAGGCGACGAATATCGCGAGGATCACCACCACGATAGCCGCGAATCCTACCCCGACTGCCTGCAACAAGGCTAACGTTGCGTACACGAGAGATCCTCCTCTATCCTGGCCGGTCGATATCCCGGCTTCGACCTGGCAATTCGATGGGCACTACCTGCACTTCCCCTCCCTCACCGAAACCCACCACCCTCACCTTGCGTCCCACCTCTATCATGGGCTCGCTCTCTAGCTGGTTGGACTGTTTGGGGGCGAACGCCAGCTCGGCCCGCCACAGCTCGCCGTGCACGAACACCCACCCCTCAGAGTCCACCCCCACGGGCCTTCTTACGGTGCCAACTTCGCCGATCATCCCCTCCTTGCCCGTAAGGCTCGGCCTCCCTTTGGAGGCGCGCAAAGAACCCAGGACCCCCAAGAGCACACCCCCCATGCTTATCGCGGCGACCACAACAGCACCGAGCAACACGCCCGAGTAGGGGACGCCCGCCACAAGGAGCACCATGCCTCCGGCAAGGAGCGTCACGATGCCCCCCGCGGTGAGCAGACCATGGTTGGTAACGCTCAGGTCTACGATAAAGAGTACGATCCCAACGAGGATCAGGATCACCCCTATCACCGGGGGTATCACCATCATCGGAACAGTGCCGCCTGGTCGGTCGATAGATATACGAATGACGGTAGCATCGTCGCTCGAGCATAATTGTACCCCACATGACAGCACGTTCCGGCCTTTCAGGCCTCCGCTTGTCAGCATTTCAGGTCCCGTAGTCGGAGACGAGTCGTGATGAGTCAGTGCTCCTCTGGAATTCTCCCAAGCGCACGGCGTCTCGCCACACTACACTTAGCTGAAATGCTGAAGTGCTGACAAGCGACAGCCGAAGGCTGGAGCGTGCTGAAATGCTGAAGGGAAAGGACGGAGATGGCGAGAGAGACGGACACCACCCGGCTACCGGATGCCAGAGAGGACCGCGTCATCGAGTGCCCGGTGTGCTCCAGCGTCATGACCACGATGGAGGCCGAGGGCGTGACGGTGGATGTGTGCGCCGGGGGATGCGGTGGGATCTGGTTCGACTGGTTCGAACTCGCGCGTGTGGACGAGGTGCATGAGTCGGCGGGCGAGAAGTTCCTCGAGGTGGAGCGGGATCCCACCCTCCGTCCTGACCTGAGCAAGCGCATCCGCTGTCCCAGAGACGGTGAGATCATGATGCGCCACTTCCACAGCGTAAAACGCGGTGTCCTTGTAGACGAGTGCCCGAGGTGCGCGGGCTTCTGGCTGGACGCCGGCGAGCTCGCCGGGATAAGGAACGAGTTCGCCACGCAAGAGGAACGCAAGCAAGCCGCGCAGGAGTACTTCTCCGAGTTGTTCGATCCGGATCTGGCCGTGGAGAGGGCGAAAACGATGGAGGACCTGAGAAAGGCGCGAAGGATCGCCTACGCCTTCCGCTTCATCTGCCCGAGTTACTATATCCCTGGTGAGCAGGACTGGGGGGCGTTCTAAAGCGATCATCTTTCAGCTGATCGCGCATGAGAGCATGCCGGTCCCTCCTCTGGGGAGTCGCACCACCGTCGATGGCGCCTTTCCCGGAGGAGGCTGCCGTATTCCGAGATGCGAAAGGTGTTACGATGGGAGCTCACATAACAACAGCTTTTGCGGATGCGGGCCGACTCCCTCCTGAGTTCATTAGGGGATGTCCTTAGAAGATGGCGATCAAGCGCGTTTCTCGTAGGAGCGAAGGAGCGCCACGTCTATGCCGATGTCCCTTGAAGAAGAAGTGCGTCTGCTTTCCATGGTCGATATCCTGGGTCCCCTCTCAGGTGAGGAGCTGGAGGACCTGGCCAAGAGGGCACCGGACACCTTCCTCGAGCAAGACGACATTCTCTACACCCCCAAGGAGAGCACGGAGAGGCTTTTCATCCTCAAGAAGGGCAGGGTACAGTGCTACGAGATAGACGAGGGTGGAAACGAGATCACCCTCTCCGTGGTCGAGGATGGCAACGTCTTCGGCGAGATGGCCCTCACGGGCCAGAGCCTCGAAGGCCTCTACGTCAGGGCCATCACGCCGTCCACGGTGGTCTCCTTGAGACGCGAGGACGTGGAGGACCTGATCACGATGAAACCCGAGGTGGGCTTGAGGTTGGTACGGGAGCTCGCCGAGAGGCTGCGCGACTCCGAGCGCCGCTACGCCGACGTGGTCGGCAAGGACGTCCCGGCGCGCCTTGCCACCCTGATCCTGAGGCTGGTTGACTCCGAAGGGGTTGTGAGCAGCGAAAGCTACCAAATCCCCACCCACTACACCCACGAGCAGTTGGGCAGCATGATAGGCTGCAAGCGGGTGGCCGTCACCAGGGCGTTCCGCAAGCTCGAGGGAGGCGGTGCGGTCGAGCTCAAGGATCATCGCATAGTCGTCAAGAACATAGATACCCTAAGAGAGTTATCTGAGGCTATCTAGAATGCCGTTCGTGTTGGTGGCCACGTTGCTTGCGACGTTCGCCGCAGCGGTAGTTGTGGAGTTCGTCTTGTTTGGCCGATCTGTGAATAGGACAAGAAGATAGCCGGGGCGGCTACCCGCCGCCCCGGCCAACTTGGTGCGAAACCCAGTGGTTGCGATCCCTGATATGAGGGGGATGCTCTGATTGTTGTTGTGCGCCACCGGATAGCACCAAACATACGATCCGAGCACAACCTTTGCTGTATCCGGCGATACACCACTTCGTCTCTTGGTATTACACCGCCTCGCGTTGATCCTCGTGCCGGTATCTCGCCTCTCCCCACACAAGGAGAGCGGCCTCCTCCGAGAGCCAGTTCAAATAATCCAGGTGGCCACAGTCGGGGCACCGAAGCACCCATACCCCTTGTGCGTCCAAGATCGGCTCCCGGTCCTCCAGCTCGCCACTACGTCCACAAAAACAACTCTCTCGCATCTGGTGCCTCCTTCCATTCGTTCTCTTTCATCGCCCGACACTTCCTCGTCTTTGCGACGGTCCGCGCTCTCCTTGCGTTGACGGGCCGTCACGTATCTCATGCACCCAGCGTATCTTTGGGGTGTTAGCTGGGCGTTAATGGGAGCGCCTGGGACGTAGGTGGTTCCACCTATTTTTCTGAACAACAGCGGGATGCGGAAGGGTCAATCCTTCCGCATCCCGCGCCGTCAGCATTCAGCTGTCAGCCTTCAGCGTTTTCTTGCTGAAAGCTGAACGCTGACAGCTGATAGCGCGCTGTGCATGAGGCTCAAGGCTCATGCACAGCGCTGTAGGGTTGGTGGATCCTACTCCCTCCCCACGTACGAACCGTTCACCCGGATTCCGTCGTCCCTCAGAAAATGGCCACCTGACCTATACACTGAGCCCCGACGGCCGGGTATCCTACGTGCGCAACGCAAGCGGACGGCGCGTGTGACCTACACTCTGTCGTACTGAAGAAGGGTGATGGTGATGAGGGTGACGCTTCTGTTGGCTTCCGTGGCCTCAGGGCTGCCGGTATGCGGGGTAGCGCAGTGACTTCGGATTCTAGAGGGGTAGCCATACACCGTAGTCGGGTCGAAAGTCAGGTAGGAGTCAGAGAAGTCTACGAGCGGCTGCTTGGCTCGGTCCGTAGGGTGGTCGTGGGCAAGGACAGGGTCGTTGACTTGTGCCTGATCTCGCTCCTCGCAGGAGGCCACGTCCTGCTTACGGACATACCTGGGGTCGGGAAGACGACGCTGGCGAAGGCTATCTCGTCCTCGATCGCGGCCGACTTCTCGCGCATCCAGTTCACCCCGGACCTGCTGCCCTCGGACATCACGGGCACGAGCATCTACGACCCCGGGGAGGCCCGTTTCGGCTGGATTCCGGGCCCCGTCTTCGCGCCGGTCCTGCTCGCCGATGAGATCAACCGCGCCACCCCACGCACGCAGAGCGCGCTGCTGGAGGCTATGGCCGAGGGACAGGTGACGGTGGAAGGCGAGACGCGGCCTCTTCCCGATCCTTTCTTCGTCGTCGCGACCCAGAACCCGCACCAGTTCCACGGTACGTATCCGTTGCCCGAGGGACAGCTCGACCGCTTTATGGTCGCGACGAGCATGGGCTACCCGGGGAACCACGCGGAGCGCGGCATAGTGCGCGCGCAGGTCGAGCGACGTCCTCTAGAAGAGGTCGAGCCCGTCGTGGAGATAAGGGAGATACTGGAGGCCAGGAGGCTCGTGAAGGCGGTCCAGGTCCACGACGAGGTACTCGCCTACGCCGTCGCGATCGCCGAGGCGACGCGCGACCACCCGGCGGTCTCCCTGGGGGCCTCGCCGCGCGGTTCTATCGCCCTGGTCAGGGTGGCCCAGGCGCGCGCCGCTACGCGGGCGCGGGACTTCGTGGGGCCCGAGGACGTCAAAGCTCTTGCTCCCGAGGTTCTGGCGCACAGGCTCTCAGTGCGCGGCGGTACGACGGGGACGACGGCGGAGAGCGCACTGAAGGAGATCCTAGACTCCGTAGTGCCTCCGGTGTAGGCACATGCGTTTGCGGAGCATCGTCAAACCGGCCCTCATCATCTTCCTCGGCCTTGTGCTGTACTTGATCGCCTCGAACGTCGGCGCCGGGTGGCTCTACGTAACCGTGGCCACCCTTGCTGGGGTAGTGCTGATCTCCCTTCCCCTGCCGTGGCTCGGAGTGCGGCACGTCGGCATAACGAGGCGCGCGCCCGTCGTGGCGACGGCCGGCGAACCTTTCGACTGCTCCCTGATGCTAGAGAACAATGGCCACCTCCCCAGGTACATGCTCGAGGTCGAGGACCGCTTCGCCGGCGACACGGGAAGGGCCGTTGCCGTGCGGGTCCGCCGCGGCGAGACAGAGACCGTCGGGTACACGGTGGAGAACCCGCGCAGGGGTATCTACTCCGGCGGAGACGTCGTCGTCGAATCGAGGGCGCCCTTTGGGCTCTTCTACGGGCGCCGCAGTACGCGGGCCGCCTCTGATACCGTTGTCTACCCCAGGACCTTCGACGTAGCCGGACTCCCACCCTCGGCGGTCACGGACGCCGAGTGGGGCGACAGGAGCGAGTCATCGACGCTGCACAGGGGTCATGGGGGCGAATTCTGGGGCGTCAGGGACTACCGTCCAGGGGACCCGGCACGCCTGGTCGCCTGGAAGAAGAGCGCCCGCGGCCTGCCCTCCGGGAAGCTCGCCGTCATCGAGCTGGCCCAGGAGACGCACCCCCCTTTCGTGCTGGCGATGAGCCTCGACGCCGGGGCCCCGACCGAAGCCAGGGAGATGGTCGTCTCGGCCGGAGCTTCGCTGCTCCTGTACGCCCTCGGCGACGGCAGGGAGGTCTGGGCCGACGCAGGACCGGAGAACACGGCCTTCCCCGAGGAGCCTACCCGCGACAGCATACTTACCTGGTGCGCGGGCCTGCGGGCGTCCAGGCCGCCGTCCAAGGAAGGGGCCAGCGTCGAGATACGCCCTTCCACAAGGAGGCCGGACACCGCCAGGGGATCAGGGCCATCAGGCTCGCCCGGCGCCACCGAGGTACGGGCCGTCGTGCTCGTGTCTTGCCTCGAGTTTGCGGGGCCTGGGCCGTGGATGTCGCAGGGAGAAGAGCAGGAGTTCATGCAGGGCGTGGAGGCCGGGGGACGCAGGGTGGCGCGGCTCGGAGCCGAAGTCGCCGAGCCGTGGAGGATCTGAAAATGAGGCTTCAGGCATCAGGTTTCAGGCTTCAGGATTCGTGCGGAAGCAGGCGTGAGAACCAGGAGACGCTGTGATGTCGTTCCGTTGGCCAGAGATCAAGCTCCCGGGGAGCACGAAACGTAAGCCTGAGGACTCTGTCGAGTTGCGGGCGTGGGTGCTCGCCGCCGTACTGGTTGGGGAGGCAGCCGTCCTCACGACCGGGTACTTCGGCGTTGTGACCGGTGTCCTCGTACCCTTCCTGACGGTCGTTGCGTTCGTGGTCAGCTACCTGAGGAGGCGGGAGAGGAACATCCTCATAAAGGTGATGCTCGCTTTCGGCGCCCTGGCGGCGCTCACGATGTTCTTCAGGGAGGTGTTGTCCTCGCTCTACGATACACGGGTGCCGCTCGCCAGGCTCTTCCTCTGGGTGCAGGTCATACACGCCTTCGACCTGCCCGCCCGCAAGGACCTTTCGTACTCGCTGGTGAGCGGCCTGATCCTGGTCGCCGTAGGCGCCGTTCTCTCCACGAGCCTGTGGTACGGCCTGTTCGTGCTGGCCTTCCTGCTCTGTGCCATGGGGGCCATGACCCAGATGAACCTCTCCGAAGCCCGCGAGCGGGCCGGGGTGCAGGTATCGAGAAGCAGGGGCCTCATGGTCGGCACCGTCGTGCCCAGTTTCTTCGCCGTCGTTGCGGTCGGCCTGGTTTGCTTCTCTCTCCTCCCCCAGCGGCAGGCGATGAACCTCACGATGATGCCGACCTCGGCTTTTCGAAACGTTGGGGAGAACTTCACCGGCGGCGTCCAGAACCCTTACTACAGGCCGCCTGGCGGCGACCCCTTCGCAGGCCCCCCGCAGGCCATCCTGGCTGACTCGTACCACGGCTTCCAGCCTTACATGGACCTCCGCAGCCGCGGGCGGCTCTCCGACGAGGTCGTGATGAAGGTGCGAAGCGAGGAGACCGTGCCCTACCGCGGGGTCGCCTTCGACGATTACAACGGGAAGGGGTGGGAGATCTCGACCGGTGACACCGCAGAGAAGCTCATCTCGAACAACCTGCGCTTCGACACGATCACCGCCACCAATACCGAGTTAAGAGAGGGACCGGTCAGGGAAGTCGCCCAGGTTTTTCGTATCGAGAAGGACTCCCCGAACATAATCTTCGGCGCCTACCGTCCCGAGACGGTCTTCTTCCCGACGAGCACCATCAAGATCGACCCGTACGCCTCGCTCAGGGCGCCTTACCAGATCCCCGAAGGCTCGGCGTACTCGGTCATCTCCAGCCTCCCCAACGCCTCCCCCGCCCAGCTCAGGTCCGCAGGGACGGTCTATCCGGAAGAGATAGCTGACAGGTACACACAGCTCCCTCCGACCGGTCTCGAACGCACCCACGCACTCGCCAGCAGGCTGACCGAGGGTACGACGAACCCTTACGACGCCGTGCTGAGGATGAACCAGTACCTGAAGGAGACCTATCCCTACGACCTCTCCATCCCGCCCCAGATGGAAGAGATGGATGCCGTCGAGTACTTCCTCTTCGAGCAGAAGCGCGGCTACTGCGAGCAGTTCAGCTCCTCGCTCGCCGTGATGGCCCGCTCCCTAGGGATACCGGCCAGGGTGGCGACGGGCTACGCCCCCGGCGAGTACAACCCGTTCACCGGCTACTACGACGTCCGCGCCTCGGACGCCCACGCCTGGGTCGAGGTCTACTTCCCCGGATACGGCTGGTCGACCTTCGATCCCACCCCGAGCTTCGACTCTACGCCCTGGCAGTACAGGGCGGCTGGCAACCTGCAGGGCGGCAAAGTCTTCGGTTTCATGGCAAAGAGGCTCGGAGAGGCCGCGGGACCCGTGGCCACGGCCGCGGGAACCCTCATGCGCGGCGTGGCGCGCCTCGACCCGGCGAGCATAATCGTCGTAGGGCTGCTAGTAGGAGGTGCCTACCTGGTCTTCTTCTACACCAGGAAGTTCGTCGCCTATCGTAGCCGCGAGACCCTGGTGGTGCGCCCGATCAAAGTCTCCGACGCCCGTCTGTACAGCAGGTACAAGAAGATCACGACCGCACTCCAAGAGATCGGGATCGTCCGCGAACCCCACGAGACCCCGGAGCAATACGCCCGCAGGGCGGCGCACGAGCTGCACGAACCCGGTCTGAACCGGCTCGGAGAGATCTACCTCTACGCACGCTTCCGAAACGCCGTGCCAAGCACCCTAGTCGAAGAATTCGACCGCCTGGAACCACAGGCTCTCGCGGCTATCGAGCGATTGAAAGAAGCACATACAGCACGCTCCGGCTGACGCCTCCGCTTGTCAGCTAGTCAGCACGGCGGCTTCGCCGCCTTGTCAGCACGCTTCGGCCTTTAAGGCCTCCGCTTGTCAGCTAGTCAGCATTTCAGGTTTCGTAGTCGGAGAGGACTCTCAAAGAATACAGACTCCCCTGGCAGTCTCTCAAGCGCACTAGAGTCTCACCACACTTCACATTGCTGACCGGCTGACAAGCCGCCTGGCGAAGCCGGGCGGCGAGCTGACAAGCGAAGCCCGAAGGGCGGAGCGTGCTGAAGTGCTGATAAGCCGCCTTCAGGCGGCGTGCTGACTTGCTGAAATGCTGAAATCGCCCGATAGGGCGCGTGCTGAATCGGCGTGCGCGGGCCACAATTCGGTCACGTCGGCCTCCACGTCCGGCAAGCCGTGGTAGCGGGCGACGGAGATGCGGTGGTTTCCGTCCTCGACGAAGTACTCATCGCCCACCTTGTAGAGGCTTACCCGAGGTAGCGTCTGGTCCCGGTAGAACGCCAGATCCACGCGCTTCCACCGCTCTCCCACTGCGGCGCGAAGG
Source organism: Rubrobacter sp. (assembly GCA_035563475.1). GTDB lineage: Bacteria > Actinomycetota > Rubrobacteria > Rubrobacterales > Rubrobacteraceae > Rubrobacter_D. Next base: position 8,749 of record DATMVF010000042.1, read on the forward strand.
GGCATGAAGGAGTTATCGAAGTCCCTGCTGCGTCCCACGCTACCGACGATCTTCCGCAGATCGACGACCCTTATTCCCCTGCGAACCCGGTTGTACGCCCTGAGCGTCCCCTGGATCTCGTCGAAAGAGGGTGCGATGCTGCAGGTGGTGGGTTTCCCTCGCAGACGTAATACCAGCCGCCGCAGCCTCGCCTTACGCAGCGCCCGACTGAAATCCCAGTCTACCTGCTCGTTCAAGTCCATCAGGATCATCGCTCGACTCCTCTCTGTAGGCTACAGAGCCAGTCTAGGAGCAGAGGTCTCTGGTTTAATCTACCGAAGGTAATACCTTGTGGTTTACCGCTGGTTTATTCTGGAAGGGCTAACCGAGCAGGCGCAGTTCCCGCGCCCTCGCGACGGCCTGGGAGCGGTTGCGTACGAGGAGCTTGCCAAAGATGTGGTGGACGTGCGCTTTGACCGTGCCCACTGAGAGGTAAAGCTCGCTGGCGATCTCCGCGTTCGACCGGCCGGCGGCGACGAGTTCGAGCACCTCAACCTCGCGTCCGCTCAAAGGTTCGAGCCCGGGGGCACGCCCACTTCGGGGTCTCCCGTTGCCGGAGTCCGCCGCCTGCAGGGCAAAGTGTTCCAGCAGGGTGCCCGCGTAGATGTCGGGTGTGCCATGGGGTGCGCCGTGGTAGGATCCATCGTCCTGCGGCGACCGGATCACCCTCTCTAGCAACGCCGCCATCGGAAGCCCCTCGTCGACGAAGACGCGCACGAAGCCCTCCGGTTCGGCCAGCGTGAGCGCTCGTTCCAGGTGCTCCAACGCCTCGTTCGTTGCGCCCAGCCGTTCGTAGGTGAGCGCGAGCAGCGCTCGGAGCTCTATCTCGTGCGCCATCCGGCCCTCGGAGAGGGCGTTCTCGAGCAGGTTGCCGAGGGAATCGAGGGCCTCGTCGGTCCTGCCCTCCCCGAGCAGCACGCGGGCCATCGAGATCCGCTCGAAGTGGCGTGGGTAGTTCATGTAGTCCTCGGTCGCCTCGTACTCCCGCGACCAACGCACCGCCGACTCCACGTCGCCCTGCTCCAACCAGAACCGTGCCTGCCACGCCCATATTAGCGGCCACCTCGGTGTGAGTCCGCCGGCCTTTCTGATGAGGGAGTGAGCCCCCCCGGCATCTCCCCGGGCCATCAGCACGCGGGCCAGGTTGACGTAGCCGTAGACCAGTATCTTCGCCTCGCCGCTCCGCCTGCCGTGCTCTATACCCTCCTCCAGGAGCCTTCTCGCCTCGTCAAGATCCCCGCGTTCGTAGAGCAGCTCGCCCATCCCCGTGTGGATGATGCCGGCGACAGACGGCACTCCATCCGGCCGGCTCTCGGCCAGCCGCTGTCCGTCCAACAGCAGCTCTTCCGCCTTCCGTAGTCGTCCACGGGAGATCTCCAGTGAAGCCTGGTACCTGAGGGCGAACAGGGCCGTCCTGAGGTCGTCGGCCGCACGTCCGGTGGCGGCGGCCCTGGCGAACGCTTCGCTGGCAGACTCGATGTCTCCGGCCGAGCAGTAAGCGTGTCCCAGGTCCAGCGCGACGTCACCGCGCAGGTGGAGCTCGTCTTCGGGCAGCAGGTCTAGGGCCTGGTTGGAGAGTTCAGTGGTAAGCGGCGCGTTCTCCCGCATGGCAGCCATGCGGGCGCGGATGATGCAGATCTCGCCGAGCATCGTGCGCTCTTCATCGGAGAGTCCCGCCGTCGACGCTCCGGCGTCGAGCTTCATGGCCTCCTCCGTATCCCAAAGCCGACGCTCGGCGTCCTCCAGCTCTCCGGAATGGGCGAGCGCCCAGGCGTAGAGCAGGCTGAGCTGCGGGCGGGGGCGCACCAGATCGTCAGGCAGCGTCCCCAGCCAGCGGAGCAGCAGGGACGCGTCCACGTACGTACGCCGCACGCCGGTCTCCTCCTCGATCAGGTCCGCCGCCCGACCGAAGTCTTCTGCGACCAGGGCGTGCTCGATCGCCCCGGATAGACACCCATCTGCCTCTTCCCAGAGCCCGGCGCGGCGGTGGAGTTCGGGGATTTCCTCTGGATGTATGCGCCCGAGGCGTTCGCGCAGGAAGGCGGCGAAAAGATGGTGGTAACGGTAATAGCGGCCCTCATCATCCAGCGGCACCAGGAACAGGTTATTCTTCTCCAGCCATTCGAGCATCTCCTGCCCGTCGCTCGTGTCCGTGAGCGCCTCGCACAGGGGACCGCTCAGGGTCTCGACGATGGAGGTCTTCAGCAAGAACTCCCGAACGTCCTCCGGTTGGCGGGAGAGGACTTCCTCGGCCAGGTAATCGAAGACGTAGCGTGCGCCACCAGCGATGGGTTCCATGGAGCGGAACTTCGCTTCGCGGTCCTTGAGGGCGTGCGCCGCCAACTGCAGACCCGCGATCCAACCTTCCGTCCCTTCTTCCAGCGCCGCGACCCTCTTTGCGGTGAGGTTCAGGCCCATCGTACGTCCCAGGAAATCCGTCGCTTCTTCGAGTGAGAAGCGCAGGTCCGGAACGCCAAGCTCGGTCAACCGTCCCCGCGCGCGCAGCCTCGGGAGCGGCAGCGGAGGGCTCGTGCGGCCGGCGATGACCAGGTGCATCGGCGGTGGCCAGTGGTCCAGCAGGAAGGCGAGGGCGCCGTGGATGGCCTCCGAGCGTACGGAGTGGTAGTCGTCGAGCACGAGGACGAAGTCGCCGGGCAACTCCAGGATCTCGTTGCTGAGAGCGGTGAGGACGGGCTCCAGCTCCTCCCGAGACTGCAGCGAGCCCAGGAAGGCGCGCGTACTCCTTCCGAAGTCCTCGTGGATGGTCTCTATGGCCGCGATCACGTACAAGAGGAAGCGCACGGGGTCGTCGTCCCTCTCATCCAGCGAGACCCAGGCCACCGGAAGCTCGCTTCGCTGGCTCCAGTCCGCGAGCAGAGTCGTCTTGCCGAACCCGGCCGGCGCTGAGACGACGGTCAAGTCGCGCCTCGCACCCTCATCCAGCCGCTGGTGCAGGCGCGAGCGGGGTACGGCATTCGCACGATGGCGGGGCACGTAGAGCTTGGCCCTGAGAATCTGCCGGTCCATGAGTGCCGCTTCTCCCATCGAGAGAATTATACTCGACGACCCGCGAATTCCGGACTCTTGATACCCTTGACCTGATACCTGTTGCCTGAAACCTGATACCTGGTCTTCAGCGCCTCTTTGCGAGAGACGCCACGATGAGATCTGCGTTGACCAGCACGAAGGCGATGGCGATGAAGGGGAGGGCTGGCAGGGGGCGTAGGAGTAGCAGTCCAGCGGTCACAGCAAGGAAGGCGGCGAAGCAGACACCGAGCAGGGTCGCCGCGTAGCGGAGATCCAGGAAACGGCTCGCTGCGGTGAAAAGGGCCAGGAATATGAAGTCGCTCACGCCGAGGCCGAAGCCCAGGGCAGAGCCGAACGTCGGAAAGACGAGCAGCAGGGCGTCGAGTACAGGAGAGTCTTCCTGCACGAGAGCCCTGGTCGGTCCCGCGAAGACGCTGAATAGGTCCGAGGCTATCGCGGCGAGGACGATGATCAGGACCACGCCGACGGAGGTTATGTAGCGGGCGAGCGCGACGCCGACGCACGCGGCAGCGAGTATCCTCGAAAGGTCGGCGAAGGAGAGCGCGAGCAGGACCATAATTCCCGAACTGCTCTCCAGATCCTCGGGGCTGGCGAGGAAGGCCGAAGAGAGGCCGAGAGCACCAGACACAGCACCGAGAGCCAGAAGCCGGGACGTGGAGTTGCCCCCCGCGGCGACAAAGAACCCGTGGAGCAAGAGGGCTATGGGAACGAGGACCAATGCATAAGCAACCATCCGGACGGCGAGAAACGATTCCGGCATCGCATCTACCAGGGGCAACAAGAAGACCAGGGCCACGAGCGTCGCCGCCCCCACCAGCGAATAGGAGAGTCCCCGTGTAGAGAGATGTCTCAAGACGCGCCCTATCCTTTGTACCCGATAGTCGCCCGCTCGGGATGGCGAAGGAAGTCCATGAAGTTGAGCGTGTAGAGGCCCGTCAGCGCCAGGCCGAAGATGAGCTGCGTGATCCAATCTGCACCCTGGTTCGATAGGATAAGGGTCCCCAGCAAGGTTATGAGGAGTCCGTTACCCATCTTGGCCCCAACCCCGATGGACAACTGCTCGTCCTTGCGGCTGCTCGCCCGGTAGAGCCGGTAGAGCATAGTCACGATGCTTGCGATATAGAGTTGCAACAGGGCCGCAAGCCACCGGCTGTCTGCCAGGGCTGCGACGAGGATTGCGTCCCCGACGCACAGGCCGCAGAGGCTGGCCAGGCAGGTCGCCTTCTTACCGTACTTCAGGAGGAAAGTCGGCTTGCCGAAGGCGGCGTCGCCCTCCCTATCCCTGAAGTCTTTGAGTATGATGCGGCCCGCGAACAGCAGGTAGAGAGCCGTCAACAAGAGCACGTCTGATGTCTGGAGGGTCTCCACGACTACCACCACGCCGGCCCAGTAAGGGATGCCGACGTAGGCCACGGCCAGCGTCAGCGGCGCCAGGAAAGTCCTGTAGGACAGCCTGGCCGGCGGCAGGGAATAGAGCACCCCGATCACTACGGACAACAGCATGATTCCGGCGGCGCCAGGACCGGCGGGAAGAGCCAGGGCCACGGCGAGGACGCTCGAGACCCCGAAAAGCACCCACAGGTCCGTGGTCCCGGCCGCGCCCGTTACGAGGGGCCTTCCTTTGTCGCCGGGGTGGTTTATCTGGTCGATCTCCCTGTCTGCGATGTCGTTTACGCTCGTCGCGCTAACGTAGCTCGACGCGAGGGCGAGGATCATCAGTAGCAGCGGCGCGTCGATAGATGTAAGCCTACCGTGCCACGCGGCTCCGAGCAGCATGAAGAGGATGATCATCACTGCCACGCGATAGCGCAGCAGGCTCCAGTAGAGGGCGAGCATCCTCATGCTTACTTGGGCGTGTAGGTCTGGAAGGGCCAGATGCTGACCAGCGTCAAGAGGAAGACGACCCACATGACGTGGTAGAGCAAGATCAGGGCCAGACCCAGCCAGAAGAAACTGGCCAGTAGGGTGGCGTCCCCCAGACGGACGGACCGCTTCTCGACCACGTCGAAGCTCCGATAGGCCAGGACGGCGGCCAGGACCAGTGCCAGCGTAATCGCGGCGCCGAACGTGGAGAAGATATAGAAGAGGTAGGAGAAGGTCGGAAACCCGACGTAGACTACGGGCATGATCCAGAGGAAGCTGGCGGCGAGAGCGACTACAGCTACGGCGCCGACGACAATAGCCCCGTTCGACCACCGGCCGCTCTGTTCCGGCGGAAGCTCGCACGGGAGCGAGCGACGCCTGAAGCGACGCTTGAAGACGCCGTACATCACCCCGAAGACGAGCAGGTAGAGCAGGAGGACGCCCGAGCCGACCCCGAGGTAGAACCACAGGTCGTTCGGATCTCCGAACGCGGCGTCGAACGCCTGCTCGCGGTTGGCCTGGTACAGCGCGGCCGGCGCAAGGCCGAGTTTCACCGCCGCTATCAGGGCGTTGTAGCCGGCGGCCAGCACCAGGACCGTCCTGCCGAAGCCCATGCCAAGCCGGTAGATGTAGCCGAACAAGCCGGCGGTCAAGATGATGGCCGCGACCCCGGTGATCAGGAAGACCGTGAATCCAGGCCGCACGGGTCCGGCAAAGAGCCCCGGGACCGTCACCACCACCGCTGCACCAGCCAGGCCGAAAAGCGCAAGCGCCACGGCGAGCGTCGAGAAGCGTTTTAGCATTTCAGCATTTCAGCACGCTCCAGCCTCCAGCTGTCGCTCGTCAGCATTTCAGCTTTCGTGTGCACAAGCCCTGACTTGCTGACAAGGCGGCAAAGCCGCCGGGCTGAAGTGCTGACAAGCGAAGGCGCTAGCCTGAGCGTGCTGAAATGCTGACTTCAACCATTCCTCAACCCGCTCGCGGATTGCAGGGCGGGGCGGATGCGTTCGAATTCCGCTTCGAGCTCGTCTAGCAGCTCGGGGGCTCGCGACAGTTCGCCGGAGGCGACGAGGACCTGGATCCCGGCGCAGATCTTTACCATTCGGGCTGCCCCCATGTAACCGGAGCCGCCTTTGAGCATGTGGGCAGTCTCATCCACCGTTTGGGCCTCTCCCCTCTCGACCGCCTGGCGCAACTCATCCAGCCGGAGCGGCACATCGTCGATGAAGAGGCCGACGATCCTGGCCAGTCTGTCCGGTTCACCGTCGTTCTGGGACCCGCGCCGGCTCTTCAGAACGGTGAGGTCGAGTCCGGGTGTCTCTGCAAGGGTTCCCGAGTCCTCGTCGGTCGTGTGTACGGGGGGGTTGATCCAACGCTCCAGCACGGCGTCGAGCTCCTCATGCTTTACCGGTTTCGCGAGGTAGTCGTCCATGCCTGCGGCCAGTGCTTTTTCCCGATCCCCTTCCATGGCGTCGGCGGTCATGGCGATTATGGGGGTGCGGGGTCCCGAGCCTTCGCGACGGCGGATCTCCGCCGTGGCCTCGTAGCCGTCCATCTCGGGCATCTGAACGTCCATGAGCACAGCCCCGTATGGGCTCTTCGAGAAGGCCTCGACGGCCTCGCTCCCGTTATTCACGGCGTCGACCCGGTAGCCGGACCTCTCGAGCATCCTTATCGCCACCACCTGGTTTACGGGGTAGTCCTCGACGAGGAGGACGTGACCGCGGGTCGCCCGTACCTCGGCCGCCGGGGTCGCGCGTGGAGCGGGTCCCACCCTTCCGCGCGACGGTCTGTCCTTTGTCTCTGCAGGAGTACCGAGCATCGTCGCGAGGGCGTCGTGGAGCTGCGACTGGCGCACCGGCTTGTTGAGGACGACCTCCACGCCGGCCATGCGGGCGGTCTCGTTGATGTTGATGCCGATAGAGGTAAGCAGCACGAGTCTCGTAGAAGAGATTGCGGGATCCGCGCTTATGGCGCGGGCGAGTTGGATACCGTCCATGTCCGGCATCTGCATGTCCAGGACCGCCAGGTCGTAAGCCTCCCCGCTTTCGGCCGCGACCCGGAGTGCCTCGAGCGCCTCCGGCCCGTTCTCCGCCATGTCGTCCTCCATTCCCCAGGAGGAGATCTGCTTGTGCAGGATACGGCGGTTCGTCTCGTGGTCGTCGACGATGAGCACGCGCAGGTCGCGCAGGCCCGAGCGGGGGGCTGGGGCCGTCCGTCCACCCTCCGGCCTCTTCTCGAGCCGCGTGGTGAACCAGAACGTGGAGCCCACGCCCGGCTCGCTCCTCACGCCTATCGCTCCCCCCATCATCAACACCAGTTGCTTGCTGATGGCCAGGCCGAGCCCCGTGCCCCCGTAGCGGCGGGTCGTCGATGCGTCGGCCTGGGTAAAAGGTTGGAAGAGCCTGGAACGCTGCTCTTCGGTCATGCCGATGCCCGTGTCACTGACCTCGAAACAGACCGTGACCGTATCCGGAGTGTCCTCGACGAGATGCGCCCGCAGGGTCACCTCGCCCTCCTCCGTAAACTTGATCGCGTTGCCGAGGATGTTGGTGAGGACCTGGCGCAGACGGAAGGGGTCGCCGCGCACGGCGGTCGGCGTGCCGGGCTCGACGTAGCTGATAAGTTCCAGGCCCTTCTCGTGGGCGTGTCCGGCGAGCAGGGCGGCGACCTCCTCGACCTCCCTCCTCAACTCGAAGTTTATGGTCTCCAGGCTCAGGCTGCCCGCCTCTATCTTAGAGAAGTCCAGGATGTCGTTGAGGATGGCGAGCAGGGTCTGGCCCGAGGTGTTGACCGTCTCCGCGTACTCGCGTTGCTCCTCGTCCAGGCGGGTGTCCAGAAGGAGGTCCGTCATGCCTATAACGCCGTTCATGGGGGTGCGGATCTCGTGGCTCATGTTCGCCAGGAACTCGCTCTTGGCCCTGTTGGCCTCCTCGGCCCGCTCCCTCGCCGCCTGCATCTCCTCTTCGGCCAGTTTGCGCCGGCCGTCGATGCGGTAGAGCAAACGGGCGCACCACCACACCAGGGCGGCGACGACGAACATGTTCGCCACGGTGATCAGGGAGACCCCGAGCTCCGTGCCGTAGAGCCCGATCTGTTGTCCCCTGAGCCTGAACCAGCCGAACACCAGCGGGACCAGGATGGCGGCCGGCAACAAACGGCGCGCCACCACACCCCCCACATTGCCGCTCGTGACTACGGCCATAAGGCCGCGCTCGGGGCGCGCGCACAGGACGCCGGCCGAGAGCACAACAAGAGTCATCGACGCTATGGGTATGTAGGAGGTGTTGCCGTACAGGTTCGCGACGCCGTAGATGTAGCCGGCGAAAGCCAGTACGGATAACACGAACACGGTCAGGGCGAGGTACTGCGAGACCCAGAGGCCACGGCGGGTCCGCCTGTCCAGGTACAACAGCGAGCCCCCGATCAGGACGAAGTCCAGCGCCGTATCGAAAGCCATCCTGTTCGGGAAACCGGTCGAGGCGGCTTCTGAAGCGAGCCTCCCGGGGAACAGGAACTGGTCGATGCCAGGCTCCAGGCCGAAAAGGACCTGGATCAGCCTGGACAGGCCGAAGAGGACGACCACGAGGGCGCATACCCGTGAGATCCGACGCGCCAGCCGCCCCGCCCGCTCATCTTGCAACAACCAGGCCGACACACCGGCCAACAACAGGCCCACCGCCGAGACTGGGTTCATCGCCACAGGACCCGGCAGGTCGATTCTGAGGCTCCCAACAGCGAACGTCCAGCCCAGAAGAACGATGCAGCCGACGAGTACGGCCACGACGCCCGAAGCCCGCGAGAACGTTCTCAGGGAGGTAACAAGCCAGGGAATGGAGTCGCCCTCCAGCCCGGGTCGCCCCGCCGCTCCATTTCCTTGCCTGGCTATCTCGTACTCCCGTTAAAGGCTGTTCCCTACAGCAACAGGATGCCATTGTACTTGCAAGTTGCCAGCATTGCAGCATTTCAGCACGCTGCCTTCGGCAGCTTGTCAGCACGCTCAGGCCTTTAAGGCCTTCGCTTGTCAGCACGGCGCTTCGCACCTTGTCAGCATGTCAGCAAGGGGCCGCGAATGCTGACAAGCGGAGGCGAAGCCGGAGCGTACTGACGAGGCGGCGCAGCCGCCATGCTAACATGCTGACAGCTTGAACAGAGAAGCCGTGATCGGGAGGATTCGAGACGCTTTCGCGGGGAACGAGCATCCGGGAGGACGTTACCTGCAGGGTAGTTTCGAGGGGTGCGAACCGTACGAGGAGGTGGGTCCCTTCGAGAAAGTGGAGGACTGGAGGGGTATCGATGCAGGCTTTTTGGACGGCCATGCGAACGCGCTCAGCTTCTTCTCAGAGGCGGGTTTCAGGTATTTCCTTCCGGCGTATTTGATCTCCGACCTGCGCGGCCGGCTCCGGACGGCGGACCCACTGTTCCACCTGACGCACGGGTTCTCCGACTGGACCACCGAGGTTCCCGCAGGGGCTCGTACCTTGCTGATCAGGCACGGCAGGTCGGCGTTCATCAACCCGCGGAGGTACGGCGCCATGACCTCCTACGACTACGCGCGATGGCGCCTGTCCGTCTTCACCAGGGAAGAAGCGAAGGCTATAGTCGCCTACCTGGAGTTCAAGCGGGATCTAGACCCCAACGTCATCGACAAGACGGCTATAGACGCAGCACTGCAGTCGTTCTGGTTGGAGAGGGCGCGGACGGCGCCCCAGGCCAGGAGCCTCGAGCAGCACATAGCGGAGCAACAGGAGTACCTCGGCGCGATCAGTCCACAGATCGAGGAAGGTACCGGTGAACGATGAACGTTAACCCAGCCCGGATGCATCCCGCGGAGGGATAGAGGCGGGGATTATCCATGCGCGTGGTACCGGGCAAGCAGGAACGACTCGCCGGGCTCTTCGTGGTCGTCGGTTCCGCCATCGTGTTCGCGCCCGCGATCTGGCTCCTGCAGCGCTGGGGCGAAGCTGTAGCGCACGATCCGTCAGACGTCTGGGGCGCCCGGTGGCTCGGCGAACACCTGACGGCTCATCCGTACCTGACGGCAGGTGTCATCTTCCTCAGCGTAGTGCTCTCGAGCGGAGTGGTTATGCTGATCTTGGTCAGCCTCGCAAAACGGCTGGCGGCCCGGCTTACCGACCGCGGGCGGCCGCCGGCGTCGGGAAGTGGCGAGAAGGATTCCGGAGCTTGAGGAACTACCGACAGAATCGCCATAGGGCACGGTTCCCCACACCAGAATTCTCGGAGCGTCCACCCGTACTCACGACTGAGGGTCCTCGCATGATCCTGCTACGTGCCGGCCGAAATGTGCTGCGATGAACACTTAGCGTATAATGCGAGCCACCACTTAGCACGTAAGAGGTGACGACGATATCCTGGAAGGCCGATAGCGCTGAGGACGCCGGGGCAGTACCACAGGCTTCTATGAAACGCTCTCTTGACATAGCTCTACGCTACAGTGTGGCGGCACTCGCCGTTGCGGTGGCCCTGCTGGCGAAGTTACTGCTAGATCCTCTGACCGTGCAAGACACGCCGTTCTTGCTGGTCTTCAGCGCCATCATCGTCAGCGCGTGGTACGGCGGGTTGGGACCGGGGCTGATGGCCACCGGCTTGAGTGTTCTGGCGACAGATTACTTCTTCCTCTATCCGAGGGGTTCGTTCTCGGGGTTCAGCGTGGAGGGGATAGACGTGGCCACGTTGGCGCTGGAGGGGGTGCTGGTCAGCGTGCTTACGTCGTCGCTGCGCTCGGCGAGGGATCGGGCCCGGCGGAGCACGCTCGAGGCCAGGAGCCATCAAGAGCGTTTGCGCGAGAGCGAGGAGCGCTTCAGGCTGATGGTCGAAGGGGTCAAAGACTACGCGATCTTCATGCTGGATCCGGGAGGATGCGTAACGACCTGGAACGACGGCGCAGAGCGCATAGTGGGTTACACCGAAGAGGAGATCCTGGGCCGGCACTTCTCGTCTTTCTATCCGGATGAAGATGTAGAGCGTGGACACCCCGAAGATGTACTGCGCGCGGCGCTTGCAGAGGGCCGTTGCGTAGAGGAGCGGATACAGGTTCGCGAGGACGGCTCCAGGTTCTGGGCGAGCGCCGTCATCACCACCCTCAGGGACGGGAAAGGGAATCTCGAAGGCTTCTCGATGGTGGTGCACGATATGACGGAGCGCAAGCACACAGACAACGTGCTGCGCTTTCTGGCCGAGAGCAGCGCGACGCTCTCTTCCTCCCTCGATTACAGGGACACGCTCACCAACGTGGCACGCCTCGCGGTACCCACCCTGGCCGACTGGTGCGCCATCGACGTCATGGAGGAGGACGGCACCGTCGAGAGGCTCGCCGTGGAGCATTCCGACCCCGAGAAAATCGCGCTCGCCTACGAGCTGCAAGAGCGCTACCCCTCAGACCCCGAGATGACGCGGGGTGTGGGCAAGGTGCTGAGAACCAACGAACCGGACATGATGGCGGAGATACCAGAGGAGCTTTTGGACCAGGTCGCCATGGACGTCGAGCACAGGACGATCATGAGGGAGCTTGGCTTGAGGTCCTACATGGTCGTACCAATGGTCGCGAGGGGGAGGAGTCACGGCGCGATCACTTTGGTCTCCGCGGAGTCGGGGCGGCGCTACGAGGAGACGGATCTGAGACTCGCCGAGGAGCTGGCGAGGCGGGCAGCCCTGGCCGTGGATAACGCGAAGCTCTACGAAGAGGCGCAGAGGGAGATCTCCGAGCGCAGGGACGCGGAGGAGGCTCTGCTCGAGAGCGAGGGACGTTACAGGACGGTGGTCAAACAGGCCGCCGAGGGGATCTTCGTTGTCGACATCGACACCAAGCTCATTCTGGAAGCCAACGTCGCTTACCGCAACCTGCTCGGCTATACAGCCCAGGATATGCTCGGGCTCGGGCTCACCCTCTACGACGTCGTAGCGCACGACCGTAAGAGCATCGACCAGTACCTCGAGCAGATCCTGGAGAAGAGGGTCCACTTTATCGGGGAGCGGCGTCACCGCAGGAAAGACGGCTCGCTGGTGGACCTCGAGGTCAGCTCCAGCGTGATCTCTTACGGAGGCGGCGAGGCATTGTGCGTAATCGTCCACGATATAACGGAGCGCAAGCGTTCCGCAGAGCGACTGCAGCGCAGCCTTGATGCGCTTCTGGGCCTCTACGAGGCGGGCCAGATCCTGAGCTCCAGCCTGGAGCGCGAAGAGATCGGCTCCAGGCTACTGGAGATAGCAAGCCGCGTCTCGAACCTCACCGCAGCGGTCATCAGTATCCCGGACGAGGAGGGAGAGCTACGCATCTGGCGTTCCTCGGGTCTGGAGGGATTGTGGCGCCAGGCCCGCTTCGCCCCCGATGCGGTGGCGGCCCGCCAGAGAGTGCTGGAGACCAGGAAGTACCAGGCCCTCAGGCTGCAGCAGCCGGAGGACGCAGACGAGTCGCAACTCGTGAGCCTGAACCTCCCGCTGCTGGTGCGGGGCCGGCTCATAGGTGTGCTCGAAGCCTACGGACCAGAAGCCCTCATGGAGAGGCAGTATGAGGAGACCTTGATCAGCCTCGCGAACCAGGGTGCCAGCGCGCTGGAGAACGCCCGGCTCTACGCCGAGTTGGCCAAGCGTGAGAACCGGCTGCAGGACCTGATCAGGAAGCTCATAACGGCCCAGGAAGAGGAGCGCCGAAAGGTCTCATATGAGGTGCACGACGGCCTCGCGCAGACGGCCGCAGGCGCCCACCAGCTACTGCAGGCGTTCGCCAGACAACACCCACCCACCTCTGACAAGGGCCGCAAAGACCTCGCCCGGGTCCTGCAGCTGGTGCAACAGACGGTCGGTGAGGCCAGGTACGTCATAGCAGATCTGAGGCCGACCGCGCTCGACGATTTCGGCCTGGCTGCCGCCGTCCGCCTGCAGGTCGAGAAGATCAGTAGCCAGGGCTCCCAGGTCGACTACGAGGAAGCGCTGGGAGACGAGCGCCTGCCGCCCGAGGTCGAGACGGCGCTCTTCCGGGTCACACAGGAGGCCCTCACCAACGTCCACAAGCACGCCCCCTCCGCCCGGGTGAGGATCACACTGCGGCGCCTGAACGACTCTGTTCGCCTGCAAGTACGGGACTGGGGACCCGGCTTCGACCCGGAGGAGATCACCGACGGTGGCGGTCCCGGCGAGCGTCTGGGCCTCTCCAGTATGCGTGAGAGGGTGGCGCTGCTGGGCGGCCACCTGAAAGTCCGCAGCAGTCCCGGGGAAGGTACGGAAGTGGTGGCCGAGATACCGTCGGACCAGATAGAAGGTAGGGGGAGGTAGGAGAATCGTGAACGGTGAAAGAGCGGTATTGCCGAAGGTAGCACGTATCCTCATAGCGGACGATCACGCCCTGGTCAGGGAAGGTCTCAGAACCATGCTCTCTGGAGAAGATGGTATCGAAGTTATCGCTGAAGCCAGAGACGGTAAACAAGCCCTAGATCTCTGCAGGGAACTCGAACCCGACCTCGTCCTGATGGACGTGAGGATG
>DATMVF010000043.1:0-19988 GCA_035563475.1 Rubrobacter sp.
TTTCAGCTTTGCCGCTCGGTTCGTGACCACTTAGCGTGGGGTTACAGCCTCTGTGCACGGACTCACTTCGGCAGGGTGTTCCGCGCCTCAAGCGTAGGGTTGCGTAATGCACGTTCTTGCTGACTGCTGATGGCTGAAAGCTGACAGCTAACATGTCCTGCACAAACTCAGGGCGTGTACCTCGTCCGCCCCGGCACGGACGAGGCTCGCGGCGCACGCGCTCATTGTTGCTCCCGTGGTAAAGACGTCGTCGACGAGTAGGATCTTGCCGCGCAGAGGTGCGGTGGCCGAGTAGGCGCCGGCGACGTTGGCCCTCCTCTGGGCCGCCGAGAGTTCGACCTGGTCCTTGGTGCTGCGCACGACTTGTAGTGTATCCGATACGGTTGCTTTCATCTTCTCTGCGACGCCCCGGGCGAGGAGTTCGGCCTGATTGAAGCCTCTCTTCCTCAGCCTTGAACGGTGCAGCGGCACGGGCATGACGGCGTCGAAGCGGGTGTCGTCGAGGACCTGCAGCATCAGTGGCGCGGCGAGCCGCCCGACCACCCGTTTGTAGCCGCGATACTTGAGGGCGTGGACTATCTTCTTGCCGACGCCGACGTACTTCAGGGGCGCTTTCGCGCTCTGGAAACCGAAGTCGACGTTCTTGCACTCCTCGCATACGAACGTCGCGAAGGCGGTAGGTAGCCCGCAACGCCAGCACACGGGGCTGCCCACTCGGGGGAGCGCGTCGAAGCAAGTGCGGCAGAGCACGTCGCTCGCCCGCCGCTCACAGCCGACGCAGCGCTCAGGGTAGAACAGGTCAGCCAGCGCAGTGAGGTAGGGATGTAAAGTTTCAGGCATCAGGCTTCAGCAGTGGTTCTGGAGCTCGCGACTGCCGCAGCGTGTTCGCGGCTCTGGCCGGCCGCAACGCTTTCTACCTAGAGTCGGACGGGGTGACCGTCAGCTGTAACCCAATACCTGTAACCTGAAGCCCGCTGAGCGAAGCGAAGCCAAAAGCTCAAGTCACCTTTAGTTGGCCTGCATTTGGCCTGAGGAGGTACTTTGGCCATCCAACGGCTCCGGCCGCAGGTATGTGAGATATGGACTGTACCCCGGGATCTCCTCCACGGAATGCTGGTTTTGCTACCTGATTGTCGGTAGGGAAGGCTAGAAGCTCAAGCTGCGGGGCGAGACGACGACGCCGGGGTTCACGCGGATGCCCTGGTCGAGGACGTTTCCCTCACCGACCACGCAACCGGCGCCGAGCACGGAGAGGCCGCGCACGATGGAGTTGTTGCCGACCCTAGCGCGCGGGCCTATGACAGAACCCCGCACGACGGCGCCGGCCTCGACTTCGGCGCCGTCGAGGAGGATGCTTCCCTCGACCACCGCCCCCTCCCCCACCACGCAGCCCTTTCCGAGCGAGGAACGCCCCCCGATGGTGGCGAGGTCGGAGATCTTGCACCCCTCGGCTATCGAGACCGGGGGCAGGAGCCTGACGTTCTTGCCGCACTCGACCGAGGGGTCGACCTGGAGGTACTCGAAGCCTTCGTGGGCGCCGACGGCGCCGGAGAGGACATCGTGGGAGGCCGCCAGGTAGCTGCGCGGCGTCCCTATATCCCGCCAGTAAGAGCTCGTGATGTGGGCCCTGAGCCTGCCGCTCTCCTGGAGCTCGGGGAAGATCTCACGCTCTATAGAGACCTCGCGGCCGGCCGGGATCATGGCGAGGACCTCGGACTCTATCACGTAGACGCCGGCGTTGACCAGGTTCGTCGTCACCTCGTCGGCGGCCGGCTTCTCGATGAAGCGGTGCACGAGCATCTCGTGGTCGACCTCGACGAGGCCGTAGGCCGTGGGATCCTCTACGCTCGTCAGAACTATGGTGGCCAGGGCGTCCGAGGCTTTGTGAACCTCTATCGCCCTGGAGAGGTCCATCCCCGTGAGCACGTCGCCGTTGACGACGACCATCGTGTCGCCTGTGAGGTACTTTTCGGCGTTCTTGATCCCGCCGGCAGTTCCTAGGGCGCGGTCTTCGACGGCGTAATCCACGGAGAAACCTACGAGATCCTGCTTGTCGCCAAGATAGGCCTGTATCGGGTCCGGCAGGTAACCCAACGAGAGCACAGCGCCATCGAGGCCCGCGCCGCGCAGAAAGTCCAGCATGTACCCCATAAAGGGACGGTTGCGGAGCGGCACCAGCGCCTTCGGAATGTCGTAGGTTACAGGCCGCAGCCTGGTCCCCTGTCCGCCAACGAGTACGACTGCTTGCATCGGCCTAGCTTACACCAGGCCCGGATCTTAGACCAATACGGATCGAGCGATATTTCAACGGCGCTCTGTTCCTCACGCCAGGCCCGAGGCTCCGACCAGCGTGGAGAGGGGGATGATGAGAAGGCCGAAAAGGGTAGTAAGGACGGCCAGCACGTAGACGGAGAATCTAACGGCGCCGCTTCCCTTCGTTCTCGCCGTGTCTGTCGTCGGCTCCTCGAAGATCATGTTCCTAATGATGCCGAAGTAGTAGGGGACGGAGAGGACGGTGTTGACTACGAGCGCACCGACGACGACGTAGACGAGGACCGAGCCCGACTGGGCGCCAGCGATGATGATCCAGAGCTTCCCGAAGAACCCCGAGAGTGGTGGGATACCGACCAGCGCGGCCATGAAAAGGGCCATGCTCGCCGCCACGCCGGGGTTCGTCCTTACGAGCCCGTTGTAGCTCTTGGTATCCTCGCCCACCAGGTCTATTACGAGGAAGGCGCCCATGTTCATAACGGCGTAGGCGGCGGAGTAGATCAGGACGGCCTGCACGGCGAAGGCTACCCCGCCACCCTGGATAGCCGCGAAGGCGGCGAGGATGTACCCGGAGTGGGCCACCGAGCTGTAGGCGAGCATCCGCCTGACGTTGCGCTGCCGTAGGGCGAAGAGGTTGCCGACGAACATGGTGATGATCGCCAGGAAGGCCATCACCGCCGTCCAGGTCGGCGCCGCGTCAGGCATGCCTTCGAGGAGGATCCGAAGGAGAATCGCGAAGGTGGCGGCCTTGGGGGCTACCGAGAGGAAGGCGGCCGCGCTCGTCGGGGCGCCCTGGTAGGCGTCGGGGGTCCAGAAATGGAAGGGCGCCGCCGAGAGCTTGAAGGCGAAGCCCGAGATCATGAGCACGAGCCCGATGACGGCCACCGGGGTGAGGGTGCCGGAGAAAGTGTTAGCCACGTCCTGGAGCATCGCGGAGCCCGAGACGCCGTAGATCAAGACGATGCCGTAGAGCAGCACGGAGGAGGCGATGACGCCGGTGATCAGGTACTTCATCCCGCCCTCCGCGCTCTCGCGGCGGCTACGGTCGAAGGCGACCATGGCGTAGGAAGGTATTGTGGCCAGCTCTATGGCGAGGAAGACGCCGAAGAGGTCCCGCATGGAGACGAGGAGCGTCGAACCGAGGACGATGGAGAGGATCAGCGTCAGGTACTCTGGCGCGTCGCCGGTCTGGCCGGACCAGCGGGCCGCCGCGAGGACGGCGAAGAAGGCCGCTCCTGCGACTATCAGCTTGAAGTAAAGCGCGAAGCCGTCGACCACGAAGCCGCCGCCGAAGTAGCTTCCCGAGAAGCCTGTCGCCAGCAAGACGGCGGCGCTCCCGAAGACGGCGAGCGTTCCGAGGGAGGCGAGGCCTGCCGCCACCCCTGCGTTGTTACCGCTGAACACCCCGGCCATCAAAACCAGGATCAAGAAGACCGTGGAGATCAGCTCGGGCAAGAGCGCGACGAATGCCTGACCGGTCACTAGCTACCCCCTATCACGATCAGGACGGCGTCCACGGCCGGGCGCTGGATGCTCATCAGCAGGGCCGGGAAGACACCGAGCACCACGAGCAACACGGCCAGCGGCACGATGGAGGCCATCTCGACCGGTCCTGCGTCCGTGATCTCCTCGTAAGCCGGACGTTCGATGGGGCCGAAGATCACACGCGCCAGCATATAGAGCAGGTACATGGCCGAGAGTATGATCCCCAGCGCCGCGAGCACTCCCTGCACGGGGAACGTCGCGTACACGCCCATGATGCTCATGAACTCGGAGATGAAGACGGCGAGCCCGGGCAGCCCCATTGCGGCGAGGGCGCCGAGGGCCAGAAGCCCTCCCGCCCACGGCATCCTGGCCGCCAGCCCGCCGAGATCTTCGATGCGGCGCGTCCCCGTGCGGGCCGCAATCACGCCGACGAGGATGAAGAGGAGGGCTGAGTAGAGCCCGTGCGAGACTTGCTGGAAGACGGCCCCGTTCAGGCCGACCGCGTTCCCCGAGGCGGCACCGAGCAGGATGAAACCCAGCGTACCTATGGAGGAGTAGGCGACGAGCGCCTTGAGGTCGGGCTGCAAGAAGGCCACGAAAGCCCCGTAGATGATGTTGATCACCCCGAAAGCGGCGACGTAAGGGAGGAAGGGTGCGACGCCCTGGGGGAGCAGGGGGATGGCCACCGCGATCAGGCCGTAGGTACCCAGTTTGGGCAGAACTCCCGAGAGCAGCACGTTGGTCGAAGTCGGGCTGGAGACGTATACGTCCAGAAGCCAGCTGTGCAGCGGCACGGCGGGCACCTTGACGAGCAACCCGAAGAGGATGGGGGCTGCCACGGCTATCTGGGCCGTCCGCGAGAGGCCGCCACCGCCGCCCAGGGCGTTCATCGAGTAGGTATCGGCCAGGATCCCGAAAGCCAGGAATCCGGCCAGCATCACCGTCGAGCCGAGGAACGTGTAGATGAAGAACTTGATCGCGGCCGGACGCCTGTTCTCGTCCCCCCACACGCCGACGAGCAAGTACATGGGGATCAGCGTGACCTCGAAGAAGACGTAGAACAGGATCAAATCCTGCGCCGCGAAGACCCCCAGCATCCCCACCTCGGCGACGAAGAGGGCGGCGAAGTACTGCTTGAGGTTGCTTTGCACGTCCCAGGAGGCGAGAACCGCTATGACCGTGAGCAACGTCGAGAGGAAGAACATACCGAACCCGAGACCGTCGAGTCCGACCCGGTAGCCTATGTTCAGGGACTGGATCCAGGTTACGTCCTGGGTGAGCGCGGCGACGCCGAGGTCGTCCCGGAAGGCGAAGTAGATGTAGACCGCGAGCACGAGAGGCACAGCCGAAACCCCGAGGGCCGCGTAGCGCACCAGCCGCTCCTCGTCGGGCAAGAGCAGCAAGAGTATGGCGCCGAGTAGCGGGATGAGGATCGTGATAGTCGTTATCACAGTCGGCTCCCCACGGCGAAAGCGGCGATCGTTGCCAGCGCGATCACGCCGACGACTATAGCCGCGTACTGCGCCCCTACTATGACCCCGATGATCAGGACGCTCAGCAGGATAAAGAGCGCGTAACTCTGGACCCCGCCATTCTGCAGCCGCTGCAGCAGCCCGCCCGTCCCCAGGGTGCCCCGTCCCACCCCGCCCACGAATCCGCCGATGACGTTACGGTCGAAGCCCCGGGTAGCCCTGCCGAGCCACATCGCGGACCTCACGAACGTCGCACCGTAGAGGGCGTCGAAGTACCACCCCTTGTCCAGGAACGTGTAGAGCCAGGAGAATCTGGCCGCAAGCTGCCCCGCCAGCTCCGGCCTCGCGACGTAGAGCGTGTAGGCGAGCCCGATCCCGAGCAGCCCGACGACCACAGAGATGCCGCCCAGGACGAAGCTGAAGGCGTGCGCTGCGTGGTCGAGCGTCGCCGCTGCGAACTCGCTCGGATGCACGAACTCGCTGAAATAGTCCCTCACGGGGAGGCCGAACCCTTCCGGTATCCCGACCCAGCCGCTCACGATGGCGAAGAAGGCCAGGAGCATCATCGGCCCCGTCATGATCCCCGGCGACTCTGTGGCCTCGCGGGCCGGCTCGGTGCGCGGCTCGCCGGTGAAGGCGAGGAAGATGGCGCGGAAGATGTAGAACGCGGTGAGGAACACGGTCAGCAGCGCCATGCCGAAGAGCAGGTAGTAGTGCTCATCGTAGGCCGAGGCCACGATCGCGTCTTTGGACCAGAAGCCGGCGAAGGGAAAGATCCCCGAGAGCGAGAGCCCGGCTATGAGCATGGTCCAGAACGTGATGGGCATCCTACTCCTCAGTCCCCCCATCTCGAAGAGGTTGTAGGAGTCCATCGCGTAGATGATGCTGCCGGCGCACAAGAACAGGAGGGCCTTGAAGAAGGCGTGGTTGTAGAGGTGGAAGATGCCCGCCGTGTAGGAACCGAGCCCGAGGCCAAGCATCATGTAGCCGAGCTGCGAGACGGTCGAGTAGGCGATCACACGCTTTATGTCCTTCTTGACCAGCGCCATCGTCGCGGCCATCAGTGCCGTAAAGCCGCCGATGTACGCCACGACGAGCATGGCTGTGGGGCTCTGCACGAAGATGTCGTAGGTGCGGGCCACGAGGTAGACGCCCGCAGCGACCATGGTGGCGGCGTGGATCAGGGCGCTCACCGGAGTAGGACCCTCCATGGCGTCGGGGAGCCACACGTGCAGCGGGAACTGGGCGCTCTTGCCGACGGCGCCGATGAAGACGAGTATCACGGCCGTGGTGAACAGGGAGCCGCCGATAAACCCGGCCTGGGCTGCCGCCGAGATGTCCGTGAAGGCCGTAGAGCCGGTCGTCGCCCAGAAGATGATGATCCCGACGAACAGCGCGGCGTCGCCTACACGGGTCACCACGAAAGCCTTTACCGCGGCGTCGCGGGCAGAGGGCTTTTCGAACCAGTGTCCGACGAGCAGGTAGGAGCACAGGCCGACGAGTTCCCAGAAGACGTAGAGCTGGATGAAGTTCGGCGCCAGCACGAGCCCGAGCATAGAGGCCGTGAACAGGTTGAGCACGGCGTAGAACCAGGCGAAGCGTTTGTCGCCCTCCATGAAAGCGCCCGAGTAGAGCTGGATCATGAGGCTCACGAAGCTCACCACGACGAGCATCACCGCGGCGAGCCCGTCGATGTACACGCCCATCGGGAACGAGCCTCCCAGGCCGAGATCTATCCAGTTCACCGAGAACTCTATGGGCGCCCCGCCGCCGGGGACGATGCCGGCGACGAACAACAGGGCGAAGACCGAGAAGACGAGCGAGATGGTCACCCCGAGAATGGCGACGTACTGGGCGTTCTCCTTGAGGAGGCGTCCCGTGAAGACCAGCACGAGGAAGACCAGCGCGGGGAGCGTCGGTATGGCCGTGATGATCAGCTGTTGGCCTACGGTCTGCACGGTTTCCCTTCTAGCCCCTCATGGAGGTTACTTCATCCACGTTCACGGTGCGCCGCGAGCGGAACACGGCGAGCACGATAGCGAGCCCTACGGCTATCTCGGCCGCGGCTATGGCGATCACGAGCACGGCGTAGCTGACGCCGAGTCCTCCCGCGTTCGGGAGGTAGTCGGCGAAGGCGACGAGCGTGAGATTGACGCCGTTTATCATGAGCTCGACGCACATGAAAACGACGACGGCGTTGCGGCGGATCAAGGCCCCCCACGCCCCTATGGCGAAAAGGAGGGCGCCCACCACGAGATATCCTTCGAGCGGAGGGGCCGCGACCAGCGTGTCCAGGAACTCTTGTACCTGTGTCGGGATCTGGGGCACTACTCTCGCACGCCCCTATCTACGCCTTCTCCGATCTTGCGGCGGCTCACCACGATGGCGGCCACGACGGCCACGAGGAGCAGCACCGAGGCGACTTCGAACAGCAGGGTGAAGATCTCGGACCCCTGGCTGACGCCGAGCAGATCCCGGCCGAAGGCCCCGACCTCCCGCGGTCCGTTACCGGCCTCGGCGCCTCCCCAGTCCTCGGCGGAGAGCACGTAGGCGAGGAAGGCCCCGACGCCCGCTGCCACCATGAGACCGGCCCAGAACTGCCGGTTGATGATGGTGCGGTAACGCCTGACCTGCGGTTTCTGGGTGAACATGATTCCGAACAGGATCACCACGGTAACCGCCCCCACGTAGATGAGGACCTGGAAAGCGGCGAGCGCCGGCGCGTTGAGCATCACGAAGTATCCGGAGACGCCGAGGAACGACCCCGACATGAACAGCGCCGAGTGGACGACGCTGCGGCTCAGGACTACGCCGAGCGCCGAGACGAGCGTCATCCCGGCCAGGAAAGCGAACGCTACCGTCAAGCCGCGTCGTCTTTCTCGGTGACGGGGCGCTCTACGGTCTTCGGCGCTTTCTTGGCGGTAGGCTTCTTCTTCTTTTTGGCGGCTGGCTTGGGATCTACCGTCGGGTCGACGGGACGCTCGCCGAACTGCCTGGCCAGCTCGAGGCGGTTGTAGGCCTGCGCCTCGAATTCTTCTGTGTGGTAGATGCAGTTGACCGGGCATACCTCGACGCACAGCGAGCAGTACATGCAGCGCGAGTCGTCGATCACGAATCCCACGGCGTACGGCTTGGCCTTGCCTGAGCCGTCGGCGTCGCGCTTTACCTGCTCGATGGAGATGCAGTGGTCCGGGCAGATCCTCATGCACTGCAGGCACGCGATGCAGCGGTCCATGTCGACCGTGAGCATCCCGCGGCTCCGTTCGGGGAGCTCGCGCTTGTATTCGGGGTACTGGCGCGTGATCTTCTGCCCGAAGAGATGCTGCAGGGTGACGCCCATCCCCTTCATTATGCCCTGTCCTAATTGCGGCATCGAAACCTCCTAGATAACAAGCATAGCTCCGGCCGTAACGAACAGCCAAACGAGGGTCATCGGGACCAGCACCTTCCAGCCCAGGTCCATGAGCTGGTCCATCCTGAGGCGCGGTACGCTCCACCGGATCCACTGGAAGGTAAACATGATGAGCGCCGTCTTGATACCGAACCAGACCCAGTTGAAATGCCCGAGGTCGAGGAAGGGCAAAGGCGGCTGCCAGCCCCCCAAGAACAGCGTTACGGTGATGGCCGACATGACCGCCATCGAGGCGAACTCGGCCGCCTGTATGAGGGCCCAGGTCATCCCCGAGTACTCGATCATGAAACCGCCAACGATCTCGCTCTCGCCCTCCGGGAGGTCGAAGGGTACCCGCTTCACCTCCGCGATGCCCGAGATGTAGAACGTCAAAAACATCGGGAGCTGGGGCAAGAAGTACCAGGTCCAGATGGTGTCCCCCTGCGCCCTTACCACGTCGGTTAGAGAGAGGCTTCCGGCGAGCATCACGACGCCGAGCAGGCTCAGGATCAGGGGCACCTCGTAGGAGATCATCTGCGCCGCTCCGCGCAAAGCTCCGAGCAGCGAGAACGCCGAGCGGCTCCCGTATCCTGCCATAACGACGCCCAGAGCGCCGATCGAGGTGATCGCGACGAAGAACAGTATGGCGACGTTGAGGTCGGCGACGACCGCGTTCGGCGCGAACGGGATGACGAGCCAGACGAGCGCGGCCGGGATGAACATGGCTATGGGCGCACCCAAAAAGACCCACAGGTCCGAGCGTCCGGGCGAGACGTTCTCTTTGGTAAAGAGCTTGAAGACGTCGGCGGCCGGCTGCAACAGCCCGCGGGGTCCTACCCTGTTCGGCCCGTACCGGAGGTGGATGTAGCCCGAGACCTTCCTCTCGGCCATCGTAAGGACGGCCGCGAGGTTGAGCACGAGGAAAAGCACGGCCCCGAAGGAGATGAGCAGCCTTATCGGCTCGACCTCGAGCAGGTTCAGCAGCGTCTGCATCTACTTGTCCCACCCTCCCGAGACGGGGTCGACGAGGCCCATAATGGGCATTATGTCCGGCAGATAATGGCCAGGCACGATCTCCTGCAAAAGCTGCATGTTGCAGAAGCTGGGGTCGCGGTAGTGGACCCGGTAAGGGGTGTCGGAGCCGTCCGAGACTATGTGGACCGCGAACTCACCGCGGGGGCTCTCGACCCTTCCGAAGCCCTCCCCTTCGGCCGGACGGATGCGGCGGCCCGTATCCCCCATTACCTCGCCCCCGGGCATCCGTTCCAGGCACTGCTTGATGATTTTGATGCTCTCCAGGCACTCGGCGATACGGACCCTGTAGGAGGCTTCGACGTCGCCCGCCGTATCCGTGATGACCTCGAACTGCAAGTCGGGGTAGACGCTGTACGGATAGTCCATCCTTATGTCGAAGTCCACGCCGGTGCAGCGCAGGGCGGGGCCCGTAACGCCCATCTCGACCGCCTGCTCCTGCGTCATCCTCCCCACGTTTCGCGTGCGGGAGATGAAGATCTCATTGCCCTCGATCAGGTCGACGAAGTCCCGCTGGAAGTGGGCCTCGAGGCTCTCGATGTACTCCCAGATCTTCTGCGGTATCTCTGGTGGTAGGTCGGCCTTGACGCCCCCGATGCGGATGTAGTGGAACATCATCCGCGCGCCGGTGACGGCCTCGAAGATGCTCTGTATGCGCTCCCTCTCGCGGAATGCGTAGAGGATCGGGGTGAAAGCCCCGAGCTCGAGCATGAGGAATCCTATGGATGGGATGTGGCTGGCGAGCCTCATGAGCTCACACATGAGGACGCGGATGTATTCGGCCCTCGGTGGTATCTCCACGTCGAGCAGGTCCTCGACGGCGAGGCAGTAGCCGTGTTCGTTGTGCATGTTCGCGAAGTAATCGAGCCTGTCGGTCATCGGGATCACCGCGGGATACATGCGGTTCTCGGCTATCTTCTCCTGGCAACGATGCAAATAGCCCATCACAGGATCGCACCTGACCACCGTCTCCCCGTCGAGCTCAAGGATGAGCCTGAGGAGCCCGTGCATGGCCGGGTGCTGGGGACCCATGTTCATGTCTATGGTCTCGAGCCCGAACTCGTCCCTAATGTCGGGGCTTGCGAGCCGGCCGCTGGCCGGCTCGGTGAGGGCTCCCTGGTGTTCTGCGCGGCGTTCTTCTCCGAGCATATTCTTTACCTCAATCCCTCGAAGGTGCGCTTGGTGCTTATCTCGAAGCTCTTGAGCAGCGGATGGTGGTCGAAGTGGTCCTGCCACATGTACGTCCTGCGCAGGTCGGGATGCCCGGCGAATGCGACCCCGAACATGTCGTAGGCCTCCCGCTCGTGCCAGTTGGCCGTCGGGTAGACGCCGGTGACGGTCCCTATCACGGGCTCGTCTCCCTCGATGGCCGTCTTGACCCTGACCGTGGCCCCGCGGAAGTCCATGAGCTCGTAGGTGAGCTCGAAGGAGCCCTGCCTGTCGACGACGGTGATAAAAGAGAGGTGGGGGATGCTCAGGGTCTCGCGAGCCGTCGCCAGCACGGCGGGAACGTCTTCCTTACGGGCGACGATCCGCACCACATCACCGACGATCTCCGCTTCCTCGAGGCCGTGGCGGTCGCCGAAGCCATCGAGGTAGCGCTGCAGCCTGCTCTGGAGGTCTCCTTCGGGCAACGTGAGGGCCACCTAGGCGTTCTCCTTGCCATCGGCGCTATCCTGCGCCTCTGCCGCCTTACGGGCCCTGGCCTCTTCCTTGAGCCTCTTCTTCACCTCGGGCGGGACCCAGCCGACGTCCGTCTGGGAGGCGGGCGGCATGCCGGCACGCTCGAATACGTAGGTGCGCTTGAGCGGTCTTATCCCTTCCAGGCGGGGCGCCTTGCCCGCGCTGATCTCCGTGTACTCGCGCTCGGGCAGGTACTCGCTGATGGTGCCGTCCTCGTCGACGAGGGCGGGCCGGGGCCGCTCGTAACCCACCTGCTGGTCGCGCTCTATCTTCTTCTGGAGCGTCATGATCCCGAAGATAAGCGCCTCGGGTCGCGGCGGGCAACCCGGCACGTAGACATCGACCGGTATCACCCTATCCGCGCCCATCAGCACGGAGTACCCATCCAAAAACGGGCCGCCGGAGATCGCGCAGGCCCCCATCGCTATGACCCATTTCGGCTCGGGCATCTGCTCGTAGAGGCGGGTCATGCGCTCGGCCATCTTGGTCGAGACCGTGCCGGAGACGATCATGACGTCGGCCTGCCGCGGCGAGGCCGCGAAGAATCCGGCGCCGAAGCGATCGAGGTCGTTGTGGGCCATGCCCGTCGACATCATCTCGATGGCGCAGCAGGCCAACCCGAACTGCAGCGGCCAGAGCGAGTTCTTGCGCGCCCAGTTGAAGAGTTTGTCCGTGCTCGTGGTTACGAGGTTCGGCTCGTTGAACTGCTGCATCACACCCACTTGAGGGCTCCCTTCTTCCAGGCGTAGACCAACCCCACAGCCAGGATCGAGACAAAGATAACCATCTCTACGAACCCGTAGACGCCGAGGCTCCTGTAGATGACGGCCCACGGGAACAGGAAGGCCGCCTCCACGTCGAAGACCAGAAAGAGCAAGGCGAAGACGTAGTAGCGCACGGGGAAAGGTCGCCACGGGTCGGTAACCGTCATCTCTCCCGTCTCGTAATTCTGGGACTTCGCGCTCGACCTCCGGCCAGGAGAGATAAGGCGCGCGAGTACCAGCACGGTCGCGACGAAACCAGTGACAAGCAACATGAAGATGCCCACGTACAGATAAACCATCCCGTAGGAGGCTCCCTGTTGCAAAAGACCTAACGCCAAATCGGACCTTTCTACCCGATAACTGCCTGAAATATACTCGCGCCTGGTGGAAAGTTCAAGCGGTAACTAAAAGTAGCAAACCGCGAACAACAGCACGCCGGCTGCGCCGGCTTGTCAGCATTTCAGCACGCCGCCTCTGGCGGCTCTCAGCACTTAAGCCGTGCTGCGGCCATCGCTCGCGCGACGAAGCCAGGCTCCCGGACGGACGAGGCTGACAAGCTGAAGTACTAGCGAAGCCCGAAGGGTTGAGCGTGCTGATAAGCCGCGAAGCGGCGTGCTGACATTGTTGACAACGTTTGCGCATTGGATAGACTGCTTTCCAGAGAATCCGGCACTAGCAAAGGGGAAACAACGTGGCCTATGTGATCACTGAATTGTGTATCGGCACGAAGAACACGGCTTGTGTGGGTGCGTGCCCGGTGGACTGCATCTACGACGCCGATGACCAGTTCGTGATCAACCCCGCCGAGTGCATCGATTGCTCGATGTGCATGCCGGAATGCCCGGTGGAGGCCATCTATCCGGGCGACGAGGTCCCCGAAGAGATGGAGCATTCCAAGACGAGGGCCGCCGAGTTCGACTACTCGAGCATCGCGCCCGGCGTCGAAGTCAACTAGCCGGATCATGGCCGAGATGAAGCGACGCAGCCTGGAAGAAGTCAAGGCCTTGAGCGTGGAGGAGGCCGTGGAGATCATGCGCCAGGCCGGTATCGTCGGCGCCGGGGGCGGCGGTTTCCCCACCTACTTCAAGTACAAGGTCCCCCAGCCTCACCTGCTCGTCAACGCCACCGAGAGCGAGCCGGGTTACTGGGGGGACAAGCTGGTGCACAAGGAGAACCTGGAGGAGTTCCTGCAGCTCTTCGAGGCCATGAAGGCGATCTTCGACTTCGAGCAGATCTCTCTGTGCGTCCACGAGAAAGATAGGGAATGGTTCGCCGACTACGCGGAGCACGCCGCCGACGGCTTCTTCGATGTGCGCTACGTGCCCGACACGTACGCCCTCGGCGAGGAGAAGACCCTCGTCAAGCATGCTACTGACAAGAGGGTGCCCAGGTTCCTGGACACCCCCCAAGGCATGAGGCGCCCTGGCATGCCGCCGGACGTCGGTAAGGTCGTCAACAACTCCGAGACCTTGCTCAACGTCTACAACGCGCTCTTCCTCGGCAAACCGACCACCACGACGGTCTTTACCGTCTACGGCGAGGGGATAGACCTGAAGGTCTACGAGGTGCCGATAGGGGCATCCTTCGCGGAGGTCCTGGAGATAGCCGGCCTGGACATCCAGAACTCCGGGCACCTCTCGCTTCTGGACGGCGGGCCCTACCTGCACGACATGGGGATCAAGGAGATAGGGAACGGAGACGGCTACGTACGGCGGATGACGAACGCTTTGTTCTTGATCCCCAAAGACAGGCAGGGCAAAGAGTACGCCGATCAGAAGACCGATCCTCCCGAGGAGGGTATCGTCTCCCTGGTCGGAAAGGTCTCCGGCGTGAACATTCCCCTCGGCGGCGGTCTGTTGAAGCCCGCTACCCGGCTCGTGGCCGAGGGCGACGAAGTCGAGTACGAGCAGAAATTGGGCGAGCCCGTGGACGAGGGATTCTCCATCGGGGTCTGGGCGAGTATGGGGGGCAAGATCTCCTCGCTAGAGAACAACATCATCGCCATCGCCGAAGGCGCGGTACCCCAGGAGGAGGCCGAAGCCGAGGCCGAAGCGAGCGGCGCAGGCGGCGCGCCACCTCGCGGGGAAGGCGAGCCTTTCCAGGAAGCCGAGGCCGGAACGAAGAGGTAGTAGCGGTTATGGAAGGTTCCCTTCCATAACCGCGCTGGTCAGCACGCTCAGGCTTTCGCCTTCGCTTGTCAGCACGGCGGCTGCGCCGCCTTGTCAGCTTGTCAGCCAGGGCTTGGACACCCGAAAGCTGAAATGCTGAAGTGCTGACGAGCGACAGCCGAAGGCTGGAGCGTGCTGAAATGCTTGCAATGAGCGTCAGGGTACCTTGCCGTTGCGGCCGACGATCTGTACGAACTGCACGATCATCTGCCTGTAGGTTTCCAGAGAGGAGGTCACCACGTACTCGTTCGGGCCATGGTGTCCACCACCGACCGGACCGAACTCGACACCGGGTACTCCTGCGCGCTGGAAGTAGACCACGTCGCTCGCGCCGTGGCGGCCCACGCCGACAGGGTTGCCGCGGAAGTGGCGTGCCGAGACCTCGCGGAGCGCCTTCACGTAAGGGTTCTGGCGAGTCACGTAGGTAGGTTCGCGGTAGAACAGGACCTCGACATCGGCGGGAAGGTCGACCGAGCGTATCTGGCGCACGATCTCATCAGGGTCCTGGTTAGGTAGGAAGCGGACGTCGAGGTCGTAGGTGCAGCGGTCCGGTACCCGGTTGAGAACGTCCCCACCGATGATGCGCGCCAGGTTCACGCTCGGGTAAGGGAAGAACTCGCTCCTCTGTTCCGTGAAGGGCAGGCGTGCGACCCTGCGGTAATGCTCGTATGCGAGAAGCGCGGCGTTCTTGCCGAGCCAGGGTTGGGAGCCGTGGGCGCTCTTACCATGCAGCGTCACACGGACGTCGAGGACACCCTTCGCCTGGGTACCGATATGGAAGTCCGTGGGCTCGCCCGTGATCAGGAAGTCCCCCACGTGGCCGTTGGAGATCAAGACCTCAGCACCCGTTTTTGCGCCGTGCTCACCCTCTTCATCGGGGACGACGAGGAGCTCGACCGTGCTTTCGCACCCCAGCTTCCGCAAGTCCTCGACGGCGTACATCATGGCGGCGAGGGCGCCTTTCATGTCGTAGACGCCCCGGCCGTAGAGCTCGTCCCCCTCCTCGCGCGGTTCGAACTGCGTATCCTCGCCGGGCACCACGTCGACGTGGCCGTGCAAGAGTATCCTTGGATCTCCGGTCCCGACCCGCACCACGAGCGAGGTAAGGTCTCCGCGGGGTCCCGCGCCCGTGTAGCGCGTCGTCTCTAGTCCCCGCGCCCCGAACCAGCCATTGATAAAGTCCATCGCGGACTGCGCCGCGCCCGGCGTGTAAGACCTGTAGCGCACGAGCTCTCGGGTGAGCGCATGGACCTCGGTGTTCTCCCTTACTACCGCCAGATGATCCTCCGCGCTTCGGATGCCAACAAGAGCAGTCTATATTTCAGCACGCCGCCTTGCAGGCGGCTTGTCAGGACGGCGCTGCGTGCCCCTCAGCACGCTTCGGCTTCGCCCGTTCAGTCCTCGCCCAGCAACGCGAAAGGAACAGTCGAGTTCGAAGATGAGGTACCTGGACCGGCGCCGGTGATCTCCATACCCTCCAGCGGACGGACTACCTCCGTCACGCGGTGGCTGCTATGCCTGAAGTACAGGCCACTTCCGTACCCGTAGGATTTCCGATCCTCGCCCGACCCGGAGGCCGTGCTCAAACTCTCACTACTCGGCAGAGAAACCACAGAGCCCAGGGCGATGGAACTTGCCCTGGGCTCCCTTAATATGGCCGGCTCTTATCGTGTCGCTGGTTCTTCCAGTCTCTCTCTAGGGTATGGTTGCGTCCTTTGTGTCACCCTGGCTCGGCGTGAAGTCGGTTGCGGTGTCGGTGCCGGGGCCGCCGCTGAAGAAGTCAGCGCCCATGCTACCATTCAGCTTGTCGTTGCCGTCGCCTCCTTCTAGACAATCGTTGCCTTGCCCGCCGTAGAGGGTGTCGTTGCCGTTCTCGCCCCTGAGCCTGTCGTTGCCGTCTCCGCCGCAGGCCAGGTCCCTGCCACTGTTGGCGTTGATGGTGTCGCTACCGCTCTTGCCGAAGATCATGTCCGCGCCGCTAGTACCGTTGATCGTCTCAGTATTGCCGGTGCCGACGATGACCTTGATGGTGGTCGTTGCCGTGCCTCCCTGCCCGTCGCTCACGGTGAGGGTGATCGTGGCGTTACCGCTCTTGTTGGCCGCCGGGGTGATCGTCACCGTGCGGTTGGCTCCGCTGCCGCCGAAGGTGATGTTGGAGTTGGGCACGAGAGTCGTCTTCGACGAGCTCTTGGCCAGCGTCAGGCTGCCCGCCGCCGTCTCTGCATCGCCGAGCGTGAGGTTCATCGTACCGCTCGCGCTGCCGCACGAGCCGCCCGCCGCGACCGCGATGGTCGGGGCGTTGTTGGCCGGGCTGACGGTGACAGTCACCTTACCTTGATCGCTGCTCTCCGGCGCGTCGCAGCCATCATCCGGTGTTCCGCAGCCGTCCGGGTCGCCCCGGTCGGTGACGGTGTAGATGATCTCCACGCTTCCATTGAAGTTATCCGCGGAGTCGAAGGTGCGCGTCGATCCCGTGCCCGAGAGCGTGCCCTGGGCCGGCGTCGGTCCGGAGACTATGTTGTAGGTGAGGTCGGCATCGGAGGTCTCTCCATCGGAGACCAGGCTAGCAAAGTCTATGGTGATGGGGGCGCCGTCCTGGTTCATGGTCCTGGCGGCATCGGTAGCCACCGGGACGTCGTTGACCGGGCTGACGGTGATGGAAACCGTAGCGGTGTTGGAGTCCCCCATGCCGTCATTGGCCTTGTAGGTGAAGGAGCCGTCGGAGTCGAAGGTGAGCGAGCCGTTGGTCGGGCCGCTGATGGGGCGTGGGGCGGCCACGCTGAGCGCGTCGCCAGAGTTGGGGTCGGTGTCGTTGTCGAGAACGCCGGGCGCGGAGACGGTGAGCGGGGTGTCCTCGGTGGCCGTGTAGCTATCGGCCTCCGCCGTGGGCGGCTGGTTGTCGACCCCGAAGGTGACGCTCGCCGGGGTCGGGTCGGCGTTGCCGTACCACGTGGCGCGCACCTCGAAGGTGTGCTCGCCGATGGAATAGGTGCGCGTATCGGCGCCCTCTCCCGAGCAGGGGCCGAACGGCTCGGAGTCCGCCCGGCACTCGAAGGTCGTCCCGTTGTCCCGGTTCTCCTCGTCGGTCTGGAAGGTGAACGTCTGGCTCGGCTTCCCGTCCTGCGGGGGCGGGGAGGTGATCTCGGTCTCGGGCGGCTTAGTGGCATGCTCGAGGTTGAGCCGCCCGCCAGTAGTCGTCTTGCCGTCCAGCGCAGTGAGCGGGTCCGCCGTGGCTAGCAGCCGGTCTTCGAGCGCGGTCGCGGGCGCCTGCCCGGCGAGCGACTTGAGGAGGGCGGCGGCGCCTGCGACGTGGGGCGCGGCCATCGAGGTGCCGTTGGAGAACACGTGGTTCGGCGCCGACTCCGGGCGGCACCCGACCAAGGGGAAGTCGAAATGGACGCCGTTGGCGGTGGTGGCGGAGTCGGTCTGAAGGCGCAAGCGCAGGAGCGCGTCGGACTGGTTGTCCACTACGCTTCCGAGCGTCTCCCCGTAAGTAGCAAAGGGGTTGTTCCCGAAGGACACAAGCTGCCGCCAACTCGTTCCTCCATCGCCGGAGGCTTCGAGGCTGATGCTGTCTCCTGGCGCGAGGGCCGTTTGCGCGTCGAAGATAAGGGCACAGTTCGCCCGGTCCGAGAGATTTATCAGCGGGCTCGTGGCGGTGCTGTCGACGTTGTCGGCGTAGTTGCCGCCGGGCGAGTCGGAGAGGCCGAAGTTCTGAAGCGGCGCCTCGTTCGTTCGCGCCCACGTGTTGCCAACTCCCGCGAACTCCCAGCCGCCGAGGTCGGAGTCGAAGGTCTGCGAATAGGGAATCTGAAGACCGGGGGCCGCGAATAACGCGTTAAGGTTTGTCAGGCTCGGGGTGACGAAAGTGCTGGCGATGTTGACCCCCGGCGCTCCCAGGTCCACGTGCTGGTACCCGAAGTTGGAGAAAGAGGCGAGCCCATCGTTCTGGTCCGTCGCCGCGACGCAGACCACGTTCTCGAGGGAAGTCGCGTGGTTGCAGGGATGGACCTCGTTCGTATCGGTGTCGATGCCATCGTTGCCGGCGGAGAAGACGAACAGGGTCTCGGGGGCCGACGCGAGCGCATCGCGCTCGATCTGCGACGGCCCTCTCACACCCCCGAAGCTGCCGTTTACCACGTCAGCCCCGATCCTTCCCGCGTAGACGAACGCGTCGAGCGTCGCCGAAAACGGGAGGCTTCTCGAGTAGTCTGGGGAGGCACGCATCGGGACGAGGCTCGTCTCCCAGTTGACGCCCGCCACGCCCGCTCCGTCGTTCCCCCGCGCGCCGATGGTCCCGCCCACGTGCGAGCCGTGGCCGTTGTTCTCGTCGTCGGGGTCGTTGTCGTTCTCCACGAAGTCCCAGCCGTTCACGTCGTCTATGAGACCGTTGCCATCGTCGTCCACGCCGTTGGTCTCCTTGCCGCCGCCCGACTCGCCGGGGTTCGTCCACAGGTTGGGGCTCAGGTCGGAGGCTTCCAGGTTCAGGCCCGAGTCGATGACCGCGACGGTGACGTCTTCGGAGCCCGTGGAGCGCTCCCACGCCTCCGGCGCGTCTATGTCGGCGTCGGCGGTGCCGGCCGTGTTGTTGACGGTCTGCCCGGTGTTGTGGAGTCCCCATTGGAAGCCGAAGAAGGAGTCGTTCGGGGTCGCATGCAACTCCATCACGTAGTTCGGCTCGGCCGCCTTTACGGCCGGGTTCGCCTCCAGCTCCTCGATGGCGCCCTCCACGCTCTGTCCGGGGCCCAGATCCAGGACCTCCATGCGGGGCAGGAGCAAGGGGTCCTGCTCCTCTACGTCCACTGCATCGCGGGCGTCGGCCCGGTCCGCGGGATCGCTCACCGCCGTGTAGCGCACGATCACCTCCCCGGCGGCGATCTCGGCATCGCCGAGCGTTCGCGTCTGCAGGGTGTCCTCGGTGGCGCCACCCTCGATGACCCCGGGCTCCGTGTTCTCCTGGGCGATCGACGCTGCCCACCCGAGAGCAAGAAGGCTACTCCCACAGCAGCCAATATCCAAAACAACCGGTGCGTTATTGGTGTGCGTGTCATCATCTCGCTAGCACTCTTTTCCCCGCGATCCCTCGTCGAAGTGTCGCTTGCCCTCTTCGTAGCAGTGTGCGCGCGGCGAGGAAAGCGCATCACTCAATTGCAGTATTTTTTGCAATTTGTTTTACGATTCATACCAAGTCCGGGTGAATGCCAACGGTACAGCAGGGTCAGCCACTGTCCACCGCCTACCTCCTACTCCTCGCGATGGATTCCCGCTCCCCGCTTTCGCGGGGACAAGCTTCGCGAGAATGACGCATGGGGGAGAGCCTCGGCGTGCCCACAGCACGAACGCGGTCTCCTTCAAGCGGCCCCGGTATCAGGGGAGGGGCTTCCGGCTACGCTGTGGCGCCATTTTCGGGGATGTATGCTCGTATTGTGGACGACCGGAGGCGGTGAGGGTGTTTCCGGCTGCTCCGGGCAGACCGCAAGAACGCTGATCTAGCGGGGGACCGGAGCCCCCGCCTCGAAGGCGACGGTCGCGCCTAGTGATGTGAGCTTGGCTTCGAAGTCCTCGTAGCCACGAAGGATGTGCGTGGCGCCGTCCACGACGGTGGTGCCTTCGGAGACCAGGCCTGCGATGACGAGTGCCGCGCCTCCGCGCAGGTCTGGTGCCTGCACGATGGTTCCCTGCAGGCGGCGCGGGCCGCGGATGAGGGCCCTGTGGCCGCCGA
>DATMVF010000044.1:0-16060 GCA_035563475.1 Rubrobacter sp.
CGCCGACTTCGTGGTCGAGCGGGTACGGGACGAAGCGGGGCTTGCGGCATGGATCGAAGCGCTCGGCTCGGGCTTCGGGGCGGGGCCCGTAGAAGCGGAGTGGGCTGGGGAGATGTACCGCAGATTGGGTCTCGGCGCCGAAGGGCCGTGGCGCCACTACGTCGGGCTATTGGCCGGTGAGCCTGTGGCGACGTCCACATCCTTTTTCGGGGCCGGGGTCGCGGGGATCTACTTCGTGTGCACCGTCGAACGCGCCAGGCGGCGGGGGATCGGGGCGGGAATCACACTAGCGCCACTGCACGAAGCAAGAGATCTCGGCCACACGGTCGGTGTCCTCGGTTCCTCGGAGATGGGCTATCCCGTCTACCGTAGGCTGGGCTTCGAGGAATACTGCAGGATCGGGCTCTACGAGTGGCGTTCTGGGTAGCGCCCACACGGGGCACCGGATACGGTAGCATGTGCGTTCGACGTTAGGGCGAATACCAATAGAGGGGATTTCGATGGCAAGCAAATCTTACGACCGGGCGCCTGAGATGGCGCTCGAGCCTGGCTACGAGTACTACGCGAACTTCGTTACCGAGAAGGGTCCTGTGAAGGTGAGGCTCTTCGCCGAGGAGGCGCCCGAGACCGTCAACAACTTCGTCTTCCTGGCGCGCGACGGATATTTCGACGGGACGACGTTTCACCGCGTTATAGCGGACTTTATGGTCCAGGGCGGGGACCCGACGGGGACTGGGACCGGCGGGCCCGGGTACAGGATCCCGGACGAGTTCCATCCCGGGTTGCGGCACGACAAGCCCGGCGTACTCTCGATGGCGAACGCGGGCCCGAACACCGGCGGGTCGCAGTTCTTTATCACGCACGTGGCGACGCCGTGGTTGGACGACAGGCACGCGGTCTTCGGAGAGGTCGTCGACGGTATGGAAGTCGTCGGTGCCATAAGGGAGCGGGACCCACAGCGCGACCCGGAGCCGGGCGACAGGATAGAGCGGATCGAGATCGAAGAGCTACCCCGGACGTGAACCCTCACTGAGTGTAGATTTACAGTTCCATCGATGGGTGGGCGATACCCTCCTCGAGGAACTGAAACCGCATGAGAGGTGGTCTCGTGTCCAAAGAAGTGGCCGACAGGTTCGTTGAGGCGCTCCGGAAGCTGGAGGAAGACAGGGACGTCGATGCCCTGGTCGAGATCCACGCCCAGGACTGCGACGTGGGCAACGTCGCCGTGCCGAAAACCTTCTCGGGCCACGACGGCCTGCGCGAGTTCTGGACGGGCTACCGCGACACCTTCGGCGAGATGAAGAGCGAGTTCCAGACCGTCTTCGCCGACGATGCGGGCCACGCCGCGCTGGAGTGGAACACCTCGGGGAAGGCCAACGGCAACGACGTCTCCTACGACGGCGTAAGCCTCCTGGAGATAGAAGAAGGCAAGGTCACGCGCTTTCGGGCCTATTTCGACCCCCGCTCCCTCAGCGCACAGGTGGTTGATTAGCTGGTCAGCACGGCGCTTCGCGCCTTGTCAGCATTTCAGCCTGTCAGCTTCTCCTGTTCCGGCCTCACCCAGCTGCGCACGAGGAACCACCACTAGTGGTGGTCAGGTCCTACGCTCGCGGCGAGACTACGGGACAACTTGCTGACATGCTGACAAGCGAAGGCTAAAAGCCTGAGCGTGCTGAAGTGCTCTAAAGCAATCCGATACGGTCCGGAGGCCAGAAACGTAGGAAGGCTTCGCCCTCTATGTTCTTCTCGGGCAATGGTCCGAAGACTCTCGAGTCCGCGGAGTTGCCACGGTTATCACCCATCACGAAGACGTGGTTCTTGGGGACCTTGGTCCGGGCGTAGAAGCTCCTGTCGGGCATCTTCTTGTTCGTGTACGGCTCCTTCTGGGGCTCACCGTTCACGAAGAGCCTGCCACCCCTTACGGCGATCCTGTCTCCCGGCAGTCCGACGACCCGCTTTATCAGGTCCTCGTTGGAGTTATCGACGCTCTCGAAGACTATGATGTCTCCGCGACCGGGGTCCGTGAAGCGGTAGATAAACTTGTTCACGAGCACCCGGTCGCCGATCTCGAGCGTCGGGATCATGCTGCCCGAGGGGATCCAGAAGGCCTCCATGACGAACGGCCTGACGAAGCCGAAGACCAGGGCGAAGGAGACCAGCAGTATGACCAGGTACTCCAGCGCCCCTCCACCCTTCTTGGTGGCCGGCCGACGCTCTTCGCTGGAGGTCTGGAACTGCTCGTTGTGGTAGTACGGCTTCTCGGACATGAAGTAGTAGGATAACGCACCGGGACGGATATGACTCAAAAGATTCTGGGTTCCCAGAATTTGCCGAGCGCTTGGGCGAAGAGGTGGAGGGCCACGATCACCATAAACACACCGAAACCGATCCGCACCACGCCCTCCGGAAGCCAGTCCCTGAGGCGTACCCCGAGGGGGGCGCCGATCACGGAACCGATGATGAGGGGCGGCAGGCTGAGCAGATCCTGCACGTCCCTGAACCCGGTCGCCACGTAACCGACCGCCCCTACGATACCCGTGAACATCACGACGGCGAGGCTCGTGGAGACGGCCCGCTTGGTGGTGAGTCCCATGCCGAGCACCATCAGCGGGACCATCACCACCCCGCCGCCGACCCCGACGAGCCCCGAGAGCGTCCCTACCAAGATGCCGGCCAGGAAGACCAGGGGGACGGGAATACCCTTGCGGTCACTCTCGTACTCGCCCCCGCCACGGGCGGTCGGGTAGGCGAGGGCTATGAGTAGCGTGGCGAACACCACCTTCACCACGACCTCGGGGGAGACGCGGCTTATGAGGACCCCGATCAGAGCCGAAGGGGCTACCGCCAGGGAGAGGAGGCCGGCGACCCGCCAGTTCACGGGGTCAGCGGTCCTGGCGTTGCGAATCGTGCCGGAGAGGGAGCTGAAGATGATGATCACCAGGCTCGCCGCAACGGCATCCTGGATGTTCCATCCGCCGACGTACAACAGACCGGGGACGAAGACGATACCTCCACCGACCCCGACGAGGCCGGAGAGTACCCCCCCAACGACCCCGATGGCCCCAAGGAACAAGAACTCCAGGTAATCCACCGCGCTAGGCTGCGGAGCGCCGCCAGCGCCAGAACAAATAAACGGCTCCGGCCACCAGCGCCACGGCGACGGCGTAGTCGAGGTAGTGCAGATAATCGCCTATCGTCGTCCAGTTCTCGCCGAGCACGTACCCGAAGTACGTCAGCGCGAAGACCCAGGGTATGCACCCCAGGAAGGTGTATGCGGTGAACTTGGTGAAGTTCATCCTGGCCGTGCCGGCGGGGAAAGAGATGAAGGTTCGGACCACCGGCAGGCAGCGGGAGACGAAGACGGTGACCTCACCGTACTTGTCGAACCACTTCTCGGCGACGTGCAGGTGATGCGCCCTGACACCCACGTATCTCCCGTAGTGGAACCAGAGCTCGCGCCCGCCCCAGAGCCCGATAAAGTAAGCGATCCAGGAGCCTACCACGTTCCCCAAGACCCCGGCGGCCACCGCCGCGAGGAACCCCATCTTTCCCTCCGAGACCAGGTAACCCGCGAAGGGTGAGATCGCCTCCGAGGGGATGAGGATCCCCATGCTCTCCAGCAACATCAGCACGAAGACCGCGGGGACGCCGTAGCTGCCGATGGTCGCGGTGACGAACTCTATGAGCGGATGTAGGATCGCTTCGAGCACGGTGAGAAGCTACCACTTAATGACACGGATGTACAACGTCTATCCGCCATCTTCCGCCAGAAACCCGAAGATAAAGCATGCAATCCCTGAGGGTCCGGTACTACCCTTCGCCGCGGCTCGACTCGGCCACCCTAAAGCTCCGGACGGAGAGCCACAGCGCGTACACGGCACCGACGCAGACCAGCCAGAGGAGGGCGGCGAGGTAGCCGGCCACTATGTCCGTCGGGTAGTGCACCCCGAGATAGAGCCTGGAAAAGCCGATCAGGAGCACGACGAATATTCCCGAGACGACCACGGCCCATCGCGCTGCCCCCCGTAGCCGGTAAGCCAGGACGAGCGTGAGCATCCCGTACAACCCGACGGCGACGGTGGCGTGGCCGCTCGGAAACGAATAGAAGGAGGCGTGGTAGCCGGAGTCGAAGAGTTCGGGACGCGCCCGCTGGAATACGCTTTTCAGGACGGTGGTGAGCACGGCGCTACCAGCGGTCGAGACCAGGAGGAGTATGGCCGAGAGCTTCCAGCCTCTTCGGTAGAAGAGAACAACGACCACGACCAGGAGCGCTACCACGAACCAGTAGTAGCCGAGCGCCGTGACGATACGCATCGGTCCGTCGAGCCAGCCGGGTAAGGTGGAGTGTATCCAGAGCAGCGCAGCCCTGTCGAAGACCCGGCTATCGCCCTCGACGACCACGTCGACCAGCTCGGTAAAAGCCCAGATAACGAAGGCCGAAAACGCGAGCCCCGCAGCAAGCCAGGCGGCGGAGACCACCGTCAGGCGCTCTGCGATCCACCGGACTATCTCTCTCCGGGTCTCGAGCATGGAGGAATTCTAACCCGTTTCGGTACCCTGGCCGGGCGTATAATCTCTGTGGCGGACGGCCGGTCCTGAGAAGGAGGAGCGAGCACCTTGCAGAACAACGACATCGTCCGGGCGCTAG
Organism: Rubrobacter sp.; assembly: GCA_035563475.1. GTDB lineage: Bacteria > Actinomycetota > Rubrobacteria > Rubrobacterales > Rubrobacteraceae > Rubrobacter_D. The sequence continues at coordinate 4,649 of DATMVF010000044.1, forward strand.
AGACTATCGCGACGCTCATGGAGATCAAAGACGAGGCGTACTACCGCGTGCTCGGCTACACGCGGGCCGCCGAGTCGGTGGCCGCCCTCGGTCGACCGGTGACCGAGGTCGATGACCTCAAGACGCTGCCCCACGTCGGCGCGACGACGGCCGAGGTGGTAAGGGATCTGGCCGAAGACAGGACGCCCCGGCTACTCGCCGAGCTGACGGCCGAGATACCGGAAGGCCTGGTGGAGATAACGCGCCTGCCCAGCGTCGGGCCGCGCACGGTCGGGCGCCTGTGGAAGGAGCTTGGCATCACCAGCGTCGAGGAGCTCGCGGCCGTTGATCCGGAGCGGATCTCCTCCCTCAAGGGCTTCGGGAAGAAGAGCGCCCAGAAGATGGTGCAGGCAGCGAGGACCTACAACGCGACGGAACGCCGGATGCTCCTGGACGAAGCGACCTCTCTGGGGGAGCAGATCCTCTCGTTCGTCCGCTCGCATCCGGCGACACAGAGGGCCGAGGTCGGTGGCTCACTACGCCGCATGAAGGAGACCGTCGGAGACATCGATATCGTCGCCGCAAGCGAGGACCCCGGCTCGCTCGCCGACGACTTCGCACAGGCGCCGTTCGCCGAGGAGGTCCTGGCCCACGGCCCGAAGAAGGTCTTTATCCTGAGCGGCGGGACCGAGATAGACCTGAGAATAGTCGAGCCCGAGGCCTACGGCTCGCTCTTGCACCACTTCACCGGCGGCCAGGCCCACAACATCGTGCTGCGCGAGCGGGCCGTCAAGATGGGCATCAACATCTCCGAGTACGGCCTGGCCAGGGCAGGGACCGGCGACTACAAACCCGTCCCCACAGAAGAGGATCTCTACTCGCGGCTCGGCCTCGCCTACATCCCTCCGGAGTTACGCGAGGACGCCGGTGAGATCGAAGCCGCAGACAGTGGCACTCTGCCCGACCTCATCTCCGTAGAGGATATCCGCGGGGACCTGCACGTTCACACCAACTACTCAGACGGCAAAGGCACCATCGAGAGCATGGCCGAGGCGGCCATCGGACTCGGCTACGAGTACCTCGTCTTCTGCGACCACTCCCAGAGCCTCAGGGTGGCTAACGGCCTCTCCCCCGAGCGCCTGAAGGAGAAGCTGGAGGCCGTGAGAAAGGCCGACGAGGGCTACGGCGAGATCCACCTCCTCTGCGGCTCCGAGGTCGACATCCTAAGGGACGGCTCCCTCGACTACGACGACGATGTGCTCGCCGAGCTGGACTTCGTCGTTGCTTCCGTGCACACCTCTTTCGGGGTCGGCGAGAAGGCCATGACGGAGCGCATCGTGCGGGCGATGAACAACCCGTACGTGCGGACTATCGGCCACCCCACGGGCCGCATCCTGAACCGCAGGGAACCCTATGAGGTAGACGTCTCACGCCTCATAAGGGAGGCCGCGGCCACGAACACTTCTCTCGAGCTCAACGCCTACGTGGACCGCCTCGACCTCGCGGTTCCCTACGTCCGCGAGGCCGTGGGGGCAGGCGTCAGCATCACGATCGACACGGATGCCCACGACGAGCGGGCCCTCGGCTTCATGAAGTACGGCGTCTCGCAGGCCAGAAGGGCCTGGGTCGAGAAGGGGAGCGTGATCAACTGCCTCCCCTTCGGGAAGTTCGAGAAGTACCTGAAGAACGGGAAGTGATCTTCCCTGTGCAAGGTTCTTCTCTGACCTTGCCTAACGTTACGATTCATCGGGCCGGACCCTACAGGTCCGTGGCACGGCCGATCCACCTGGTGGGACGCAAAGAGCTCATCCAGGGATGATCCTCATCCGGATCCCACACGTAACACTCGAGATAGCCCATGTAAAGTATGTACTTTCCGACCGCGCGCTACTAGGATGTAAGCACGGATCGGAGAGTGGAGATGAGATGATCGAGCGGCTAAGGAGGCTTTCACCCCCATCAAGGTACTTGATATACGTCGCTGGTGTGCTCGTGGTGCTTGTCGTGGCTGTCGGCGTAGGCGCGGCGGCTGCGGTCGTTGTCGGCTGGCAGTCCGGGCGGGCAGCGACGGGCCCCGCCGAGACCAGCACACTCGAAGGCGGCAAGCTGGAGACGACCACCGCTGCCAAAGCGACAGAAGGCACGACCGCCGGGTCGTCCAGCGATCGCAAGAACTCCGACGCCACGGCCAACAAGGCCTCCTTCGTCCATCGGGCTACGGATCAGAACAGCCGCGGAGACTACACCTATATCGGCGACCCGAGCATAGATGGGGATCCGAACGCCATCGTCATCGTCTCACCGACCCCGGATCAGGAAAAGCTTGGGTCTGCTTCATACAATCACAACATCGGTGTCTGGTACGAGGGCGGGGCAAGGAAGTGGGCGATCTTCAACCAGGATCGAGCAGCGGTGCCAGCAGGAGCCACCTTCGAGGTGGTCGTTCCGCGAGCATCCGCGAAGTTCGTCCACGAAGCAGGTCTCGTGAACACCGCCGGGAACTACACCTACCTCGATGATCGTCTTACCAACGGCGAACCCGACGCCGTACTCTCGGTCACGCAGAACTGGAATCCCGGAGGCGGCAGGGGGGTATACAACGACCATCCGGTAGATACCGTGTACGATGCACAGGTGGAAAGATGGGCGATCTACAACCGAGACAACGCATCGATACCCAGGGGAGCCGCCTTCAATGTCGCCGTCTCGGCGGGCGCCGACTAGCGTGCGAAGTAGCAACTCTGCGGCGGATTTCACCTCCCATGCCGTCGTGCGGGTGAGCCAGAGGAGAGCCGCGTGGATAATCTGATCCGGCAAGAAGCAGCTTAGGTATGCAGCTTTACGGGCAGGGAACCGATGTTTCCGCGCTCTTGGGAGTCAGGCTCGAGACCCAGAAGATGGCGGGACGCACGTACACGGCCTTTCCGAACCTCACCAATGTCCGCTGGCTGCTGCCGGCGAAGGAGCCCGCTTTGCGCCGGGCAGGTATAGGAGGGTTGTATCAGCCCAACAGTCTGCGGGGCCGGGCACTACGAACGATCATAGGCGCCGGAGCCGTGCTGGGTGAAAGGGTATGGCTGGAGGAAGACGCCCTGGCGCGTTTGGAGACGACGGTGGCCTCCGTCATGGGAGTGGAGGCGGTGCGTCTGGCTTTCTACGTGGGTGTACCATCCCCACACCGGAAAATCACCGCGCAGGTGCTCACCCCCGAGGGGAAGACGCTGGCTTACGCCAAGATCGCCACTTCGTCACTGGCCCAGGCGGCTCTCGAATCCGAAAGGCGTGCCCTGTTGCGGTTATCGGAGAGCGCGGGCCTCAAAGGCACGGTCCCAGAGGTCTTGGGCACTCTTCCCTGGCACGGGGGCACTATACTCCTCATCACGATGGGCCCCCCGCGTCCGGGTCCCAGAAGGCTGTCATCCGTGCACCTGCGTTTCTGCACGCATCTCTTTCGGTCCTTCGAGGTACGGGAAACGTTTGCGGAGAGTCCGATGTGGACCCGCATATCCGAAATATGGCACCACCTTCGCAATAGCTCTCCCGAAACCCTGCCTGCCAATCTTGGTCCGGCCCTCGAGAGGTTGCACGACGAGTTGGGGCCGGTGGGTATGCCTTTGTCTATAGCCCACGGCGACTTCACACCCTGGAATACCCGATTGGGACCGCAATCCCTGTTCGTACTCGATTGGGAACGTGCCTCCGAAGGAATGAGTCCCCTGTACGACGCGTTCAACTTCCAGGCCCTGCAGGCCGCCCTGCAGGGGCGGCGTAGTGGCATTCGGGATCGCCGGCTTTTTCTGACCCTGTTGGACGCCCTGTGGCCGGAAGGACGGAAACATCTGCCCGGTCTGTATCTTGCTTACCTGGCACACGTCGGCCTGCTCTACAGCGAGGCACAGAGCCTGGACCCCGGCGTCGGAGAGAAAAAGGTCTGGGGTTGGTTCGCGCAGCAGATCGAAAGCGTCCTGAGCGACGATGCGTCATTGTAGTCGAGGACGCAGCCGTAGCCCGCATTTTCCCACCATGCCCTGAAAATGCGGGTATGGTAACTTGTGCCAGATGAAGATCCTGGCGGTCCACAACAGGTACCAGCGACCCGGCGGCGAAGACCAGGTTTTCGTGGACGAAACCGCTCTCCTGGAGGCCCGAGATCACCTGGTGTTGCGTTACGAGGTCCACAACGACCAGGTCGAGCGAGTGAACCGTCTGACCCTGGCGAAAGATACGGTATGGAACACTCCTGTGTATCGTGAACTAGGGGCTTTGATCCGCCGGGAGCGGCCCGACGTGGTCCACTTTCACAACACCCTGCCCCTGGTCTCCCCGGCCGGCTACTACGCCGCCAGGGCCGAAGGTGTGCCGGTAATACAGACCCTGCACAACTACCGTCTGCTCTGTCCAGTAGCCCTGTTCTTCCGTGATGGGCGGGTGTGCGAGGATTGTATGGGCAAAGCGGTCCCCTGGCCCGGGGTCGTTCACAAGTGCTACCGGGGGAGCCGGGCGGCGAGCGGGGTGATAGCGGCGATGCTCACCGTGCACCGTGTTTTGCGTACATGGACAGAGATGGTCGATGTCTACATTGCCCTTACGGAGTTTGCCCGGAGTAAATTCATCGAGGGCGGCCTCCCCGCGGGGAAGATCGTGGTGAAACCCAACTTCGTTGCCCCCGATCCTGGTCGGGGCCGGGGAGGAGGCGGGTACGCCCTGTTCGTGGGCCGGCTCGCGCCCGAGAAAGGAACGGGGACGATGCTGGCCGCCTGGGAAAGGCTCGGAACGAGGATCCCGCTCAAGATCGTGGGAGACGGCCCATTGAGGGATCGGGTAGTAGGAGCCGCCAAGCGATCCAAAGTGGAGTGGCTGGGACACAGGCCGGTAAAGGAAGTCCACGCGCTGATGGGGAAGGCCGACATGCTCGTCTTCCCCTCGGAGTGGTACGAGACGTTCGGCCGGGTGGCGGTAGAAGCTTTCGCGGTGGGCACTCCGGTTATCGCGGCTGATATCGGAGCGGTCGCCGAGCTCGTAGAACACGGCCGCACGGGGCTCGTATTCCGCCCCGGCGACCCGGAGGATCTCGTCACACAGGTCGAGTGGGCCCTGTCGCACCCGGCAGAACTACTACGTATGCGTGATGAGGTCAGGGCCGAGTTCGAGGCGAAGTACACTGCGGAGCGCAATTACCGGGCGCTGATGGAGATCTACGAGGCCGCCCTGGAGCGCAAGAAAGTGCCGGCTTGACCCTGGCCTTCAGGCACGTGCTCGGTATGCGGGTAGACGCTACCTCCTACGAGGACGCTTCACAGCGCGTGGCGCGTTGGGCGCACGATGGACGCTCGGCGTACGTGTGCGTGGCGACCGTGCACATGACCATGGAGGCCTTTGACTCCCCGGCGTTTCAGCGGGTGGTAAACGGTGCCGACCTGGTTACGCCCGACGGAAGACCTCTGGTTTGGGCGTTGAGGAGCCTGGGGGTCAGAGACGCAACCCAGGTTCGGGGGACGGACCTGACGACGCACGTGGTGGAACGGGCCGCCGCGCGGGAAGGCATACCGATCGGGCTCTACGGCGGCACGCCGGACCTGCTAAAGACGTTCGTTCGCATCCTGGAAAGGCGCTACCCCGGGGTGCGGGTAGTGTGCCAGATCGCACCGCCTTTCCGTCCCTTGACGCCCGAGGAAGACGAGAGGGTAACTGAGGAGATTGTCTCCTCGGGTGCGCGTATCCTGTTCGTGGGTATCGGCTGTCCCAAACAGGAGAGATGGATGGAGGCGCATAAGGATCGCATTCCAGCGGTGATGATCGGTGTTGGCGCAGCGTTCGACTTCCACACGGGTCGGGTGCGCCAGGCCCCGGGCTGGATGCAGGCGGCAGGCCTGGAATGGTTGTTCAGGTTGCTGATGGATCCCAAGCGTTTGTGGAAGCGTTATGCCAAACACAACCCGAGATTCGTCGTGCTGTTCTTGCGGCAGCTTCTGGGGCTACGGTTCGGTAGAAAGCAAGGCGGGTAGGCTAGAGAGGACGCAGTGGTAGCTTCGGCGTACGCCCTTTCGTGCGAACCAACACGCCTGAGAAAGTTGGGAGACAGGCGGCGAAATGTGCCCGGTGGACGACGCAAGGGGTCTCGGCGAATCCCGTTACGTCGAGGATACGATGTGAACGTTTCGGTATCTTCTAGTATATTGAGGTTTAGAAGTGATCGTTTCGTGATGTTGGGAGGAACACATGGCAACACGGGTCTTAGTGACAGGCGCCGGCGGCTTTATCGGGCACCATCTGGTGAAGTACCTGGTGGATCAGGGCTACTGGGTGCGGGGCGTCGACATCAAACACCCCGAGTACGAGCCGAGTCCGAGCCACGAGTTCGAGCTCCTGGATCTCCGCCGCTTCGACAACTGCCTGATAGCCACCCGGGGCATCGACGAGGTGTACCACCTGGCGGCGGATATGGGTGGCATCGGCTACATCACCGCTTTCCACGCCGATATCGCCCGCAACAGCGCCATGATCAACATCCACATGCTTGAGGCGGCCCGGATCAACGCGGCCGAGCGATTCCTTTTCTCCTCCTCGGCCTGTGTTTACCCGATGTATCTCCAGAAGAGCCCGGACGTTACCAACCTGAAGGAAGACGATGCCTACCCGGCGGAACCCGAGGAGGGGTACGGCACCGAGAAGCTCTTTATGGAAGAGCTCTGCAAATACTACAACGAGGACTACGACTTCGAGACTCGGGTAGTCCGCTTCCACAACGTCTACGGGCCTCTCGGCACCTACGAAGGGGGCAAGGAGAAGGCCCCGGCGGCCATCAGCCGCAAGGTGGCCCTGGCCGCCGACGGGGACGAGATCGAGGTCTGGGGCGACGGCGAGCAGACCCGCTCCTTTATGCACGTAGACGACTGCGTAGAGGGCATCTACCGGATCATGCGCTCGGAGTACCCCCACCCGCTCAATCTCGGTACCGACGAGCTGGTGACCATCAACGAACTGGTCGACATGGTGGCCGAGATCTCCGGCAAGCGCATCACCAAGCGCCACGATCTCTCCAAGCCGCAAGGGGTGCGGGGCCGAAACAGCGACAACAGTAGACTCCGAGAGGTGCTCGACTGGGAGCCCGGTATCCCCCTGAGGGAAGGTCTCACGCCTACCTACCGTTGGATCGAGTCGGAGCTCAGGATCGCAGGAAGGGTCCCCCAGCCCGCCTAGAGCGGCTCGTAGAAGGCCTTCCACCTCGCTCGGGGAGTAGGTCCTACTCCCTACTCCCCGACCCTCGCGGGTCCTCCAGCCACGCCGAGAGGTCCCGCCCGATGAGCTGTTGCAGCCTCAGGATGTCTTCCCCGTAGGAGTCGGTCAACTGCCGGCGCACCTCTTGCGGAAACGGCGGAGGCTTGACGAAGATACGGCGCTTGACGTACCCGCGCAGTCTGGCGGGGAGGACCCGTTCGACGAGGGCGGGGTTGCGCGCGGTCAGTGTTCTCACCCCTTTGTACAATCTCCCGACTCTCGGTACTCCAGAGGGGTTGTACTCCATGGACGCATCGGGAACGAAACTTTCGTCGATGTCCAGGAAACGGAAGACCTCGCGTAGAGTTCCCAGGGGGTCGTTTCTCAGGTCTTCGTAGAGCCAGATTCCGACCTGGTCCCGACCGAAAGTGTCGAAGTAGCGCTTTACCTGGGCGTAGTAGAAACCTTTCTGTTTGTAGTACCAGAGGGGTCCCCACTTATCCCGCGTACGCGCCTCTTCCGCCTGCAAAGCCTCGGCGAAGCTACCGAGCGGTTCGCGACCGACCTGTACGCAGTACACGAAATTGGAGTACGCCCTATCGGCGGGGTTGCGAAGGATCGCGATGATCTTGGCGTCTGGGACAGAGCTCTTGATGAGGCCAGGGGCCTTGGGGCTATACAGGTAGGAGGCGGAGGCCTCGCCGACCGCTCTCTCGTCTGAGGCTCCCGCGAAAAGGGCCTTGTACTCAGCGAGGTCGCTTACGGGGACGCTCCTGCGACCCGGTCTGCGGTATTCCGAGCGCATGCCCTCGAAGAAATGCGGTTCCTTGCGGGGGCTCATGTAGACCTGCGGGTGCTGGTTGAGGTATTGGTAGAGCGAGGTCGTCCCCGCCTTCTGCGCGCCTACTATGAAGAAATTGGGCATCGTCACGCGCGTAAACCCCCTTGCTCGCGGCCCGGCCTTATCGTAACCATATCGAGAGGTCCCGCCCGATGAGTTCCTGCAGCCTAAGGATGTCTTCCCTGTAGCCTTCGACCAGCTCCCCGCGGAGCTCCGGATCGATCGGCGGCGGCTCGGTGAGGACCCGGCTCTGCACCGCTCGACGCATCTCGAAGGCGAGCGGCAAGATGCCGGACGTGGGCGGAAGGGCTTTCCGGAGGACCCAGACTGCCCTGTTCGTTGCCCTCATCGCGGCGCGGGCGGCCCTGCTTGCGGGCACGCCGGCCGGGTTGTACCTCGAGGAAGTGTCCGGAGCGAAGGTGTCGTCGACCCCGAGGAAGCGGAAGACACTCCGGGCCACGCCGGCGGGATCTTCTCTCATGTCTTCGTAGAGCCACACCCCGAGCCTCTCTCGCCCGAAAACTTCGTAGTAACGTTTCAACTGCTGGTGGTAGAGCCCCCTGCTGCGGTAATGAAATACGTAGTGCCAGCGGTTACGAATACGGAACGGCTCTTCGCGGAGCGCTTGCGCGAAGTCGGTGAGTGGCTCTACCCCCATACGGAGGGCGTACAGGAAAGCCGAATACGCCCTGTCGGCGGGATTACGCAGGAGGGCGATCGGCTTCGCCCCTGGTACGAATCTCTCTATGCGCTCGGCGGTCCCCGGAGCGTAGATGTACAAGGGGGTCGCCTCGCCGATCGCCTTCTCATCTTTCACCCCCTTGAACAGCGCGCTGTACTCCTCGATACTGGTGAACCTCGGAGGTTGGCGATGCCCCTCGAACTCGCGCCATACGACCCCGCCATTGGAATCCATCTCGTGGTCGAAGAAGAAAGGCTCTTTGATGGGGCTCATGTAGACCTGCGGATGCTGGTTGAGGTATTGGTAGAGCGAGGTCGTCCCCGCCTTCTGCGCGCCTACTATGAAGAAGTTGGGCATCGTCATCTGATTACCTCACCCGCTAGTCCTCGCAAGAATGCTTCGTCGTAGATCTCGATACTATCCAAGGAATGCCGCCGGGCTAGGATGCCACCCCTCCCGGGCTCTGTCAATGATCTTGCGGGGCCCCTCGACCTTGGGCCGCCCGGGTCAAACGCGCATCGCGCGGTTAAATGAGATCGGCTGGTAATCGGCACGAATGTCTACTACGGGTATGTTAGGGTGGGAATCGACAGCGGGTGAGTGGACCTACCGAGATATCGTGGAGTACTGTGAGATCGTAGATGGGAGCTGGATCGTAGTATGAATGGCGAAAAGGGAGATTGGCCGAAGATATCTGTGGTGACGCCTTCGTTCAACCAGGGTCAGTACATCGAGGCGACGATCAAGAGCGTACTAGATCAAGGTTATCCCAACCTGGAGTACATAATTATGGACGGTGGCTCGACCGACAACACCGTAGAGATCCTGAAGAAGTACTCCGACCGACTGGCTTTCTGGGTGAGCGAACCGGACGAAGGGCAGACCGACGCGCTGATAAAGGGGTTCGACCGGGCGGGCGGCGACATCCTGTGCTGGCTGTGCTCCGACGACCTGTTCGAAGCCCGCACCTTGCAAGAGGTGGCCGAGACCTTCGTCGAGCATCCCGACTGGGAGGTGGTCTACGGTGACAGCTTCTGGATAGACGCCGATAGCCGTCCCATCCGTTTCAAGAGGGAGATCCCCTACTACCGTTTTATCTGGATGTACGACCACAACTACCTGCCGCAGCCATCCACGTTCTGGCGTCGCGGTATCTACGAGAAGGTGGGCGGCCTGGATGCCCGGATGGAACTGAGCATGGACGCCGACCTGTGGTCCCGCTTCGCCGAACACACCGCCCTTCATCACGTCCCCCTGGCCTGGTCCCGGATGCGCTACTACCCGGAGCAAAAGAACCGGCGTCTGCGCTCCAAGAGCGACGAGGAGGATCGCGTGATCCGAAGTCGCTATCTGCCCCACGAACCCCGGTGGCTCCTCAGCCTGAAATGGTTCCTCGCCAAAGGCCTGCGGGTCGTCCTGAAGTTGGCCCGAAGGGCCTACTGGTAACCCGCTGGAAGCCGGCAAGAGCGAGTACCTTCGATGGACGAGCAAGGTTTCCCCGGGCGGCAAGGCCGTGAGAAGAAGCGAAGACAGAAGTAACCCGAATGATTAGCGCTGTACTCGAGTGTGATAGAATGCGGCACTATCTTCCAGGTCTTACATTTCGCGGGATTACACTGTGCAAGCGGTGCTTGTACGGTATTCAGAAGGGGGGACACAGTGGGGAATGAATGGGATTGCAACACGAAGAGGACGCTCCTTGCCGCCATGGCGGTGTCGGTTTTGACGGCCATCATGCTGGCACTACCCGAGGGCGCCATTGCGTTGCCCTCCGAGGTCCCCGACGACACCCCCATGGTCGACGGACGCGTCAGGGCTATCGAGCAGGTGGGCACCAACATCTGGGTGGGCGGCCGTTTCACCAAGGTCAAGCAGCGCGACGGCACGGTCTTGGCCAACGTAGCCAACGTGGCGGTCTTCGACTCGCAGACGGAACAGTACAAGCCCATCGCGCCGAGCCTCGGGGGCACGGGGGCCGAGGTGTGGGACATGATGGTGTACGGGGGAACGGGGCCGCACGCCGACGACGTGCTGATCGCCGGCAAGTTCTCTGGGCCCAGTACCACCAAGAAGAACCTGGTTCTGGTCGACGGCACTACCGGAGAAGTACTCTGGTGGTACAACGCGCCGACGCTGAAGTCGGTCCTGGCTGCGCCCAACCTGTCTGCGCCCGGCGGGGATGGAAGGGTCTACGGCGGGGGGGTGAGCCTCTCGGCGTTCGACTTCGCCACCGGCAAGAAGCTTTGGACCAAGGCGAAGACCGAGGTAGACGCCACCATACGCACCCACGACAGCAGTCCGGCCTATCGCGACCTCGAGCTCGACGCCGACGGCCAGACGATCTGGGCGGCTTGCGTCTGCGACTGGGTGGGCGCTGCCCCGGCCAAAGCCATGGTCAAACTCAACATCGAGGGTGTCCACGACGCCTCGTGGGTGACGGAGGCGGGGAAAGCGGCATTAGGACAATCGGTGGTGGACCACGATGGGAAGCTCTATCTCGCGGCCGGGGGCAGCGACTTTCTGGCCGAGTACGATAAAGGGACCGATGGCGCCCGCGGCTGGGTGCGCGACACCTCGGGCTCGGCACAGGCAGTGGAGCTCGTGGACGGTAAACTCGTGGTCGGGGGACACTTCTACGCGGTCGGGGATCAGGGCGGCGACCGTTGTGGGGCGGGGCGCCCCGGGGACGTCG
>DATMVF010000045.1:0-13770 GCA_035563475.1 Rubrobacter sp.
AGCTCGTTCTCCGCATCGGGAGCACCAACGACATCGACGGGTTCAACCCGTTCAAGATCGTGGAGATTCCCTCCTACGAGGTGATGAGCCTCACCTACGATTATCTGGTGGACTTCTCCCCGAAGGACTCGAGTCCGGTACCAGGTCTGGCGGACTCCTGGGAGACCTCCGACGACGGCCTCACCTGGACCTTCCACCTCAACAAGGATGCAAAGTGGCACGACGGCAAGCCGGTGACGTCCGAGGACGTGGCTTACACCTTCAACCGTATCCTGGACGAGGAGCAGGGCCTGTACATCGATTATGTCAGGCAGATAGAGACGATAGAGACTCCCGACAGGCACACGGTCGTGTTCGAGACGAAAGACCCCTCGGTACAGATGCTATCCATGTTGGTCTACATCCTGCCCAAGCACATCTGGGAGGACGTGCCCGCTGACGAGACGAAGACCTTCAAGAACTCGCCAGCGATCGGCTCTGGTCCGTTCCAGGCAGTGGAGTGGAAAGAAGGCCAGTCCGTGCGCCTCGAGGCCAACCCCGACTACTTCCGGAGCGCCCCTCACATCGACGAGATCATCTTCCAGCTCTACGACAATGCCGACACCATGGTACAGGCGCTCAAGAACGGTGAGGTAGATTACATACAGCCGGTCCCCATCAACCTCTTCAAGTCGCTCGAGAACCAGGAGGGAATAGAGACCAACTCGGCACCAGACCCTGGGTTCACCGAGCTCGGCTTCAACCTCTATGAACCCTCCCCGGAGGCGATTGAGGAGTTCGACGCTCCCAAGACGAGCACCGGGAACCCCGCCTTGCTAGACCCGCAGGTGCGAGAGGCCATCAACTGGTCCATCGACGAGGAAGAGCTCACCCAGAAGATCCTGCAGGGCGAGGGAATCCCCGGCTCCACGGTAGTCCCTCCGGCCCTTGCCAAATACCACCTGCGGCTAGACGAGTCCGAGATCCAGGGTTTCGACATCGAGCGCTCCAAAGATCTGCTAAGAGAGTCGGGATGGAGGGACACCAACGGCGACGGGACCGTGGACAAGGCCGGCGAGGAGTTGGAGTTACGCCTGTTCGTGCGCTCGGAGGACAAGGACTCCGTAACGGCGGGCCAGTTCATCGAGGACTGGTTCGGGGAGGCGGGGATCGGGCTCGAGACCAAGGCGATAAGCGACACGGCCCTCACCGATGCCATCTATGCGGCCGACTACGACATGTTCATCTGGGGTTGGGGCTCCGATCCCGACCCGGACTTCATCCTGTCGGTGCTGACCTGCGACCAGATCATGGGCTGGTCGGACACTTTCTGGTGCAACGATGACTACTCGCGGATGTACCAGGAGCAAAAGGAGCAGCTCGACATCGACGAGCGAGCCGCCACCATCAAGGAGATGCAGCGTATCGCCTACGAGGAGAACCCCTACGTCATCTTCTACTACGACAATCAGACCGAGGCCTGGCGCACCGACAAGTTCGAGGGCTGGACCAAGACCCCGACGGCTGCCGACCCCGGCCAGGTAGCCTTCACGTTCACGACCAAGACGTACCTGAACTTGCAACCCCTCAGCTCCCAAGATGAGGCGGGAAGCGGTGGCGGAGGCACCTCGCCACTCTTGTACGTGCTGCTCGCGGTCGTCGCCGTGGCGGTCATCGCGGGCGTGGTCTTCTTCCTCCGGCGGGGCAGCGCGGAGGACAGGGCCTGAGCCGGGCGCGCTATGTAGCGGTCAAGCTGATCGGGGCCGTCGGCACCCTGTTTTTCGTGCTGGTCCTGAACTTCTTCCTGTTCCGTATTCTGCCCGGAGATCCCGAGCGCACGCTCACCAGGTTGCAGCGCGTCTCGCCCTCCACCATCGACGAGGTAAAGAGGGAATTTGGGCTTGACCGTCCTCTGACGGTCCAGTTCTTCGACTATCTTGGGGATACTGCGCGGGGCGAGCTCGGCATCTCCTACGTCTTCTCGCGTCCGGTATCCGAAGTGATCGGGACCGCGCTGTGGCCGACGATACTGCTCGTAGGCGTGGCCACAGTGGCGGCCACGGTGGTCGGGATGCTCATGGGCATCTGGGGCGCGTGGCGCAGGGGTAGCGCCGTGGACACCTCCCTACTCGGCTTCGGGCTCGTCACCTACGCGATGCCGGAGTTCTGGCTCGGGATGCTGCTGATCCTTGTCTTCGCCGTCGCCCTGGACTGGTTCCCGACGGCGTTCATGACCACACCAGGGCTGACGGACGCCTCCGCAGGCGTGCAGCTCGTGGACACGCTTGAGCACCTGTTTTTGCCGGCGCTCACGCTGGGCCTGGCGCTGCTCGGGGAGTACGCGCTCATCATGCGCTCCAGCGTTATCGAGGCGATGAACGAGGACTACGTCACCACCGCCAGGGCCAAAGGCATGCGCGAAGCCCTGGTGCTCAGAAAACACGTCGTCCCAAACGCCCTGCTGCCGGTCGTTACGCTCGCTGCCCTGAACCTGGGTTTCATAGTCTCCGGGGCGATCACGGTCGAGACCGTGTTCTCCTGGCCAGGCCTCGGGCAACTCACCTTCAGGGCCATCAACGGAGGACCGGATTATCCGCTCTTGCAAGGCCTGTTCTTGCTGTTCTCGGTGGCGGTGATCTTCGCCAACCTGGCGGCAGACCTGCTGCTTGGGTTGCTCGACCCCAGGATCGGTCGGGTATGAGCGCCCAGACCACCCGCAGCGGCCGTGCCGTGCGCCGCACGCGGCGCATCCAGGCGTTCAAGACATCAGCAAGCCTGTTCGCCCGGAACAAGATGGGCCTTGCAGGTCTAGTAATACTGACCGTTTTCACATTGACGGCCCTGTTCGCCGACGTGCTCGTTCCGGAAGCACGGCTCTCTGTGATCAACGCGCCTGGCACTCCGCTCGAGCCGCCCTCGGCGCAGTTCTGGCTGGGTACGGACGAGCTGGGACGATCGGTGCTGGACTTGGTGATCCAGGGGTCCCAGATCTCCTTGCTCGTGGGTTTCCTGGCGACCGCCATCTCGATGGTGATCGGGGCCCTGGTCGGGATAACGGCCGGGTACTTCGGCGGCTGGACAGATGTGATCCTCATGCGCCTGACCGACTGGTTCCTCGTCATCCCTTTCCTGCCCCTGGCCATAGTGCTCGCTGCCATCCTGGGCCGGAGCCTGTTCGTCATCGCGTTAGTCATCGGGGTCACCACCTGGCCGGCCACCGCCCGCGTGGTACGCGCCCAGGTCCTGACCCTCAAGGAACGCCCGTACGTGGAGCGTGCCAGGGCCCTCGGCGCGGGAGACCGCCAGATCATCGGCCGCCACATCCTCCCCAACGTTTCCCCACTCATCTTCGCCAACACCATCCTGATCGTGGCCCTCGCCATCTACACCGAGGCCATACTCTCCTTTCTAGGGCTGGGTGACCCCTTCAGAGTGTCCTGGGGCAGCATCCTGGAGTCGGCCTTCACGGAGGGCGCCATCTCCCTCGGCGCCTGGTGGTACCTGGTTCCGCCGGGCCTGTGCATCGTACTGGTGGTGCTCGGCTTCACCATGTGCGGCTACGCCTTTGACGAGATACTGGACCCGAGATTGCGAGACAGATGAGCGAGACCGCCGCGCCTGCCGGAACCCTGCTCGAGATACGGAACCTGCGCGTCTTGTACGAGGTGCGGGGCGCGAAGGCCCCGGCCGTGGACGGCGTGGACCTCACGCTGCGGCCGGGGGAAGCTCTGGGGCTCGCGGGCGAGTCGGGGTGTGGCAAGAGCACGCTCGCGCTGGCCTGTCTTGGTCTGTTACCACGTAACGCGACGGTCGAAGGATCTATCCGCTTTCAAGAGACGGAGGTGATCGGCGCGAAGCCGGGTCGGCTGCGGGCGTTAAGGTGGGCGGGGATCTCCATGGTTTTCCAGGGGGCCATGAACGCGTTCAACCCGGTGAAGCGGGTTGGGGATCAGGTGATCGAGGCGATCCTGCTTCATGAGGACGTCTCCAGAAGCGAGGCCCGCAGCCGAATGCAGGAGCTCTTCGAGCACGTTGGGATCGCGCCGCGCAGGGCTGGCGAATACCCGCACGAGTTCTCCGGCGGCATGCGCCAGCGGGTTATGATCGCCATGGCCCTGGCGTGCGACCCGCCGCTGGTGATCGCCGACGAGCCAACCACTGCGCTCGACGTCATGATTCAGGCCCAGATCCTAAACCTCCTGGCACAGCTGCGCGAAGAGAGTAACATCGCCCTGATCGTCATCACCCACGACCTCTCGGTCCTCGCCCAGGTAACCGAGCGGGTGGCAGTAATGTACGCCGGCCGTATAGTCGAAGAAGGTGCCGTCTCTGACCTCCTCATCACGCCCCGCCACCCCTACACCAGGGCCCTGGTCGGCGCCTTTCCCATCGTCGGGGATCCTGCTTCCCGCGGTGTCCCCGCGGGGCTGCCTGGCGACCCGCCCCATCCCGAAGCCAGGCCCAGCGGCTGCGCTTTCCATCCCCGTTGTCCCGCCGCCTTCGAGCCCTGCGATAGTATAGACCCGGTTCTGGAAAGGCATGGCCAGCGCCTGGCCGCCTGCCACCTCGTCGCCAGGGAGGAGGCGCGATGAAGGAAGGAACGCCGGGCCACGCTGCGGAGCTGGAGGTGCGGGACCTGGAGGTCCGTTTCGCCTTCCGGCGTCTCTTCGGCGATTCCGGAGGTGAGGTACGGGCGGTGGACGGCGTCTCCTTCGACGTAGAACCCGGCGAGGTCTTCTGCATCGCCGGGGAATCCGGCTGCGGAAAGACCACACTCGGCCGCGCGCTGCTCGGCCTGGTCAGGCCCCACTCGGGAAACATCTCGATCTCCGGTCTTGACCCGGCGCGTCTAAAGGGAGAAGAGCTCAGGACATTTCGGCGCCAGGTCCAGGTGGTATTCCAGGACCCGATGGGCTCTCTGAACCCCCGCCAGAGCGTCTACGAAGCGGTCGCAGAGGGCGTGCGCATCCACGGGTTGCCGGGGGATGAGAAGGAGATCGTGGCCCGCGCCCTGGCTCGGGCTGGTCTGAGACCACCCGAGCGCTTCTTCCTCAGCTATCCGCACGAGTTATCCGGAGGACAGCGCCAACGGGTGGTCATCGCGGCGGCGATCGCGCTCGAGCCCAGGGTGCTCATCGCCGACGAGCCCGTCTCCATGCTAGACGCTTCGGTGCGGGGCGAGATCCTGGACCTCCTCGTCCGGCTCAAGGACGAGGTCGGGATGACCCTGGTCCTCATCACCCACGACCTCGCCTTCGCCTGGGCGCTAGCCGACCGGGTCGCGATCATGTACCTGGGCAAGATCGTCGAGCTCGGACCGGCACAAAAGGTGCTCACCGAGCCCTTGCACCCCTACACGAAATCCCTGCTCGCCGTAACCCCGGAGGTCGGTCGTCGCCGGACCCATAAGGTATTGACCGGCGAGCCTCCGGATCCGGTCCTCATCCCCCCTGGCTGCCGCTTCCACCCCCGCTGTCCGGTGCTGCGCTCGGGAGAGGCAGGCTCCCAAGAACCCCGCTGCCTAGGAGAGGTCCCGGTCCTCGAGGAGACCGTACCCGGCCATAGAGTAGCCTGCCACGTGGCCGGAGAATCGAGAATCCTGACGACGCGGAGACCGTGACCGATGTACCAGCGAAACTCCCTGTGACAGGATTTGGTCAGAATCTCCAGTTCTCTCCTGTAAATCGGCGAGATTCATCCAGAATTCATCGCTCTCTACTATGGTGCTGTAAGCGAGATGATTGCCGTCCAGGAATCAAGTAGACCAACGACGCGAGTCTACCTTGTCCTCCAACAAGAACTAATAGGAGAACGATGTGCTAGAGAGCAAGATAGACACCAGAGAAGAACTCATCAACGCTCTGACCGAGGCGGCCGAGCTCGAACATGGGCTCCTTTGCCAGTACCTTTTCGCAGCCCTTTCGATAAAGAAACATCCTACCGAAGGTGCTACGCTGCCCCAGCTGGAGCTCCTCCGGAGCTGGGAGACGCACATACTGCGTGTCGCGCGAGAAGAGATGGCCCACCTCGGCACGGTTACCAACCTCCTGACCGCAATAGGTGGGGGACCGCAGTTCCGACGTCCTAATTTTCCGCAGCCGTCTCGCTACTTCCCTGAACCAGCCAAGGGTGGCATAGGGCAGGTCGAGTTCGTACTCGAAGCCTTCTCGGCTCGTGCTCTCGAGCGCTTCATCAGGTTCGAGGCGCCCGAGGAGGAGCTCAAGCTAACCTTGGAGGCCATTGGTCCAGACCCTATCGGTTACGATACCGTGGGCGACCTGTACACGCAGATCCGGGAGGCGTTCGAAACCCTCGACGAGCGGGAACTGTTCATTGGGCCGCGTGCGGCGCAGGACACCGACGACTGGTCGGCGAACCTGAAGATCAGAAACGTCGTGGATCGGGCCACCGCTGTCGAGGCGATCAACGACATTATCGAAGAAGGAGAAGCTGCTCCGACGAAACTTCCAACGTCTCACTGGGCGACGTTCGTTCGAATCAGTGAGGAACTGGAGGAGGAGGTCAAGCAAGATCCAAACTTTGATCCGGCGAGGCCTGTCGTATCCAATCCTCTAACGCGCCAACACCGCGACTCTTCGCCCGGAGCCACCATCATCAACGACCCAGATACGCTCGAGATCGCGGAATTGTTCAATGCCGTTTACGGGACGATGATGCTCATGTTGATGCAATTCTACTCCTTCGCCGGCGAGAGCACGGAACAGCGAGAGGGGCTTAGGGCGACGGCCAGGCAGATGATGAGCGGCGTCGTCAGGCCCCTCGGCGAGATCCTGACCCAGTTGCCTGCGAGGGACGATCTTCCTGGAAGAACCGCTGGACCCGGGTTCGAATTCTATACCGACCTGAGGGTGCCTGGCGACCGGAGGAATTCGTGGATGATAATCCATGAGCGGCTTGCTCATGAGGCGGAAGGATGCAGGCGCCTCGCCGTCAAGACAGGAGCGCCGCAACGCCTGGCTTATCTGCAGGAGAACCTCGAGGGCCTTGCTCGCAACACGCAACGCTTCATGAACCAGGAGGAACTGTAGATGCTCACGTTGAACTTCGAAGGATGGTTCCAGTGTCGCCTCGCTACCGATCCCGATCCGTCCGACGAACCCCGAGGGGTGAGCGGCTGGACGTTTGCAGTCGCGGGCGAAGAGGACCTCGACCGCATCATCAGGCTGCAAGAACCGATCTCGCCCCGTTCGCACGGACCTGAAGTCGGTGTCGTGGTGCGAACCGTGGCGGTGGACGAGCAACGCATCCCCGATCATCCTTTGGTTGGCGGCCGGATCCAACTCCTCGACAGCCCGAAGTTCGAAGGACGAAACGGCATCGTAGCGGAGGATGCCGCGGAGGGTATCGATCCTTTCCACTTGAGGATAACCGCTGGAGGCGTAACCTTGCGCCGCAGAGATATCCTGGACCCACAACACCCGGAGCGAAAAATGAACGAAGTCGATCCCACCGTCCTGAAGCGGCGCCAGCCGGTCGTGGATGATCCGGTGGAACGTGCCGAGATCGCTGAGGCTACAGGAATCATGGATTACTTGGGCTACCGTTCGGAGCGCAAGAAGAAACTCGAAACGGACTTGCAAGGGGAGGGTGATCCTGTATTGCGCGCGGCCCTCCAAAAGCGCATCGCCGACTTGAAGGAGAGCCTGGAGAAACCGGATATTCGGGTGGGCATACTGGGAGCCAGCCTCAGATACAGGTTCGCGATCCGCGGCCCCGCGGAAGTCTCTGGTGACCGGGAGGTGCTGGGAGGAATCGTTGGTACTTCACCTCCCTGGCCGATCGAGTTCTGGGCGGGTGGATGGGATGCCGATGCTTTATGCGGATACATGCGTGGCAGACTGCAGGTGCCGTTTCGCCCCCTCTAACCAAGGTCGATTTCGAGCATCCGCTCCAGGACAATCTCGTGTCCGTACTCCTGCTTTGCCTCCCTCGCGGCAAATCTGTCCGTGTGTCGCTCTGGCGACGTGGTGTGCGGAAGGTCACGCCTTCCGCGTAAAGCTTCGGGCGATAGAATCAGGTGATGGCGATGATGAAACCAGCGTTGAAGGGTAGAGGCGAAGCGTACCACGAACATATCGTCTCCCTGCGGCGCCATCTCCATCAGTTCCCTGAGGTCAGTGGGGAGGAACACGCTACCTCAGAGACTGTGCAAGAGAAGCTAGACGAGCACGGTATCCCCTTTACCGCAGGCTACGCCAGGACGGGCGTGCTTGGCGTGGTGGAAGGGGGCAGCCCGGGCAAGACTGTGGCCCTGAGGGCGGACATGGACGCTTTGCCCATACAGGAGGAGAACGACCACTCCTTCGTCTCCAAGGTGGACGGGGTGATGCACGCCTGTGGACACGACGCCCATACTGCGATGCTGGTAGGGGCTGGATGGTTGCTACGTGAGGTAAGGGAGGAACTTCCTGGTCGTGTACTCCTCTTGTTCCAGCCGGCGGAGGAGGCTTCACCCACCGGTGGAGCACGGCGCATGATAAAGGAGGGCGTGTTCAGCGAGCATAGCCCCCACGTCATCTTCGCGCAGCACGTGTGGCCCGAGCTGCCAGCAGGGCAGGTCGGCGTACGCGGAGGTCCGATGACGGGTGCCTCCGACCGTTTCAAGGTGACGATCGAAGGTCAGGGCGGGCACGCGAGCAAACCCCACCAGACGATCGACGCCATAGTGGTGGCCAACCAGGTCATCAATAGCCTGCAGACGGTTGTGAGTAGGGACGTCGATCCCCTCCGCTCCGCGGTACTGACTATAGGGAAGATCCGGGCCGGGACGCGTTACAACGCTATAGCCCAGGAAGCGACGCTCGAGGGTACGATCCGCACGTTCGGATCCCATACCAAAGAGAGGGTCAAGGACCGCTTCCATTCGATAGTGGGCGGTGTCGCAGAGTCGATGGAAGCTTCAGTCCGGATCAAGTACTGGGACGGTTACCCGGCGACCGTGAATACTCCCGAATGGGCCGAGCGCGTCCGCAAGACGGCGCAGGATCTGCTAGGACCCGATGCGACGCCTGAGATAGAGCCTTCCCTGGGGGGCGAGGATTTCGGACACTTCCTGCGAGATTACCCTGGGTCCTACTTCAGACTCGGAACGGCGTTCTCGAACGCTCCAGAGAAGAGGCGACTGCACGATTCGCGCTTCGACATAGACGAGGCGGCGCTCCAGCTAGGCACAGAAATCCTCGCCCAACTGGCCGTCGATGCCCTCTACGAGCTCGAGAACCGGTAGAGTGGCGGTGGCACCCGAGTAGCCCTGACAGCGTCGTGCATAAGGGTTGAACCCTTATGCACGACGCTGTCAGGGCTCTTGATCTGTACCTCTATTCCCAACTTCGGCAGTCCTGTCAATCGTTGCATCCGCGGGAATCTTGTCTGGTTGGGAACTCAAGGTCCCCTGGGGAAGTTGGCTGGCCCCGTAGCGCAACCCCTTTTGCTGACGATCACATGGGACGGGGCTCGCACCGACGGAATGTGCTACGGTGGGAAACACGCATGGTCGCGCCGCGCAGCAAGAACGAGATCGAGGTGGCGGGGAGAAAGGCAGCGTGATCCTCCTGTTCGCCCTCGTCGTCTCCCTGTGTGCCGCTACCGTTGCGGCCCTCTTCGTAATCATGTGGCGCGATGGGGACCATATAGCGGCCGCAGCGTTGGCTTTCGCACTCCTGCCTGTGCTCGTACTTGCCATAGTGGCCTGGCGAGCGGTCCTGTGAAGGAACGGAACAGGAGACCTTTGCGGATCGCGCCTCCTTCTAGGGGGTGAATTACGAGCGAAAGGTACCGGTGTCCCCTAGTGGGCGTCTCGACTTACTCTGCACGTTCTCTCTCCGGGCGTACGATCATCACAGGGCAGTGGGCGTGGCGAACGACGGAGTCGGAGACACTTCCCATCAGCGCCCGCCTGACGCCGCCGAGACCCCTGCTCCCCATCACTATAAGTCCTGCGCCCAGCTCCTCAGCCAGGTGGACGACTGCCTGATCGCGACGTTCTCCGACCCTAAGGTAGGCTTCTTTGACACTACCTCCGGACCCTTCGATCTCTTGCACCTGTTCGTCGAGCACCTTCTGGGCTTCTCCCTGTATCGCTTCGAGCGCTTGTTGATAGGTTTCGTAGCGCAAACCGCCTTCGTGTATGTGGTAGACGGGATCAGGATTCCCTGGCGCTACGGTGAGGACGTGCAATTCTGAGTTTGTGGAACTGGCAATGTCGGCCGCGGTGCTTGCGGCCAGCTGTGCCTCCCTGGAGCCGTCGGTGGCTAGCAGGATCCGGGTTGGGAAGATACTCATCGGTTCGTCTCCTTGCTCGCTACATTCCTACGCCTCGATAATGCCATGTACCGCGGCGCGATGCACCCGCATGGGGATCTTAGCTGCCAGTCCGCAGCTCGCCATGGACGATCGAGAACTCGAAAATCCGTGATATGGTGGTGGAGCAGGGTGCTTGCGGTCCACGTCGCTGAGAGCATGGAAGTAGTCCCGAGATACCACAAGGTGAGGTCGTTATGCCCGAGCTTCCAGAATTGGAGGTCTTCAAACGATACGTTGACTCCACGTCCCTGCACCAGAACATCGAGACGGTCGAGGTGAAGGACGGGAGAGTCCTCGGCGGCGTTTCTGCCGGCGAACTCAAGCGTGGTCTCGAGGGCAGGAAGTTCGAGTCTACGCGGCGTCACGGCAAGCACCTGTTCGTGGAACTGGACGACGGACCGTGGCTGCTGTTGCACTTCGGGATGACCGGCGACCTGAAATACTACAAGGACGTCGTCGAAGAGCCGACCCATGCCAGGGTCAGGATCTCTTTCGGAGACGGTTACCGTCTGGCGTTCGACGACCAGCGCTTGTTCGGCAAGGTGGACCTGATCGAGGCCCCAGATGACTTTATCGAGGAGCACGAGCTGGGGCTGGACCCACTGGATCTGGACTTCTCCGCCTTCCGGGAGCGGCTCGAAGGGAGGAGGGGGGAGATCAAGGCTACGCTGATGAATCAGCGAATCTTCGCCGGGATCGGCAACATCTATTCCGACGAGATCCTCTTCCAGGTCCGCCTCCATCCCAGAACAAGCGTCGGGCTACTTGATGGAGATGCCCTCCACGATCTCCACGGGCAAACCCAGCGTGTGCTGCGCGCGGCGATTGAACGCGGGGCAACTCCCCAAGGCTTGCCCGACTCTTTCTTGCTCCCCCACCGGCAGGAGGGAGCGGATTGTCCTCGGGGCAACGCAAAGATCCAGAAGACGAAGGCGGCGGGCCGCACCGCCTACTACTGTCCAGTCTGCCAGCCAACGCTTGCAGGCAAAGCCTGATGCTTCTTTGAGCGGTGCCCCTGTAGTTTCGACAAGGAAAGACCTGGACCCAGGGTCTCCCCTGGGTCCAGGTTATAGGCAAAGAATCTCGCCCGTTCTCTACCGGTTACCCCGCACCGTCTCCAGCACCTCATCGGCGTTGTTGAATGTGTCGGTGCTCGAGTTCTTTAGCTGGTCGATCACTTCTTGCGGGGCGTTGTTGCTTTGTGCCTCCGAGACGACCTCATCCTTGGTGGCCGGAAAGTCGAGGTTCGGCAGGTACTGCGTGAGCTGTCCCAGGTCTAGATTGCCCAGATTGCCCAGGCCCATGTTCGTGTTCCTCCCATCTCACTCTCTGTCAACTCCAAGAAGCTTTCTACCACTTTGCCCTCAGGCAAATCAACATCTCTACCGTCTGAGAACTTGCAAATTGGTCTAGAACCTGTTTGCAAGCTAGTCGGCACTCTCCGGCTTTTAGCCTCCGCTTGTCAGCCCGGCGGCTGCGCCGCCAGGTCGGCAAGTCAGCCAGGACTTTCGCGTGCCTGCTGAAGTGCTGACAAGTCGCCTGGAACAGGCGACGTGCTGACATGCTGACATGCTGCTCTACGCGCCGAGGGTTTCTTGCACGAGCCGGAGGGTCTCTTCGGCGCAGCCCCAGGAGAGGGTGATGCCTGATCCCCCGTGGCCGTAGTTGTGGATGCGCGGGGGCGGGCCGTCCTCCCGTTCCAGGCGTATCTCGGGCCGGCCCGGCCTGAGCCCGACTTTGTGCTCCAGCACCTCTACGCCCGTCAGGCGCGGCTCCAGGCGCGTGCAGCGGCGCAGGATGCCGGCCGCGGTCTCCGAGTCGGGTTCGAGGTCCCACGCGCCCACTTCGGCAGTACCGCCAAGGATGCAGTCACCCGAGCGGGGAACGATGTACGTGACGCTCTCCGGATTATCTTCGTCCAGCACGAAACGCTCTATGCCGGGGTTGCTCACGCGTATGATCTGGCCCCGGATCGGCTCCATAGAAACGTCGTCTACCAGGTCCCTGGCTCCGAGCCCGACGCAGTTGACGACAACGCCTGCGTCTACCTCGTCGAGCGAGGAGAGGGTGCGCCTCTGCACGCTTCCCCCGGCGGCGCCGAAGCGATCCATGAGGTAGGCGAGGTAGATGGGCATCTCGACTATGGGCGCGGTGAAAGCGTGGCCGTCTACGTAGCCGGGCGGTAGTTCGTCCTCATTGCATCGGCGGAGACCGGGTATCGCCCCGGCCCACCAGGGATCGGGGACCGGTAGGCGCGAGATCTCCACCCCCTCACGCATGAGGACGCCGCTCTCGGGAGTATCGGAGAGTTCTTCGAAGACCTCGAAGGTCCTGCCGCCCCAAAAGAGCACGCGGGCTTCGGGGTAGGCTTTGTACGGGTACCAGATAGCAGCGGCCACACCGGACGTGGTGCCCGGCGGCAATTCGGCGGCCACGATCCCCACGTCCAGGCCGGCCTCCCGCAGGCAGATCGCCGTCGTCAGTCCGATCACACCGCATCCCACGACCACAGCATCCGCGCCGGCCAGAATTTTCTCCTCTCCTCGTCGGGCACACTATATGCCCTGGCGGATCCTTCCGCGACCCACCTGGGGAGCGAGCGTGTAGGATGTACGGGATGTCAGGGATGTGGTCCCGGTGGGCCGTGATCTTCCGAGGACGGTGGACTAATGTTGGATAGCACTAAGAACGGGGCCGGGTACGTCGCGGCCGAGGTTATGGCGCGCGCCGGAGTAAGGCGCCTGTACACCGTGCCCGGCGAGAGCTTTCTCGAGATTCTGGACGCCGCCGAGGAGCACCCCGGCCTCGCTCTAGTCTCGACGCGCCACGAGTCCGGCGCCTCCTTTATGGCCGAGGCGGAGGGCAAGCTGACGGGGAGACCGGCGGTCGCGATGGCCACGAGGGGCGTGGGCGCATCCAACCTCGCCATCGGGGTACACACGGCGAGGCAGGACTCGACGCCGATGCTCGTCTTGCTCGGGCAAGTCGAGACGGACTTCCTAGGGAGAGAAGCCTTTCAGGAAGTGGATCTCGGCGCCTTCTACGCCCCGATCACGAAGTGGGCCGCAACGGTTCACCGCCCCGACCGCCTCGCCGAGTTCGTCGCCAGGGGCCTGAGGATCGCCACTTCTGGCCGTCCGGGTCCCGTCATGCTCGCGCTGCCGGCGGATGTACTCGGTGAGACGGTCCAGGATGGCCCGCAGGTCCGCGTGCCGCCCCCGCCCCGCTCTGCCCTCGCGCCGCAGGACGTCAGGGCCGTAGCAGACCGACTCGCCGCCGCACGGCGTCCCGTCGTGATCGCGGGCGGCGGGGCGCAAGGCGCCCGAGAGGCCCTGGTCTCGTTTTCGGAGGCGTGGGGTGCCGGCGTATACGCGGCTTTCCGCAGGCAGGACGTGTTCCCCAACGAGCATCCGAACTACCTGGGGCATCTCACGCTCGGTACGCCGCAGGAGATCCTGAAGGCCCTAA
>DATMVF010000046.1:0-2507 GCA_035563475.1 Rubrobacter sp.
TAACGGCCGCCCTTTACGCTGCCCTCATGAGGCGTGTAGGCAACAGGACATCAACGACAAGGAAGGAGAAACACAGCACATGGATAAGGACAAGCACGCGGGAAGCGAGGCGAAGAGCAGAGCGTCTCTGGCGCTCGTGGCGATGCTGATCGTGGCGCTCCTGGCAGCAGGAACCTGGGCAACCGCGGGAGTTGCCGGAGACAAGAGGGTCGCCCCGGATATTCCAGGCACAGGACAAACCGGAGCTACCAACTCTACACCCGAGGAGGGAGACCTCCCTGCGGCCCGTCCCCATCCTCGCGGCCTTCCTCGGCGCCGGGCGCGCCCGCACGGGCGACCCCAAGAGGACCGCGAGCCGGACCCGCTCGTCACCGAGACGGACGGTCGCCAGGCGCCGCCGAGGGCAGGTCTGATCTCTGTGATAGGCGCGGGTTTACGTAGCCTGGTGCATCCCAGGTCGCCCAAGACTGCGGTCGAAGAGCCCGCCGGGTCCGAGGGGGGACGTGGAGCGGGGCAAGACAGCGCCGCGACGCGGCGTTTCCCTATGGATGCTGGCATCACCAGGGGGTTCACGCTGCCGCTCGGCGGGACCGGGGATCAAAGCCGGAGGAGATGACGTCTCTGTCGAGAGCGAGACATAGTGCTCTGTCTCTAAGCACGCGCAGGGAGGCCACGAGACCTTGCTCGTGGGCGGTGATCTTCTGGCTCACAGGCTTACTTCGGTAAGCAGCCAGTCAAAGCCTTGGGGAGTGGAGCCTGCATGAGATACGCGACGGGACATCAACAAAAGGACAGAGCACTGCCGCCAGATCTTTCACGTTTTACCTGCAAACGGACGGAAGAGCGGAGAGGGTGGGATTCGAACCCACGAGACGACTTAACACCGCCTACGCGATTTCCAATCTCAGAAGGGCTCCTTACCAGGTTCGTGCGCTGCGTCCCGATCTATCCCATTTTGTCCGTTTAGTCTGGCATATTGCGGCATTTGTTGAGGTGTCATATACCCTGGCGTCCATTGCGTGCGCTCCCGTACTGTCCCGGTTGCAGTACGGCTTGGGATCGGATGCACTATAGCGTTCGCGGCGGTAGTGCCTCTCTGTTACGTTCGTCAACCGCTCAGAGTAAAAACATCCTCCTGTACGCTTCAAGATCTTGCTCGCGAAGAACGGAGCTCGGCGAGTAGAACTGGCTACGACCTAGAGAAGGAGATGCGGTGCAGAGCCGATCGCCCCGATCCCCTATGAGAGAGGGTCAGGAGGGCGTACGGAGGTCGTGGCGGCGGAGGGCCTTCGGTGGCTGAACTTCCGTTAATCGGCCTACTCCGAAGTTGGACTTCCGCTTTACGCAGTTCTCGGAAGTTCCACATAACTGCGCTCCTATGCTGCAGGTGCCCACCGAGCAAGCCTCGACGTAATGTCTGGGACGTATGGCGGGACCGAGCGTGGCCGGTGAAGCGAGACACTGGCGACAAGGTTCCAGCCGTCGGCCCGGTCGATCGGCTCGCCGATGCCTGGCGCGTAGGCGGGTGAGCTCCTTCTCCTTCGCCAGCAGCTCCCTGCGGGCGGCGAGCCACTCCTCGGGCGACACCACCTCGGGCAGGTACATGCCTGCGGTCATCTCGGCTCCAGTCAGTCGGACGCGGTGGCGCCCGGGGGCCCGGCCAGCACCCTGGGCACGTACTCCAGCAGTTGCAGCCGGCCGTCGAAGGTGCGACTGCTCACCATCTCCAGAGCCACATCGGGGTAGCCGTCGTAGATCCGGTCACGACCTGTCTTCCCGGTGATAACCGGGAAGACCACGACCCGGAAGCGGTCCACCAGACCGGCCTTCAACAGGAAGCGACACAGGGTGAGGCTGCCTATGGTGCGCATGGACGTGTCACCGCCAGCCTTCATCACCCGGACGGCTTCGACGGGATCCTCACTGAGGAGCCTGGTGTTCGGCCACGAGAGCGGCTCCGACAGGCTGGAGGAGAAGACGACCTTCGACAGTCGGGCCAGGTCCTCGGTCCCGGGCTCGCCCTCGTCGGCCAGCCCGGACATGAGCCGGTAGGTGTTGGCCCCCATCAGGACGGTATAGTCCGCCTCCGGCTGATCTTCCAGCCAGGCGAGGTACTCCGGTCCTTCCAGGCCCCAGAACCCCGGCCAGCCTTCGGCGGCCCCGTAGCCATCGAGTGAGGTGATGAAGTCGACGAGCAGTTCCGGCATCCTCGGCTCCTTTCTATCTCACGTGCTTCATGTCAGTAGTGTACGGTACATGCCCGATGCTCAGTAGTGGCGATCATCGAGTGTTCGGCATAACGAATGTCACTCGAGCCCACCGCACCTCGCCCCGGGCCGGCCTTCACGGCGGACGAAGGCAGGCCCATAACCGGTCGGTCATTGCTGGTCCCGCTAAACGTCCCGCACTTCACAGCGAGGTCTCCACCGAGCATTCAGTATGGTTTGAGGTTGCTCGGCGCCTTAGCTGCGGTGCCTAGTCTAAAGAACTCGGCCCGAGGCTTTAAG
>DATMVF010000047.1:0-5441 GCA_035563475.1 Rubrobacter sp.
CGCAGGGGCAAGCTGCAGCGCGCCCGTGAGGGCAAAGTCATGGCCGGTCGGCGCGTGAAGTATGGCTTCAAGCTCAACGAAGCACGCGATGGGCTGCTGGTGGACGAGGACAAGATGAGCAACGTGCGGCGCATCTTCCGCATGGTCGGTACCGAGGGGCAATCCATGAACGCTGTCTATCGAGCGTTCGAGCGAGAGCAAATACCCACGCCCGGAGGAGGGAAGCGCTGGGACCGTGCGTTCTTCCGGCTGGCGATTCTGGATGATGCCTACAGCCCCCACACCTCCCGGGAGGTAAGGAAGCTGGTATCGCCTGAGGTGGCGGCGCGTCTTGAGGAGTCCAAACTCTACGGCATCTCGTGGTACAACCGGCTAAGGGTCCGCACTCGTCAGGTATCCGAGCCTTACGCAGGAGCATCGAACGGGCGGCGCTACCGCAATGAGGTGCGCATCAAGGAGAGGCCTAAGGAGGAGTGGATAGCCGTTCCAGTCCCTTACGCGGGCATACCCCGCGAGGTGGTGGATGCGGCAAGGGCGGCCATCAAGGACAACCGACGGTCGCCGAACGCCGGGAGGCGCTTCTGGGAACTCTCGGGCGGCATCCTGCGCTGCGCAACATGCGGCCACACGACGGTCAGCCACAGCGTCCGGGCGCACTCAGGCACCCACTACCACCACTACTACTACTGCCGCAACCACCACAAGCACGGCGACGCCGAGTGCGCGCACCGGAAGAACCACCGAGCCTCGGACATCGAGGGGCGAGTATGGGATCTCATCTCGGGCCTGCTGAAAGACCCGGAGCGCCTACGCGCAGGACTGGATGAGATGGTAGAGGCCGAACGCGCCGGGATGCGTGGCGATCCAGAGGCGGAAACCCTTACCTGGCTCGCCAGGATCAGCACGCTAGACAGCAAGCGCTCCCGGTATCAGGATATGGCGGCGGAGGGTCACATCACCTTCGACGAGCTGGGCGCGAAGCTCCGGGAGCTGGAGGGACAGCGCACTACGGCAGAGGAGGAGCTAGATAACCTCCAGTTGCGCCGTGCCCGCCTTGAGGACCTGGAGCGCGACAGGGAAACCCTCCTAAGGGAGTACGCGGGCATGTTGCCAGAGCGCCTGGATGAGCTGACCGGCGAAGAGCGCCACCAGATCTACCGGATGCTCCGCTTACAAGTGTTCGTCTACCCTAACGGCGACCTCGAAGTGCGAGGGGTGCTTAGCGAACCTAGGGAAGCCGTTTGTACACTGATGGATACACGGTCGTCTACCCCAGGCGTAACAGGGCCCTATTCCAATCCGTCAGGCGTTACGGGGCTCTGATCTCCGAGTACTACTTGGGCGAGGCGCCCCTGGCATGGAGATTCCCGGCGAGAAACCGCATCATAGCCGGGCTTGCCGGTACCGTGGTGGTCGTGGAGGCGCCGGAGCACAGCGGCGCCCTCATAACGGCCCGCCACGCCCTCGACGCCGGACGCGATGTATGGGCCGTGCCCGGTCCTCCGGGCGTACGGGAGTGCAGGGGCTCGAACGGGCTGCTCGCCGACGGTGCGGGAGTACTGTGGGACATACCAGAGTTCGTCGACGCCGTAGCACGGGAGCACAGGGTACCTGTGGCGGGTGAGACATCCGGAGGCGACCAGCCTTTGCCTTCCGGTCTCGAGGATACGGAGGCTGCTGTGCTCTGCGGGGTCGGCTTCGAACCGAGGGGAGTCGACGCGGTCGCGAAGCAATGTGACGTACCTATGCCCGAGGTCCTTACGGCGTTAGCCCTACTCGAGCTGAAGGGGTTTGTGAGCCGTGATGGTGTTGGATCTTACGTGAGGAGAGCCGTCCCGTGAGGCAGCGTACCCTCCGGTCGCTGTGGTCGCACTATCTCCGGGTCCGCAAGCGCCTGGCCGAACGGGAGATGACGGGCGTCGAGCGCCGGATGGCCGAACGTGAGGCCAGGGGACTTAGGGACCGGCTCGTGGTCAACTACTCCCCGCTCGTGAAATACGTCGCCGGCAGGATCTCCGGTCGCATTGCCGGACCCCTCGATCAGGAGGATGTCGTCGCGTCGGGGCTCTTCGGGCTATTGAACGCCGTCGAGACCTACGATCCCGAGCGCCGCACCAAGTTCGAGTCCTATGCGATCTCCAAGATTCGCTGGTCCATACTCGATGAGCTGAGGAAGGTGGATCCGCTCTCTCGCCGGACTCGTATGAGGGCGCACCAGATCGAGCGTACCAGGGACGAGCTCGTGCAGAAGCTGGGCCGCGCGCCGACGGAGTCAGAGTTGGTCGGGCGCCTGGGGATCAGC
Source organism: Rubrobacter sp. (assembly GCA_035563475.1). Classification (GTDB taxonomy): domain Bacteria; phylum Actinomycetota; class Rubrobacteria; order Rubrobacterales; family Rubrobacteraceae; genus Rubrobacter_D. The sequence continues at coordinate 2,303 of DATMVF010000047.1, forward strand.
GTCACCGAGCATCGGGCGTTCCTCGAACAGTACGCGAGGGCCCAGGTGAGATCCCTCGAAACCCGGCTGGAGTACCAGGGCGGCCCCGGCGCCTGGCTGCACGACCTCATCGGGGACCACTCGGCGACCGACCCCGAGTCGGCCGCGGAGAAGGCCGAAGTACGCGCGCGGCTGGTCAGGGCTATAGAGGGCCTCGGCGAACAAGAGCGGGTGGTTACCACGTTCTACTATTACGAGGGCCTCACGCTGAAGGAGATCGGCAGGATCCTCGACCTGACCGAGGGCCGCATCTCACAGATCCTGCACAGTGCGCTCGTGCGGCTCAGGCAACACCTCGCCGAGGAGATTAGGTTCTCCGAGAGGACGTAGAAGCATCCACCCCCTTGTGCTAACATCTGCGGGGTCGGACGAGTCTATGCTTCCAGGCTCGTCTGCGACTACGCACGCCCGCCGCAGGGTCCTCCGGACCCGGGTGGTGGTCCGCCGGGAGATCCGAGGGCGGATTGCGAGGCGCGGGCGGAGGATACCAACCACCTTAAGAGAGAGGTAGAGACTTTGCAGAGCACAACCGAGCGCGTTGGAATTCGAGAGCTGCTCGAGGCCGGCGTCCACTTCGGACACCAGGCCAAGCGGTGGAACCCCAAGATGAAGCGCTACATCTTCGCCCAGCGGGCCGGGGTCCATATTATCGATCTGGATCAGACGCTGACGCTGTTGGAGCGGGCCCTGAGCTTTGTGCGCGGAGTCGCCGAGGCCAACCGCGAGGTCCTGTTCGTAGGGACAAAGAAGCAGGCCCAGATCCCGCTCGCCGAGGAGGCCATAAGGAGTGGGCAACCCTTTGTCGCGGAGCGCTACATCGGCGGCATGCTCACCAACTTCCAGACGATCCTTCCGCGCATCCAGTACTTCAAGGATCTGGCCGTCCGGGTCGACGAGACTCCCGAGGAGGAGAGGACGGGCAAGGACTGGTTCGCCCTGAACAGGGAGTACCAGAAGCTGAGGCGCAACTTCGCGGGCATAACGGAGATGGAGCGTCTCCCTGGCGGTGTGTTCGTCATCGACCCCAAGCGCGAGGAGCTCCTGGTCAAAGAGGCCAACAGGCTCAAGATCCCCGTACTCGCCCTCACCGACACCAACTGCGACCCCGAGGTCATAGACTACGTGATCCCGGGCAACGACGACGCGATACGTTCGATCAGCCTGATCTCCAGGCTCGTCGCCGACGCGATCATCGCCGGCAGGGGCGAGGAAGTGCAGATCGAAGAACGACCCGTGCCGCCGGTGATCGAAGATTCCCAGGTGGAGGCCGAGGTGCTGCAGACGGCGGAGGTCACCACCGAGGCGCCAAACGGCACCAGTTCCACACCACCAGCGGACGAACCAGAAGCCCCGGCAGAACCGGAAGCCATACCAGAAGCGGATGCTGCGGAGGAGGCCGTAGTCACGGTCGAGTCCGAGGTCGAAGAGGAGCCGGAGGCCGAGGGCGTCGAGACCGAGGTCGTCGATGCTGAGACCGTCGAGACTGAGACCGTCGAGGCTGAAGCCGAGGATACAGAGGCGGTAGAGGCTGAGGTCATCGAACCTGAGGCCGTCGATTCGGAGGCCGTCGAGCCCGAGGCCGCAACAGAGCCAGAGGCCGAAGAGATCGAGACAGAAGAGGCCGGGCCTGTCGAAGAGGCGCCGGACGAGAAGATAGAAGAGACCGAGGAGAAGCAGTAACTTTGTCTAGTACGATAGAGAAGATCAAGCAGCTCCGGGAGGAGACTGCCGCTGGGATGATGGACGTGAAGCGGGCGCTGGAGGAGTCCGAAGGGGACGTCGAAGGCGCCAGGAAGGTGCTTAGGGAGAGGGGCCAGGCCCTCGCCGCCAAGAAGAGCGGAAGGGCTGCGACCGAGGGGCTGATCGAGGCTTACGTGCACTTCAACGGGCGGGTAGGGGTGCTCGTGGAGGTCAACTGCGAGACGGATTTCGTGGCTCGCACGCCCGAGTTCAAGGAGTTCGCCCGCAACGTGGCGCTACACGTAGCCTCCATGCGGCCGATGTGCGTCTCGCCCGAAGACATCCCTTCCGGCGCACTGGAAGAAGAGCGGCAGGTAGTCGAGAAGCAGGTGGCGGAGATGGGCAAGCCCGAGAACATCTCGCAGCAGATAGTCGAGGGCAGGATGAGGAAATGGGTCGCGGAGCAGGCCCTCCTAACGCAGCCCTACGTCAAGGAGACGGAAAAGACGGTCGGCGACCTCTTGCAGGAGACGATCCAGAAGGTCGGCGAGAACGTCGTGATCCGGCGCTTCGTCCACTACGAGCTCTAGTAGCCTTCCTTGGATGAGTCCGCCAAGCCCAGGGTCACTTCAGACGGGGCCGCGCTTCCACAGCTCGGTCCCATCAAGCGTGTTGTCCTGAAGCTTTCGGGGGAGAGCCTCGCCGGCAATGGCGGCGGCTACGGGATCGACCCTGATAGCCTCGATTCGACGGCGAGGGGCGTGCTGGAGGCCGTGGAGGCCGGGGCCGAGCTGGCCGTCGTAGTGGGCGGCGGCAACATCTTCCGGGGTTCGCACGTCGCTGACGAGCTCGGAATAGAAGGGGCCACGGCCGACTACATGGCGATGCTCGGCACCGTTATCAACGCCTTGGCCTTGCAGGCAGCGCTCGAAGGACGCGGCATACCCACCAGGGTCCAATCCGCGATCGAGATCCAGGAGGTCGCCGAGCCCTACATCCGCAGGCGTGCTATCAGACACCTGGAGAAGGGCCGCGTCGTGATCTTCGCCTCCGGGACGGGCAATCCTTTCTTCACCACCGACACGGGGGCGGCGCTCAGGGCGCTCGAGATCAACGCCGACGCCCTGCTCATGGCCAAGAACAGGGTGGACGGGGTCTATGACAAGGACCCGAGGCGGTATCCCGACGCCGTGCGATTGCCGCGGCTCAACTACATGGACCTGCTCTCCGACGACCTGTCCGTCATGGACCACACGGCGGCCACGTTGTGCGGTGGCGAGAACCTGCCTATAGTCGTTTTCGATATACTCAAAGAGGGCAACCTGCGCCGTATCTTGCAGGGAGAACAGGTGGGGTCGCTGGTGTGGGGCACCGCGAACGGAAGAGGAGGACGAGATGTCTGACGTCATAGATCTGTCGG
>DATMVF010000048.1:0-7264 GCA_035563475.1 Rubrobacter sp.
CTCGATGTAGTCTCTAGCGTGCCAACCAGCCGCCGTCTACGGGCAGGATCGAGCCGTGTACGTAGTCCGCGGCGTCCGAGGCGAGGAAGACGGCGGCGCCCTTGAGGTCCTCTGGTTCGCCGAAGCGCCCGGCGGGGAGGCGGGCGAGCAAGGCCTCGGACCTCTCGACGTCCTCGCGTAGCGCGCTTGTCAGCTCGGTGGTGAAGTAGCTAGGGGCGATGGCGTTGACGTTGATCCCCAGAGGCGCCCACTCGTTGGCGAGGGCGCGGGTAAGGTTGGCGATGCCCGCTTTGGACGCGGAGTAGGAGGGTACGATCACGCCGCCCTCGTAGGAGAGGACCGAGGCTGTGTTGATGATCCTGCCTCCCTTGTCCTCCGCGACGAAGTGCCTGGCGGCGGCCTGGGACAGGTAGAAGGCGGCGCTCAGGTTGACCTTAATGACGGCTTCCCAATCCTCCTCGCCGAACTCCAGCGCCGGTGCCCGGCGGATGATGCCGGCATTGTTGACGAGTATGTCCAGACGACCGAGTTCCGAGACGCACCCTTCGACGACTTCGGAGGCGAGCTTCGCGTCACACTCCAATAGATCTACGTTCATGGCGTGGAATTTACGGTCCTCGTTCCGGATCATATCTCCGGTCCCATCTACGGACACTATATCCAGGGCCGCCACGTCTGCGCCGGCTTCGGCGAGGCCTAGAGCGATGCCCTGACCGAGGCCGCGCGCCGCCCCGGTTACCAGGGCGACTTTGCCGTCGAGGCTGAAGTCGTCGAGTACGCCCACTAGTAGCGGAGGTCCTGGGGTTCGATGCCCTGCTCGTCGCAGAACCTCAGGTAGCGTTCCAGCTTGGAGAAGACGTCGTCCTGGTAGATCAAATTGTCGTCATCGTCTATGTACTGGACGGTCCCTTCGAGGATGAAGAGGGTCTGCATCTCCTCGACGCCCTCGTCGACGACGAGCGTGTGGATGTCGCCCGGCGGCTCGTAGACGAGCGTGCCCGGCCTCGCGACCCAGTCGCGCTCCAGGTAGTGCCAGGAGCCCTTTATGCAGAAGCCCATCACCTGGCCGCCCGTGTGGCGGTGGCGGTTGACCCTGCCTGAGCCCTGTACTTTGAGGACGTTGATCCAACGTCCCGTCGCAAGGTCGAACCTCAAGGGCTTGAACCAGACCCTATCGCCCTGCGGCACCCAGGGCAACTCGTCGCTCTGAATGGCCTGGTCGGGGAGACCGAGATCCGAGATGATCTGCTCTGTCTGCTCTTGCGTCATGGACTTCTCCTCCTGTTCGTGGCTTGACGTCCTGCTGCTCAGCGTTCCGGCGGCTCGAAGTAGAGGACAGCCTCGGGGTCGCCGCCGATCTTCTGGATCTCCGGTATGACCTCGCGGTCGAGCGTAGTCACGTCGGGCCAGTTGATCTCGACGAGGTTGCCCGCAGGGTCCCGCACATACATCTGGACGGCCCCGTCTGGCAGCTCCCTGACGGTAGAGTAGTGTCCGCTGTCCCTCGCGCCGAGTTCCTCGGCCCTTCCGTAGGCGGCCTCGAAGTCGTCGACGTCGAGCGCGAAGTGATGCCGCTGCGGGGCGGGGTCTTCGTCCAGGAAGAGGTGGAGTTGCAGACCACCGACCCGCAGCCAGCGCACGGGCCTGGAGAAGTCGGGTGAGGGGACCTCCTCCATCCCGAAGAAGTCCATGTAGAAACGGACCGACTCCTCCAGGTCGGTGGCGCTGACGCTGACGTGGGTGTACCCTCTCGCCCTCACGCTGACGCCCCCCTACAACGGCATGATGGAGACGGTCTTCCACGCCGAGTAGAAGTCAAGGGCCGCCGGCCCCTGCTCCCGCCCGCCGACGCCCGACTCCTTGTTGCCGCCGAAAGGCACCTGGAACTCCAGGCCAGCAGTCGGCAGGTTGACGTTCACCAGCCCCGTCTCCGAGCGTTGCATGAACTCGTGGGCGTAGCGCAGAGACCTGGTCGCTATCCCCGCGGTCAGACCGTAGCGGGTATCGTTGGCTAGGTCGACGGCTTCGTCGAAGTCGCTGGCCTTTATGACGGCGAGGACGGGGCCGAAGATCTCCTCCTGCGCTGTCTCAGAACGGTTGTCCACGTCGGCCACGATGGACGGGGAGATGTAGTAGCCATCGTCCTCAGAGCCGGTTGCCCCGCCTTCTAGTACCACGCGCCCCTCGCTCTTCGCCGTCTCCAGGGCTTCGAGGATACTGTCGTACTGGCTTTTGTTGACCACGGGTCCTATATCCGTGTCCTCTTCGAGCGGGTCGCCGACCTTCATGGCCTCGGTCGCGCTCTTGAGCTCCTCGATGAACTCGTCGTAGACCTCTTCGACGACGATGGCCCGGCTCGAGGCCGTGCACTTCTCGCCGGCGTATCCGAAGGCGCCGAAGGAGACCTTGGCCGCCGCGTCCGAGAGGTCGGCGTCCTCCATCACGACGTAAGGGTTCTTTCCACCAAGCTCGAGCTGAACCTTCTTACCCACGGCCCTGCCCTGGATGCCGAGGCCCACGCTCGTCGAGCCCGTGAACGAGATGCCCTTGACGCGCGGGTCGGTAACGAGGGCGTCGCCTACGGCTCCGCCTGGTCCGGTCACCATGTTCAGGACACCGTCGGGCAGGCCTGCCTCCGCGAGTATACGCACCAGTGCGGCCGCGTTCAGGGACGCGTTGCTGGCCGGCTTCATTACGATGGTATTGCCGCAGATCAGGGCCGGCGCCATCTTCCACGTCGGTATGGCGAGAGGGAAGTTCCACGGCGTAATCAGTCCGACGACCCCTAGGGGCTCCCTGACGGAGGAATGGCTCACGCCGGGCCTTGCTGAGGGCGGGGCTATGCCCGGCATGCGCCAGCCTTCGGAGCCGTAGTAGCGGAAGATGCTCGCCGCGCGTCCCACCTCCATGCGGGCTTCCTTCATAGGTTTGCCCGCCTCCAGCGCCATGAGCCGCGCCAGTTCGTCCTCGCGCGACTCGATAATGTTCGCGGCCTCCATCAGGACGGCGCCGCGGGCAGCGGGGAGGGTGTCCTTCCAATCGGGCAGGGCTTCGGCCGCGGCTTCGATCGCCCGCTCCGTCTCCGCCTTGTCCGATTTGGGGGTGGTCCCGAGGACTTCGGAGGGGTTCGATGGGTTCACTATCTCCGAGGTCTCGCCCGAGTCTGCAGGGACCCACTCGCCACCGATAAAGTTCAGGGCTTCTATCTGTGATTCGATCAAGATACTCCTCCTGTAAAAACGCCTGCCTACTCTCTCTACCCGATCCTAGCCCATTCTATAGGCCGGCCTACGCCACCTCGTTCTCGAGCAAGAGATCTCCGACCGAGATCCCGACCAGATCCCCTGACTCCAGCGTGAAATCTTCTTCTGGCACTATCCCCGTTCCCGTCATCAGGAAGACCCCGCCAGGGAAGGCGAGTTCCTTGCCCAGATACGCCGCAAGCTCCTCGGGTGAGCGCTTCATCTGCGATGTGTCTGTCTCGTCCTCGAAGACGAGGGTGTCACCACGGCTAATGCTCATCGTGATGTGGAGGTCGCGCATCGCGTCAGGGCCGGAGAGCACGATGCCTGGTCCTAGTGAGCAGGCGCCATCGTAGATCTTGGCCTGTGGAAGATACAGTGTGTTCTCTCCCTCGATATCCCGCGAGGAAACATCGTTGCCCGGGGTGTAGCCCACGATCTCCATCCCGCTGTTGACGACGAGTACAAGCTCGGGCTCGGGTACGTTCCAATGGCTGTCTTCGCGGATGCGCACCCTGTCCCCGTGTCCCACGACCCGCCACCCCAGCGCCTTGAAGAAGAGCTCGGGCCGCACGGCGTCGTAGATTTTCTGGTAGGCATCGGCGTCCGTCGACTCCAACTCACGGGCCTCCCTGCTCTGCAGGTATGTCACCCCGCTGGCCCAGACCTCGTGCGCCGGCTCGATCGGCGGCAGGAGCGGGTCTGTGGACGGCCCCTCGGAACCCAGATCCTCCAGGAAGCTTCGAACGTCCGTACCCGGTATCTCGAGAAGTTGCTCCAGCGTAAATTCTGCGGGAAGGTAGCGTCCTTCCAGCGCCCAACGTGGGCCTGCAGCGCTCTGGTGACGGGACAGATACATAGTGGTCGGGCCTCCTCTCCTCGCAAACACAACCTAACACGATTCCGGCGCCGTTGCGCGGGGCACGGGTGGTGGTAATGTGGTGCCACCAGCGTCTTCCGAGGAGGATGGGATGGAGATACTGCCGGGGATACACCGCATCGAGTCAGACCTCGGGGAACGGTTCATGTGCCAATACCTGCTCCTCGGAGAGGAGAGAACGGTCCTCATCGACACGGGCCTCGCCGGGACGCCCGAAGAGGTCATCGTCCCCTACCTGGGAGAGATCGGCCTCGGCATCGAGCACGTGGACGAGGTGATCATAAGCCACGCTGACGTCGACCACTGCGGCGGCAACCGTGCCCTCAAAGAGATGAAACCTTCCCTGCGGTTCTCATGCGGCGAGGCCGACCGGGCATGGGTGGAGAGTACCGAGCGGATAATGGCGGAGATCTACCTCTGGTCCGAGCCCTACGGTTTCGGCCCCGACGAGGAGACCAAAGACTGGATCCGCACGGAGCTCGGTGGCGACTCCCCGGTTGACATGGGACTGCGCGGCGGCGAGACCTTGCGGTTGGGACCCGACTGGCGGGTCGAGTTTTTGCACCTCCCGGGCCACACGCCGGGCCATCTGGGCATCTGGGATGCCAAGAACGACGCGGCCATCATCATAGACGCAGCGCTCGAGAAGGGTATCTACGACCGCGAAGGCAACCTCCTGCAGCCGCCGCGCTACTTCGACGCCACCGCCTACCAGAAGACCATCCGCAAACTCCACTCCATGGGTCCTGGCCATCTCCTTACGTCCCACTACCAGCCCATGCGGGATGAGGAAGCCCTTGACTTCCTCGACCGCTCACTCGATTTCACCCTGCAAGTCCAACGGGTGGTCGGCGAAGGGTTGAAGCACGGGACGACAGGCCTTTGGAATCTCACGAAGCACGCCGACGCGGAGCTCGGCCCGTACCCGGCGGCCATGGTCGAACTAGGGGCGGGGGTCAGGACGCATCTCGGGTTTCTCGGCCCCATCGGTTAGCCCTGATCGTCTGGATCCTTGACGAAGTAGAGTAGCTCAGCGGGACGCAGCAGCTTCTGCGGACGCATCGGGTTCAGGCCGTAGAGGTGGCTGACGAAATGCCCGGGGTCGACGGTGTTGCCTTCGATCAGGTCGTAGTGCGTGGGCACGATCAGACCGATGTCCAGGGTCTCGGTGAGTTCGGCGGTCTCGCGGAAGTCGGTGTTCCCGATAATGCCTCTCTGCGTTCTGAAGTAGTCGCGGCCGTTTATCGGCACGAAGGCGACGTCTATGTCCCAGGCGGAGAGGGTTTCGATCAGGCCGTTGTAGACCACGGTGTCGCCGGCGTGGTAGACGGTGACACCGTTCCACTCGATCACATACCCCAGATAAGGGTAGCCGCGCTCGGGGTCGTGCTCCAACTCCGTGTGGGACGAAGGGATGGCCGTGACCCTGGCACCCGCGATCTCCACCGGCTCCCCGACCTGGGGCACGAGGATACGATCCCCGTCCAGCCCCGCCTCGACGAGCGTGTCGCTGCTGGCGAAAGACGCGACGAAGCGCGCCGCGGGCGAAGCCTCGGAGAGCGGCAGCACCGTGTCCGGGTCGGTATGGTCGATGTGGGCGTGCGTCAGTAGGACCGCCGACGCGTTTGTGACCTTGGCGGAGGAGAGCGGTGGAGGGAAGGTGCGCGGCAGGCTGCCTCCCGCACCGTCCGAGTCGGTGAGGTAGGGGTCCACGTAAATGACGCCGCCAGGACCTTTGATCGCCACCCCCACCTGCCCGAGCCCCCAGAAAGCGAGCGACCTTCGTCCTACCTCCAGCGCGCCGATCCTACCTATCAGGTCGATCTCGACCACCTCCCCTTCTCGAACCTTCGTCGCCGAAACCCTCCTCGAGCCGGCGCAGGTGGCGACCAGATTAGCACAAGCAGAGTCGCTCTCCGGAAGAGATAATGTCCGTACAAAGGAGGGACCAAGGTTGGCAGAGAACCTGGACGTGATAACGGTTGGCGAGACGATGGTCCTCGGAGTTCCGCCGCGGCCCGGACGACTGCGCCACGCCGCTAGCCTGGAGCTCAAGATCGGGGGCGCCGAGTCGAACCTCGCCATCGCTATCTCCCGCCTCGGTCTCTCCGCCGGGTGGGCCGGATACCTCGGCGACGACGAGCCGGGCCAAATCGTCCTCGACCGGATCCGCGCCGAAGGGGTGGACACCTCAAGGGTGCGAAGGATAGAGAACCGTCCGACGGGACTGTATCTGCGGGAGCAGATCGGCACGGACGTCCGGGTCTATTACTACAGACGGGACTCAGCCGCATCGACGATGCAAAGAGAAGCCTTCGACCCGGATTACTTCTCGGGCGCAAGGTTCGTGCACCTGACGGGCATTACGCCGGCCCTCTCGGAAGGATGCCGCGCCTTCGTCCTGTGGGTTGCCGGGGAGGTCCGCGAGTCGGGCGCGCGCCTCAGCTTCGACGTCAACTACCGCTCGAAGCTGTGGGGGACGAAGCAGGCGCGGGAGTTCGTCGAGGAGATCCTGCCCGACGTCGACCTGCTTCTCGCCGGGGACGAAGAGGCGAGGGCGCTCTGGGGCCGCGACGACGAAGGGCTCGTGAGAGAGCTCGCAAGGAGTGGCCCGAAAGAGGTGGTGATCAAGAAGGGCAGCGCGGGAAGCCTGGCGCTGGTCGAGGGAGAGATCCTGGATCACCCCGCCTCCGAGGTGGCGGAGGTGGACCCTGTGGGAGCCGGCGACGCTTTCGCCGCCGGATACCTGGCCGGCCATCTGTGGGACCTGCCTGCAGAAGAGCGCCTGCGCGTGGCGAACGCGATGGGCGCCCTCAGCGTCGCAACCTTGGGAGACTACGAAGGCCTGCCCGACGAGGACGAGCTATGGGCCTTCCTCGAAGGTGAAGAGTCTCTGGGGAGATGATACGGAACTGTGAAGGTGGAACCGTGAAATGGGAGAGGGTTGGCTGACGCACAACTCCAGATTCCTTATTCCCAGATCAAAAGCGGGAGGTGCAGGGATGCAAGAGATAGAAGGCGTCTACGTCGCCAACGTGACGCCGTTCAGGGATGACGGTACCCTCGCGGTCGACGAGGAAGCATACCTCGAACACGTCGCCTGGCTCGCGGAGATGGGCGTGCGGGGCGTGGTGCCTTTCGG
>DATMVF010000049.1:0-12881 GCA_035563475.1 Rubrobacter sp.
GAGGATGCCGTGAGGGCGGCGAACTCGGCATAGAGGCGTGCCGAAGGAGGCCCAAGAAGGGAGTGACACTCGATGACCGAGCAGGCCCCGCAAGACGAGAAACGGGAAGAGAAGCACAAGCCCGAGCCCCGCGACACCGCCTACTGGGCCCGCTACGCCGAGACTCTCAGGGTCGCCGGCGTGGCCGAGGGCGCGACGAACATCAACGTCGAGGGACGCAGGGCCGTAGGTCCCCTGCAGGGCTTCGGGCAGATGTGGCAGAAGACCTACAGGGTAAGGCTCGTCGGCGCCGAGGTTACACCCGTCGAGGTCATCAAGACCTGGAAAGAGAACTACAAGGACTTCTGGCCCGAGGGAAACATCTTCTACGCGCCGCTGGCCGGCATAACGCCCGGCGAGGTCGCCCTCATCTCCGGCTCGCTGCCAGGCGGCGTCAAGCTCTCCACGGGCGTGATGGTCCTCTACGCCGACGACGAGTCCTTCTCTTTGATGACGCCAGAGGGACATCCTTTCTCGGGTTGGATCACCTTCAGTTCCTTCGAGGAAGAGGGCACTACCGTAGCCCAGGTACAGGTCCTGATGCGAGCCAACGATCCTCTCTATGAGATGGGCCTCCGCATGGGCGGCCACAAGATGGAGAACGAGATGTGGCGCAAGACCCTGGAGAACCTTGCCGCCCATTTCGGCGTCCACGAGCCGGTCGAGATGAACCTCGTCTGCGTCGACCCCAAGCTCCAGTGGAGCCACTACCGTAACATCTGGCACAACGCAGGCATACGCTCCGCCCTCTACACGATCACGGCCCCTCTCCGCTGGCGCCGCAGCCGCGCGAGACAGGATTAGTCGCGAACTCTAGAGCCGCAATCTACGATCGGGGCGTGGCGGGGACCTACGATGCAGTCGTCGTCGGCTCGGGCCCCAACGGCCTCGCAGCGGCCATAGAGCTTGCCCAGAGCGGACGGCGGGTGGCCGTGCTCGAGGGCAGAAGCACTATCGGAGGGGGCATGAGGTCGGCGGAGATAACGCTTCCCGGCTTCGTCCACGACCTCGGCTCCGCGATACACCCTCTGGGTTATGCTTCGCCGTTCTTCCGCTCGCTGCCGCTGGGAGAGCACGGCCTTGAATGGATTCACCCTCCCGCCCCGCTCGCCCACCCGTTCGACGACGGTACGGCGGCGGTGCTGGAACGTTCCATCGCGGCGACGGCCGCCGCGCTCGGCCCCGACGGGGCGGCCTACCGCCGGCTGATGGAGCCGATCTCCGCCGACGCCGGCAGGATTGCGGACTTCTTCGTCGGCAGGCCAAGCCTTCTCAGGCATCCCCTGGCGCTCGCGTCATCCGGCGTATGGTCTCTGCGGGACGCCCGCACCCTGGCCGAGAGCGTGTTCGAAGGTGAGTGGGCGAGGGGTCTGTTCGCCGGCAATGCGGCGCACTCCTTTTTGCGGCTGGACCAGTCGCCGAGCGCCATGTTCGGGTTGCTGCTAGGGACGCTGGGCCACGCCTTCGGCTGGCCTTTCCCCAGAGGGGGTTCGCAGGCGCTCGCGGACGCCCTCGCGTCCTACCTGGCGTCTTTGGGGGGTGAGATCTACACGGATGCGGTGGTACGTTCGGTCGAAGACGTGCCACGAACCCGCGCGGTACTCTTCGACGTAACGCCGCGCCAGCTCTTCGAGATCGCCGGGGAGCACTTCACCGAGGGTTACAACAGCGCCCTCAAACGCTACCGCTACGGTCCCGGCGTCTTCAAGGTGGACTTCGCGCTCGACGGGCCCATCCCCTGGACGGCTGAGGGTTGCAAGCGGGCCGGCACCGTCCACCTCGGAGGCACGCTCGACGAGGTCGCGGCGGGTGAGGGCGACGTCTCGCGCGGGGAGCACCCCGAGAGGCCGTTCATCCTGCTCGCCCAGCAGAGCCTCTTCGACCGTACGCGCGCCCCCGAAGGCAAGCACACCGTCTGGGCCTACTGCCACGTCCCCAACGGCTCGACCTTCGACATGACCGGGAGGATCGAGGCGCAGATAGAGCGCTTTGCCCCCGGTTTCGGGGATCTCGTTCTGGCCAGGAGCGTCGCTGGAACGGCCGACCTCGAACGGTGGAACCCCAACCTCGTCGGCGGCGACATCAACGGCGGGTACATGGATCTCGGGCAGCTTTTCACCAGGCCCATGCCCAGGATCAACCCCTATTCGACCCCTGCAGACGGACTCTACATCTGCTCTTCATCGACGCCACCGGGTGGGGGCGTCCACGGCATGTGCGGCTACCTGGCTGCCCGCGTGGCCTTGGGGTACCTCCGGTAACGGGGCGGGGTACAGCGGCCGGGAGGACGATAAGGGTGTTCTACTCTAAACTGCGCGAGGAGACGGACCTCGACAGGCCGGGTGGAGAGCTGGTCTCGGTAGAAAGGGAGACCTGAGCACGTCTCGCTGTGGTCGAGACCGCCCGGCATGAGCGAACCCCATGAAAGCGAGGTAAGAAATGTTTGAGGTGGTCGTGATCGGCGGTGGACCTTCCGGGGTTATTGCAGCCCTGCGCGCCCGCGAGCTGGGTGCCACCGTCGCGCTCATCGAGCGCGAGCATTTGGGCGGCGTCAGTACGAACGATGGCTGCGTCCCGACCCGCGTGCTCGCCAGGGCTGCGCGTCTGATGCGAGATGCGGAGCAGTTCGCCGACTACGGGCTCGGGGGTGTGCCGCCGACAGTAGATTTCGTTCGCCTGTTGAACCGTACGGAGCATATCGTAAACACGGTCCACCAGAAGAAGCAGCTGCGGACCCATCTCGAAGCTGCGGACGTGCGCGTGTTCGACGGGATCGGCGACGCCCGCTTTCTCGACGATCACACCCTCTCACTCGGCAACGGGAGTAGCGTGCAAGGCGAGAAATTCATCCTCTGCGTGGGCGGTCACGCGCGTAGGATCCCCTTGCCTGGTGGCGAGCACGCCCTGACCCACAGCGACGTCTGGACGATGAAGGGGCTGCCGGAATCAGTCGTCGTGGTAGGGGGCGCCGCGACGGGATGCCAACTGGCCTCTGTGTTTGCCGCGTTCGGCTCGCGGGTGACGTTGCTGGAGGTCTCGCCGCGCATTCTGGCGGCCGAGGACGAAACGGTATCGGAGGCAGTAACCGACGCATTCGCGCGCCGGGGGATCGAGATCATTACCGGCATCGGCGGTGTCGACAAGGTCGAGAGCGAGAACGGGCGCCTCAGCCTGTTCTATGCGAAGAACGACGAGACGCACACGCTCGCCGCACAGACCGTCATGTTCGCGGTCGGTTGGCCCGGAAACGTGGAGGGATTGAACCTGGAGGCCGTGGGAGTGGAGACGAGGCGTGGCGGGTACGTGCAAGTGGACGACTCCCTCAGGACCAGCGCTCCGCACATCTTCGCCGCCGGGGACATAACGGGGCGTATGATGCTGGTACAGAGCGCCACCAACGAGGGAAATCTCGCCGCCGAACAGACCGTGCTCGGCGGGGAACATGGTTACAGGCACACCATCGTACCGCACGGCGGCTTCACCGACCCCGAGTACGCCAGCGTGGGGCTCACCGAAAGTAGGGCTCGCAGCGAAGGGCACGACTACGCCGTTGCGGTCGTGCCTTACGCGGAACTGGATCGCGGCGTCGTCGACGGGCACACGGAGGGCTTCTGCAAGCTTCTCGTGGACCGCGCATCGAGGCACATCGTGGGCGCGCACATCGTGGGAGAGCAGGCCGTGGAGGTGGTTCAGATCGTGGCGACGGCTATGCGGGCCGGGATGCCTGTCGAACAGCTGGCGGACGTGGAGTTCGCCTACCCCACCTTCACATCCATAGTGGGGATCGCGGCCCGCCGTATCCTCCGCGAACTGGGCCTTGTGGCCGTCTCGCCGCGGTGGGGCATACCCGAACGTACCCTCGGGACGGAGTGGGAACACAGCGATAGGGATTGAGGAAGGGTTCACCCTTCCTCAATCCCTGCTGGTCAGCTAGTCAGCACGCTCCAGCCTGCGGCTGTCGCTTGTCAGCATTTCAGCTTTCCATGGGCATATCCTTGCTGACATGCTGAGAGCGAAGCCCGCAAGGGCTGAGCGTGCTGACAAGGCGCGAAGCGCCGTGCTGACAAGCGGAGGCGAAGCCGGAGCGTGCTGAAATGCTACCACTCCACGAGTTTCCAGATCTCGGGCCGCAACTCATCTCTCTCGCCTACTTCGGCGAAGAGTTCGACGGCCCGCTTGAGGTGTGCCATCGACTCTTGTTCGCGGCCCGCCGCGTGGAGCAGGTCGGCCAGGTTGTTGTGTAGCGCGGCCTCCCTGTGCCTGTCCCCTGAGGCCACGCACAACGCCAGGGCGGTCTCGGCGAGTCTCAGGGCTTCGTCCGATTCCCCGCTATGTTCGCGGGCGAGGGCCAGGTTGTTGAGGGCGGCGACTTTCACGTCCGAGTCTGCGAGCGTCTCCGCGAGATCCAGGCTCTCCTCGAGGTGCCACAGAGCCGCTTCCTGGTCGCCGGATCTGCCGGCCAGGATGCCTAGCATGTTGTGGGCCTGGGCCAGTGACCGAGTATCTCCCGTGCCTTCGGCCAGCTCCAGCGCCCGGCGGGCGAAGCCGGCGGCCTCGTCACGCTCGTCCTGGCCGTGGGAGAGCAGGCTCCAGTCCGCGTAGAGGCGGGCGAGCCCGCCAGCGGGTTCGCCTCCTGGCTCTCCGAGCGCTTCGAGGGCTGATTCGTAGTGGCTCCTGGCGAGATCCCGCTCCCCCCTGCGGGCGTGAACGTTTCCGATCTTGTGTTCGAGTACGGAGAGGTCACCCTGGACGGCCGAGGACGCCGCGGCTTCGTAGCTCGCGAGTGCCGCGCCGTACTCACCGGCTCGGGTCCTTAGATCTCCTATCGCCTCGTGCAGCGCGCTTGCGTCGGAATATCCGAGGGCGAGCGCCTCTTCATAGTGGGCGAGGGCATCGCTGTTGGCGTGCAGGCTTTGCGCGTAGTCCCCCGCGAGTCGATAGTATCTTGCGGCCTCTTCGTCCTGGCCTGCCAGCCTGTAGTGGCGGGCGATCTGGCCGGCGAGGGCCTCCGTTTCGCGCCCCCGTGCCTGCCCTGCAAGCGCGACCGCGGCGCGGCGGTGCAGGAGACGCTTGCGGGCCAGGCTGGTCTCCCCGTAGACCAGGGTTCGCAGCTTGTCGTGGTCGAAGTCGTAGGCCGGGGCCCCTCCGACCGGGCTACCGACCTCCCGGATCAAGCCCCGCGACATCAACTCTTCGAGGGCCGTCAACGTCTCTTCTTCGCCCCTGCCGCTCGCCGCCCTTACTGTGTCGAAGTCGAACGAACGCCCGACCACGGCCGCCGCGGCGAGCACCTGCCCCGCCGCCTCACCGACCCTGAGCAGACGGGTCTTGAGGAGATCCTGCACCCCCCCTGGAAGCGTCCAGGCCTCGTCCCTGGGGTCCAACTCGCCTTTCTCGACGGCCGTCAGATACTCCGTCAGAAAGAGCGGCAGGCCCTCGGTCTCGTCACTGAGCCGTGTACCCAGCATCCCCGCGCCAGGCACGGCGTGCCCGACCAGCTCCTCGACGGAGGCCGGGCCCAACCGCTCCAAGGTCAGGGTCGTCGCCCTCCCCGACCTCCTGGCCTGCGCAAGCAATTCTCGCAGACGCTGTACTTCGTGGACCTCCTCGGTGCGCCAGGTGAGGAGCACGTAGATCGGCTTGTCGTCGAGCCGACTCACGAGGTAGGCCAACAGATCCAGAGAGGCGTCGTCGACCCAGTGCAGGTCATCGAAAAACAAGACACCAGGAGGAGGGCCGTCGAGAATCTCGAGCAAGACCCTCACGACTTCCCTGAAGAAGCGGCTCCGGGCGCCCGGAGTGTCGAGCGGCGGGGCCGGAGGTGAATCAAGAGAGAGGTTCGCCAGGTCAGGCAACAGCCGGGCCGCCTCCTGCACCGATACGGCCGGCAAACCCTCCAGACGGTCTGTGTCCTGCCGACCGAGGGCGGCGGAGAGTCCTTCGACGAAAGGACCGTAGGCCAGGTTCTTCTCGCCCGCGTAGCAGCGCGCGATGACGGCGGTTGCGCCTGCGGCGCGGACGCTGGCCACGAACTCCTCGGCGAGCCTGGTCTTGCCGATACCTGCCTCGCCCTCGACGACGACTACTTGACCCGCCTCCTCGATCGAACGGTACGATCCTAGTAGCGCTTCCCATTCTGGACCTCGCCCTACCAGGGGGTTGTCGGGCGAGCGCGGTGCGATGCTCGTGGTCTGGATGGGGGACCTCGTAGAAGCCTTTGCTTCTCTCCAGACGGGCGGCCGATGTTCGGAGAGGACCGGTCGCGGTGGTAGATCGTTCTCCTGGACGGCCCTGTAGAGCAGGGTCGTCTCCTCGAGCGGGGCTACGCCCAACTCCTGGTCCAGGACCCTTACACACTCCCTGTACTGGCGAAGGGCGGCGGCGCGCTGGTCGGACCACGCGTAGAGCGCCATGAGCATCCTGTGGGCGGGCTCGTGCAGCATGTCCATGGCCAGCCAGCGTCTGGCGTGGTCTATCGCCGCCTCCCACTCTCCCAGCGCCCCGCGACCCCACGCGAGCCTCTCCAGCACACCAGCCAGCTCCTTACGCAGGCTCTCGGACTGGAAGAACTGCCAGTCGTCGAAGGCTACGCTGTCGCGCAGGCCGAACCCGGCCATGAAATCGTCCCGGTACAGCGCAACGGCCTCCGTCAGCGGAAGCAAGCAATCCGGGCATACCTCCGATTCGGGATGATCGTGCCCCTTGCACTCGGCGAGGAGGCCGTGAAACCTGGATACGTCGACCCAGATAGCGTCGTAGTCGAGACCTACGCTCTCCCTGTCGGCGCGCAACCAACCCTCCGCACGGGCCTTGCCCAGCGACGAGAGGGTCCGACGCAGGGCGGCGCGGGCGCGACTCTGGTTGTACTCGGGCCAGAGCAGGCCGGCGAGTGCATCCCGGGAGTGCCTCTGCTCCGTGACGGCCAGGTAGGCGGCGAGGGCAATGGCCTTGCGCGTGTCGACCTCGACCGGCGCACCGTCGTGCTCGATGCGCGGCGGACCGAGCAGTGATATCGTCGTCCGGAACATGCCCGCTTCTCCCAATGGCTCTGCGATGACGATATTATGCCGCCGCTACCACAACATCGCAACGGTTTTCGCAAGGTGAGAAGGTTCGTAACGTTTTATAGAGCTCTCAGCGACCAGCCGTCAGCTTTCAGCTTTTTGTTGGCTGATCGCTGAGAGCTGATCGCTCGTCGTACCCAGGGCTGGTAAGCCCTGGGTACGACGCCCTAGCTGCTCGCCAGCTTGCGCGCGGCGTCTGCTATGTGCTTCGAGCTTATGCCTGCTGCGTCCATAAGCTCTTCTGGCTTACCCGAGCCTGGCATGTTCCTTACGGCGAGGTGCTCGAAGTGGAGGGGGTAGTTTTCCCCGGCGAGCGCTGACAGGACGGCCTCGCCGAGGCCGCCTTCCGGCCAGTGGTCCTCGACCGCGACGACGTTGCCCTCTGTCGCCTGTGCTGCGGCCCGCAGTGTCTCGGCGTCTATGGGTTTGATGGAGTATGCGTCTATGACGCGCACGGCAAGGCCGTTCCTTTGCAACTCGTCTGCGGCCTTGATGGCTTCGTGAACCGTGATGCCCGTTGCGACCACGGTCACCGCGTCTTCATCGGAGGAGCGCACTATCTTGCTTCCGCCCACGGGGAAGTCTTCCGAGGGGTCGTAGATCACGGGCGTCTTCGGACGCAGCGTCCTCAGGAAGACGATGCCATTCGTGTCGGCCATCTCGGCGACGAGCCTGGCGGTCTGGTTGGCGTCGCAGGGCTGGAGCACGGTCGAGCCGTGCACGGCCCGCATCATCGCCAGGTCCTCGAGGGCCATCTGTGAAGGGCCGTCTTCACCGATCGAGACGCCAGCGTGCGAGCCGGAGAGGCGGATGTTGGCGCCGGAGATCGCGGCCATCCTGATAAAGTCGTAGGCGCGGGTGAAGAAAGCGGCGAAACTCGAGGCGAACGGGACCCTGTGGCGCACGCTCATCCCCACGGCCGCAGCGACCATCTGCTGCTCGGCGATGAACATCTCGAAGTAGCGTCCGGGAAACTCCTCGGCGAACTCTTCGGACTTGGTGGAGTTACTGACCTCGCCGTCGAGGGCGACCACGTCCTCCCTGGCGCCGCCCAGCGCCTTGAGGGCGGCACCGTAGGCCCCGCGGGTCGCTTCTTCGTCCCCCACGTCCCAGGCCGGCAGCTCCAGCCGGCCGGTCAGGCCCCCGGTGAAGTTCTCTCCCGCGCCGGGGTCGGGTTTGCGTACCTCGACCAGTAGGTCGTCGCTGCTGCCGAGTTCCTCGAGCGCCGCCTGCTCCTGGTCTTCCGTGACCGGCTTGCCGTGCATGCCGTCCACGTCTTCCAGGAACGAGACCCCGCGTCCCTTCTTGGTCTTCGCGACGATCAGGGTCGGCGCATCTGTCTGGTCCAGCGCACGTGCGTAGGCCTTATCGATCTGCTCTGGGTCGTGGCCGTCGATCTGGATCGTGTTCCAGCCGAAGGCCTCGGCGCGGGCGGCGTAGTGGTCGCCGTTCCAGCCGTCCATCGTCTCGCGGGTCTGGCCGAGACGGTTCATGTCCAGGATGGCTATGAGGTTGTCGAGCTTGTAGTAGGAGGCGTGTTGGAAGGCCTCCCACATCGAGCCCTCCGCCATCTCCGAGTCGCCGCAAAGCACCCAGACCCGGTAGGGAAGTTCGTCCAGGTACTTGCCGGCCAGCGCCACCCCGACGCCTATCGGGAGTCCCTGGCCAAGGGAGCCCGTCGCCACATCGACCCACGGGATCTGGGGTGTGGGGTGCCCTTGCAGGCGGCTGTCGAACGTACGGAAAGTCATGAGCTCTTCGTCCGAGATCGCGCCCGCCGCCTTGTATAGCGAGTAGAGCAGTGGGGAGGCGTGGCCCTTGGAGAAGATAAGATGGTCGTTGTTCGGGTTCTCCGGGTCGTCGAAGTCGTAGCTGAGGTACTTGCTCATCAGCACGGCGATGAGGTCGGCGGCCGACATGGACGAGGTGGGATGGCCCGAGCCGGCGCCGGTGCTGGAGCGGATGCTGTCGACCCTCAACTGCTGCGCGAGCGAGCGCCACTGCTCGGCACCCGCGGTCCCCTGGTTGATCTGTTGCGTCACCACTAACCTCCTGGGCAGAATCGCACGTAGCACAGATAGTACTTCACTACCCCGCGCTGGCGATTCGGAAACTGTCCTGCCGCGCCTGGTATCGACCATACAGACGGGGGCTTACCGGCTTTGCTAGAATCCCTGGGGCGAGAGGAAAAAGACCCTGACCGTCCGTTCTGCGCGTCGGGTTTGACTGGGTGAAGGGGTGAACGATGGATCTGGCTGTTCGCAAGATGACGCTGGGACGCTTTGGGGTGGAGAACGTCGGGGCCGTACACGAAAACCTGCCTCCTGCTCGCCTGGTAGAGGCCTCTGTCAGGAGGCGGGAGGGCATGATCTCGGGTTCTGGGGCCCTGGTCGTCAGGACGGGCAAACGGACCGGACGCTCCCCGAAGGACCGCTTTATCGTCGAGAACGAGATCACCAGGGAGACTGTGGACTGGGGTACTGGAAACAAGGCTTTCCCGAGCGACGCTTTCGGGGCGCTCCTAAACAAGGCGGCCGCCTACATCGAGAACCTCGAGGAGATCTACGTGGTCGACGCCTACGCCGGCGCGGACCCCCGCTACCGACTGAACGTCCACGTGGTGACCGAGCACGCCTGGCAGGCCCTCTTCGCGAGGCAGCTCTTTAGACGACCCTCGAAGGAAGAGATCGACTCATTCGAGCCTGACTGGACCGTGATCTCGGTCCCGGGGTTCCTTACAGACCCTGAGGAGGACGGAACAGAGTCCGAGACCTTCGTCGGGATAGACTTCGAGCGCAAGGTAGTACTCGTATGCGGCACGGCCTACGCCGGGGAGATAAAGAAGAGCATCTTCACGGTGCTCAACTTCGTGTTGCCCACCGAACGCGGCGTCTTCCCGATGCACTGCTCGTCGAACGCTGGGAAGGAAGGCGACGTTGCGCTGTTCTTCGGCCTCTCGGGGACGGGCAAGACGACTTTATCCGCCGACCCCGAGCGGGATCTGATCGGGGACGACGAGCACGGCTGGTCCGACTCGGGGATCTTCAACTTCGAGGGCGGCTGCTACGCGAAGACGATAGACCTTTCCCCTGAGAAGGAACCCCAGATATGGGATGCTATCCGCTTCGGCGCCGTGCTCGAGAACGTGATGATGGATAGGCGCACACGCGAGGTGGACTACACCGACGGCACGCTGACGGAGAACACCCGCGTCGCCTACCCGTTGGAGTACATAGCGGGCGCGGTCACCGAAGGAAGGGGGGTTCATCCTTCGGCCGTCCTCTTTCTGACCGCCGACGCCTTCGGGGTGTTGCCCCCCATAAGCGCCCTCACGCCTTCGCAGGCAGCCTACTATTTCCTCTCTGGCTACACCGCCAAACTAGCTGGTACCGAGGCCGAGATGGAGTCCGAGGTCGAGGCGACATTCTCCACTTGCTTCGGCGCCCCTTTCCTTCCTCTGCCAGCTACCACCTACGCCGAGATGCTCTCCGAGCGGCTGAGTAAGCACCGCACCCGCTGCTACCTGATAAACACCGGCTGGTCCGGCGGTCCATACGGCGTAGGTAGCCGCATAGACATCGCCGCCACCCGCCAGATGGTTAGCTCCGTGATCGGGGGCAAGCTGGACGACGCGGAGACCAGAAAGGACCCCTTCTTCGGCCTCAACGTGCCCGTCGAGGTGCCGGGGGTCGATGGCAGCGTCCTCGACCCACGTGGGACCTGGGACGACGGCGACGCCTACGATGAGCAGGCCAGGAAGCTCGCCGACCTCTTCCGTGAGAACTTCTCCAGGTTCGAGTCACAGGTCACCGAGGAGGTTCGCAAGGCAGGACCACATTCCTGACTGATGGCCAACCCGGGGTAGAAGGTCGCCTCCACCCGGGGCGCGCACGTTTACAATCATGGCAGGGACTGAGACGGCGAATGGAGGAGGCCTGTGGCAAAAACGGACGATCTCCGGGAGCACGAGCAAGTCCTGCTCCGATTGCTAGACGAGATGGGGAGAAGTCTCGCCAGGCAGGAACGGCTAATGGAGGAGTTAGAGAACCGGCACGTCCATATGCGGAACTCCTGGATACAGGAGGGGGCGGATGGGTCGTTCATGCTGCCGGATGAGCAAGAGCTAGCTGACGAGTTGCAGCGTGAACTCGAACGTGGGCGCGACCAGGAGCTCGAGCTACATGAGATCCTGGATGTACTGAAACGCCGGTGCGAGCTGGAAGACCGACTGCTCGATGAATTGGAGTCCCACCTGCCTCGAGACCATCCGGACCAGTTACCACTAGAATTGGTGGGCCGTTTCGAGAGGCGTGACCAGCTCCTGGAAGACATAGAGTTCGAATCTTTCCGGGAGAAGAGAGATCGGCTCGCGCAGACGATGCAGCTCCTGCCTGAACTGGAGGGACTGCTCTTCGAGGTCGTGGAACGCCATCTCGTTCGGCTCCACCGCGAAGGTGGTTAGGGAATCAGTCGTCAAGAGTCCAAGGGGCGCCGGGGTTCGATCTGATGGAGATCTCCTCGCATCCTGGTGAGGATCGTGGGCGAGACTTCCAGGGCCATGGCCAGCTTCCAGATCGTGTCCACCGAGGCGTGAATCTCCTCAGAGCTCGGGTCTACGCTCTCTGCCCTCGCTATCGAGCCGGGCTCCAGCTCCGCCAGCTCGTCGAGTTGCTCTTGGGAGATGGAGGCTTCCTCCCTCAAGGCGCGTAGCTTCTCCACGTCCAGGCCCGGCTCTTCGAGAACCGTCGGAGCCGGGGGGTCGGGGAAGGTAGACAGGTCCGAGATCTCAACCCCGAAGATCCTGGTGAGCTTCTGGACGATGATCTCCAGGACGTGCACCCGGCCCTCCCTCTCCATCTCCTCGGCCCAGGTGCCGCTCTGGCCGATCATCAAGGAGAGCTCCTCTTGCGAGAGACCGGCCTGCTCTCTGAGCTCCCGTAAACGAGCCCCGTCTACCAGGTATAGTTGCATCTCGGTCGTTCCTTTCCGGCTCGTTGAAGATTTCAGCCTTCGCCTACCACGGCTCACTCCGCTGTGTCGCTCGGGACTTCGAGGGTAGGCTCCGGCGGGTCAGGGTAGCTGGTCAACTCCGACCTCCCGACGAAGAGGATTTGCATGAGATCCTCGCCGAGGTTCTCCCTGATCTCGGTCCGGCTTGCACTCTCCAATCTTATGACTACAGCGGGGTTCATGCCGATAGATTCGGCCAGTTCTTCCTGTGACATGAAAACCCTCTCCCTCGCAGCCGCCAACATCGCCCCGTCTACCTTCACGACCACACCTCCTCGCTCTGTCTCCAGCGTCTGGTCCACGATAGTCGTGACCTGAAGCGATCGCCATACATCGCGCTCCTGGCAGACGTTGTCCCCGCATCCTCGTTGTGCAATTCTACCCAATGGGCGCCGCGAAGTCGTGCCGGAAGCACAGAGTCTCCCGCCAATGCTCAGATTCTGCATGCTCCGAGTGAGCGTGCCCGGACTTTAGTGGATGTGTAGTTCCTATCCTAGGAGAGGTTACAAGAGCGCGCGCCAGGTGCCTGAAGAAGTGGTAGCCCCATGCGAAGCCACCTCCTTATCGGTGGCTGACCAGCCTTACAACACCTTGATGCGCCTGCGGACCTTCGTGGCGGCCAGGGATGCGGCGATCTCCTCGAAGGCCAGGGCCGGGATCGTTCCCTCCTCGAAGAGGGACCCTCCCGGCTCACCCGTGCCATCGGGCTCAAGCGGGATGCGTCCCATCACCTGAGTGCCTAGCTCTCCTGCTACCCTCTGGCCTCCG
>DATMVF010000050.1:0-19213 GCA_035563475.1 Rubrobacter sp.
CGGTCAGGCGGTAGAGTTCCTCGATGCCGACCAGGGCGGCCTCGAGCGGTTCGAGCCCCCTAGTGTCCGCCCCAAGCGCCTGCGCGATGCGGGCGTAGCGCTCGGGCGCGGCTGGCGCGTTGTACTCGCAGACCGGACCGAGGACGCGGGCCGTCAGGGCGCCGTGGGGACAGTCGTGGACGCCGCCCGCCGACTGGCTCATGGCGTGGGCGGCTCCGGCGCTCTCCGTGCCGTAGGCCATCCCTCCGAACGTCGCCCCGTGCGCCATGAACGTGCGGGCCTCCATGTTCGCGCCGTCCTCGCAGGCGGACCGCAGCCACCGCGCCACGTACTCTATGGCCGTCAGGGCGAAAGAGTCGGTGAAGGGCTGGTGGTAATCGCAGGTGTAGCACTCGATCCCGTGCGAGAGCGCGTCCATCCCCGTCGCCGCCGTTATGGCAGTCGGCAGCCCGACCGTCAAGGCCGGGTCTATGAGCGCCACGTGCGCGCCGATCAGGGCCGTGCCGCCGACGTTGAACTTGATCCTGCGCCCGTGGTCGGTGATGACGGCCCAGAGCGTGACCTCGCTGCCGGTCCCGGCCGTCGTGGGTACCGTGACGAGCGGCGGGATGCGACGCGTGATCGGGGTCTTACCGTATTCGTAGTCGGCTATGGACCCGCCGTGGACGATCTCGACGCCCACCCCCTTGGCCGTGTCCATCGAACTGCCGCCGCCGAGGGCCACCAGCCCGTCGCAACCCTCCTCCCTGTAGACCTCGCTCGTCCGTCCGATGAGCTCCACGTCGGGGTTCGGCCTGACCCCGTCGAAGACGCAGGCGTCCGTAAGGCGCTCGAGGGCCTGCTCTGCGAGGCCTGCCCCGACCACGCCCCCGTCGGTTACGAGCAACGGACGCCTCACGCCCAGCTCCTCAACGATCTCCCCCAGCCTGCCGATGGCTCCGGGCCCGTGCACCATGCGGGTCGGGACCTCGACGGTGCGCACGGTTTCGACTTCGACGCTCATACGGCCTCCTCGTTCGCGTTGTGCATCTGGTTCTCTTTGGTGTCCAGCAATGTCGGGGCGGACCAGTCCGGCGCGAACCTCCGCAGAGCGAGGCGGCGGGGGTCCAGGTAAAGCTCCGGAGTACCCTCCCGCTCCAGGAACGAGAGCGCCCGCTCTCCCAGCGCCGCTCCCTCCTCGACGTGGGACTCCCACACGTTCGATTGTTCGCCCGGATCCCGCCCAAGATCGTAGAGCTCGGGCATGTAAGCGGGTCCACCGAGGATGAGGGATCGCTCCGGCGTGGTCACGGTAATCGGCATGTAGCTTGCGATGCGCCTCGGCCGGGAGTCGATGGCGGTGGTGAACTCGCCCGCCGCGAAGTAGAGGGGCCAGGAGCTGACGACGAACGGGCGGTGCTCGTCCTTCTCTCCCACTAGAACGTCCCCGAACGACTCTCCTTGCATGGACCCGGGACGCTCGACGCCAACGAGGTCGAGTATGGTAGGCGCGAGGTCGGGCGCGGTCGTCAAGGCCGGGCGACGACCGGGCTCCAGCCCGGGTCCTCGGATCATCAGGGGCACGTTCGTGAGCTCTCTGTAGAGGGGTGACCATCCCACGGTGAGCAACCACGACTCCGGTAGCCAGTCAGGGACGACCGCGTCCTCGGTCACCGCGGCGTCCTGATCGTTTATCCACTCGGCCTTGCCGAAGTAGCCGTGCTCCCCGAAGTAGAAGCCGTGGTCTGAGATGAAGAAGACGAGCGTGTCCTCCCCTAGACCCAGCACCTCCAGCTTCGCCAGGAGCCTCCCGACCCAGAAATCGACCATCGTGACCTCGCCGCAGTAGGCGGCGTGCGCGAGCTCCACCTCATCCCGGGTGAGTCCGGCCTCGGCCCACCTGCCGTAGCTCGGGTAGATCTGGCGTCCCTCGTAACCCGCGCGGTACAGGGAGGTGTAGTAATCAGGCGCGTCCCACGGCTCGTGCGGATCCCAGGTGTCGACGTAGAGAAAGAACCGTTCCTTGTAGTGTCTCTCCAACCACTGCTCGGCCTCCGTGACGGTGCGCGACACGAGCCTGTCCGACTCCGACCTCCACGTCTTTCGGTAGTCGGAGCGCTCGTGCGGCCTGGTGTCGTCGCCCTGGCCCCTGACCCAGATGAAGTCGTCGAAGCCGCGGTCATAACCGAACCCGCCCCTGACGAAGAAAGGCGTGTCCACAACGCCCATCGTCAGGTAACCGGCTTCGGAGAGAAGCCCAGGAAGCGTGGGCAGGTGATGGGGCAAAGGCTGCCAGCCCATGTGGGTGTAGGAGAAGGTGCCCGTCAGGATGTCCGCCCTGGCCGGCATGGTGGGGAAAGAGGAGATCACGTGCCGGTCGAAGACGACCGAGGAGCGCGCGAACTCGTCTAGGTGTGGCGTGTGAATATAGGTGTTTCCGAATGCCCCCAGGTGGTCCCGACGGAAGGTGTCCGACACGATGACCACAATGTTGGGTCGGGTCGACATATGCATACCTCCTGCATAAGGTAAGCTCGATGGTTACCGATGCAGGAGGGGCGGCGCGCGCCGGCCGGCCAGATACTGGTTGCCTTCCAGTAAACCTTTGCTGGCAAAAGCCCCGTAAGACCACCAGTTCAACCGATTTCGGGACTCGAAGTCGTCCGACTCGCCGACCAGATAGGGTAGGATCCGCACAGACCCAGGTAGCCCGCGAAGCGTTACCTTCCGGCCGCCAAACATGTAGAGGGGACCGCGACGCTCGGGTCGAAGCGCGCCCGAAATGTGCGAAGACGGTGAGACCCCATCTCCGGTCGCTGTGTTGCGTATAGTGCACGCGGTTGTCATATGGGTAACAGATAGCACTTTGTTGCTAATATGTCAAGGGGCTGGCTGAGAATCGGCGCCGCGCGATGGAGCCTGGGGCTCGAGCGCGAGAACCGTCCAGAGAGATGCTGCTGAGGACCGCCGTGATCGTAAACCGGTAGCCCGCAGTAACGCCCGCACTCGTGGAACTGGCGGGAAGAGATGCGTCCTCTCGTCAGCACAGCAGCAAACTATGTTACTATTTAGATAACATGCTAACCTAAGCTACCTCGTGGACATAGAGAGGATTTTTGCATGCTTCAGACGGTCGACCGGGCGTTACGGCTTCTTCTCCTCTTCGAGGAGGTTGACCAGGAGTACCGGGTTGGCGAGATGGCGGCGATGCTCGGGGTCGACAAGAGCAGCGCGTCGCGCCTCGCCGCGACGCTGGCCAACCGGGGTTTCCTCGAGCGTGCGCCCGGCAGCGAGGCGTTCAGGATAGGCCCGGAGCTCGAGCGGCTTGGTGTGCTCAGCGTGGGAGGTAGCCACAATCTCATCGAGGTGGCAAGAAGACCGATGGAGAACCTGGCGGCGGAGACGGAGGAGACGGTAAATCTCGCCCGTCTCGAGGACGGCAAGGTCGTCAACATAAGCCAGGTCGACGGTGCTCACCTGGTCGGGGTTGGCGACTGGACCGGCTGGAAGACGGAGCCCCACGCCACCGCCAACGGGAAGGTATTGTTGGCGTTCGTGGAGAATGGGGCCGAGGGTTTACGCCTTCAGGCACCCCTGGAGGCGTTTACCGAACAGACCATCACGAACTCCGAGGATCTCCGCTCTGAGCTAGATCGCGTCAGATCCGAGGGTTGGGCGTCGACCTTAGGCGAGCTCGAGGACGGGTTCAACGGTGTCGCTGTTCCTGTCTCCGACGCGCTCGGGCGCTGTCGGGCCTCGCTGAGCGTATCGGGGCCGGTATATCGGATGCCCCCGGCGCTCTTGCCCGAGATCGCGGTGCTCTGCAAGAAGGCTGCCGAGGAGATCAGCGCTTCTCTAGGAAGGACGCGTAGCTCGGCCTGAGACGCGCGTATCTTTTTGCGACTGGTCGGGCCATCAACGGTCGGATTGGCCGGGTGATCCGGCACTGCTATGCAGCAGGTCGCCAGCAGGGTAGAATAGGGCGATAGGTTGTGCGTTCGTGGGGCAGCGAAGGCTGGGGATAGGCGTAGACCGCAACGGGAGTCTGGGCAAAGAAAGCGCCGCCGGTAGCGGTGGGATCGCGGGCGGCCTGGAGCCCGCATTCGAGCGGGAGTGCGCCGGCCTCGATCGGATCGCACCGAAGGTGCGAGTCTTCCCGGGTGCAGCGGTTCTTCGAGCCCCTGCGATACGTTCCGCAGACGAGCTCCCTTGCGAAAAAGAGCCGAAGCCGTTGGGCCGGAAGATGCTCCCGAAGATAGGTAATCGCTAATGCTAATACGAGCTGCCTGAGGAGGTGGACGGAGACCCATGCTCTCTAAACTGTTTTCACGGGAACCCGACACGAGGGTGTTCTTCGCTACGGACATCCACGGTTCGGAGACCTGCTGGCGCAAGTTCTTGAACTCGGGCAAGCACTACGAGGCGAACATCATGATCCTCGGTGGCGATATGACGGGCAAAGCACTCGTCCCGATCGTCGAGGAAGGACCGGGCCGCTGGCACGCGACGCTACTCGAGAACCGGAGGGAATTCGAGAGCGAAGACGAGGTAGAGGAGTTTGAGGACTCGGTCAAGAGGCGCGGCTACTACCCCTTCCGCACCGACCCGGACGAGATGGGCGAGCTCGAGTCGGACGAGGAGATGCGCAATGAGCTCTTCTACAAGGAGATGCTGGGGACCATAGAGCGCTGGATGCGGATGGCCGACGAGAAGCTCGAAGGAACCGACATCGAGTGTTTCGTGAGCCCCGGCAACGACGACCAGTTCGAGGTCGATGAGATCATCGCCAACGCCAAACGCGTGCGGCTTGCCGAGGGTAAGGTCGTCGAGTTCGGCGACTTCCAGATGGTCTCGACCGGGTGGTCGAACCGCACGCCCTGGGACACCTACCGCGAAGAGGACGAGGAGGACCTGGCAGTTCGCCTGAAGAAGATGACGGACCAGGTGACCGCCCCGCCGGAGAGGACCATCTACAACTTCCACTGTCCGCCCTACGGTTCGGGCCTCGACGACGCCCCGGAGTTGACCGAGGACCTGCGCCCCAAGCACGGCGGGCGTTCGATCGTGCCCGTCGGATCGACGGCGGTGAGGGATGCGATAAAGGAGGGACAACCGGCCCTGGCGTTGCACGGGCACATCCACGAGGCCAAGGGGAACACCCGCATCGGACGCACGCTGTGCATCAACCCCGGCAGTTCCTACGAGCAGGGGCAGTTGCTCGGCGCGGTGGTGAACCTGGACGGCGGCAAGAAAGTAAAGCGCTTCGTACTGACCAGCGGATGAGGAGGAGATAAATGGCCAGCAACACCACGGCGGGTTCCGGTGCGGGAGACCTGTTTCAGAGGAAGGCGACAGGTCTCCTCAGAGGATGGTCCGTACTAGACGGGTTCATCTACGCGGCGTTCGCAATCAACCTGATGACTCTCGGACTCTGGATCTTCTCCTTCGCGCCGTTCATCCCTGAAGGGTCGCTCATCTACGCGATCATCCTCTCGGGACTCTACCTCGTTTTCCAGGCCGTAACCTACGCGTCTCTGATCGCCGTGATGCCGCGAGCCGGCGGCGACTACGTGTGGATGAGCCGCGTCCTCGGCGGCGGTATAGGCTTCGTCCTAGCGGTAACCGGCTGGTGGTTCATCCTGTGGCACTGGGTTCCGATCTACGCGAACATCCTCAACGTCGAGGTCCTGGTACCGCTCGCGACGATCCTCAGGTTCGACGGGGTCGCCAACTTCTTCGGTGCGCCCGGTGGTATGTTCACCGCCTCGATGGCAGTTGCTATTCTGGCTTCGATCCTAATCTCGCTAGGCATGAGGACCTACGCCCGCATCCAGAAGTTCTGCTTCTACGGTGGGGTCATCGGGCTGGTGATCATGTTCTCCCTCCTGCTCTTCAACTCGAACGCGGACTTCGTCGGAGCGTTTAACTCCCATGCCCAGGAGCTCTACGGCGCGGGGGGCAACGCTTACCAGCAGACCCTCGACGCAGGTAGCATCGAGACGAACCTTGGGGCCCTCGCATTCGGACCGACGCTGCTCCTTATCCCGATGATCGTCTTCTTCAACCTCTGGTCCAATTGGGGAGCCACACTCTACGGCGAGGTCAGGGGCGCCTCGGACTTCCGCAAGAACATCTACGCGATGGGCGGCGCCCTTATAGTTACATCGGCCGTCGCCGTCATCATGCTGCTCCTCTTCGCCAAGACGTTCGGCTGGGACTTCTATTACGCGGCGAGCAACGCCTACTGGAGCGGAAATGGCCCGATCTCGGCCTGGCCTTACCCGGGGCTCTTTGCCGCGTTCCTGTTCGACAGTGCCATCCTGCAGTTCATCCTGCTTGCGCTGCTTGCGCTGTGGTTCTTCGGGTGGGTCGGGTCGGTGTTCCTGTCCTCCACGCGGGTCGTCTTCGCCACGGCCTTCGACAGGGTGTTGCCCGAGTGGGTGTCCAAAACCTCGCGCAACGGCGTCCCCTACTACGCGCTGGCGCTCATGCTCATTCCGTCCATCCCGATCAGCTACCTCTACGCCTTCGGGGAGAACTTCGCGACCTACACCCTGGACGCGACACTGGTCATCGCGACGACTTTCCTCGGCTCGGCTATCGCGGCGGCGGTCCTGCCGTGGCGCAAGCCCGAGATCTACAACGCCTCCCCGATAGCCCGCTACAACGTCCTCGGCATCCCGCTGGTAACCGTGGCGGCCTCACTGTTCTCGCTGTTCCTGGTCTTCTGCCTCTTCAAGTGGCTCACCGATGACACCTATGGCATCAACAACGGCCAGTCTTTGATCTACATGGCGATCCTCTACGGAGTGGCGGTGGCGGTGTACGTGATCTTCCGCCTGCTCCGGCGCGCCCAGGGGATGGACCTGAACATGGTCTACGACGAGATACCGGAGGAGTAGCCTTTAGCGATCCGCATAGGGGCATCGCCCCTATGCGGATCGCGCATTTCAGCACTTCAGCATTTCAGCTAGTGCATAAAGCTGAAGTGCTGACAAGCCTGCGAAGCAGGCGTGCTGAGATGCTGACTAGCTTGTGATAAGGGCCTTCAGCCTGTCCCTTACCGCGGCGATGGGCACGCGCTCCTGCTCCAGGGTGTCGCGGTCGCGGATGGTGACCTTCTTGTCTTCGATAGTGTCGAAGTCGACGGTTACGCAGAAGGGGGTGCCTGCCTCGTCCTGGCGCCTGTAGCGGCGTCCGATGGAGCCCGAATCGTCGTAGAAGATGCGGTAGTCACCTTTGAGGTCGTCGTAGAGCTCGCGGGCTATGGTCGAGACGGGCTCCTTTTTGGAGAGCGGGAACACGGCGGCCTTGGTCGGGGCTATGCGCGGGTGCAGCTTGAGTACGGTGCGTTCCTCGCCCCTAACCTCTTCTTCCGTGTACGCGTCGATGAGGAAGGCGAGCATGATCCTGTCCGGGCCAACAGCAGGTTCTATGACGTAA
Source organism: Rubrobacter sp. (assembly GCA_035563475.1). Classification (GTDB taxonomy): domain Bacteria; phylum Actinomycetota; class Rubrobacteria; order Rubrobacterales; family Rubrobacteraceae; genus Rubrobacter_D. The sequence continues at coordinate 7,423 of DATMVF010000050.1, forward strand.
GGGACGTAGCGCTCGCCGGTAGTCTGGTCGAAATACTCCAGGTTCTCGCCGGAGTATGCGGCGTGCTGCTTCAAGTCGAAGTCCGTGCGGTTCGCTATTCCTTCCAGCTCGGACCACCCGACAGAGGCGTAGTTGTACTCCAGGTCCACGGTGCGCTTGGAGTAGTGGGAGAGCTTCTCCTGGGGATGTTCGTAGCGGCGGAGGTTCTCCACTTTCAGGCCCAGGTTGGTGTACCAGTTCCAGCGTTCTTCGATCCAGTACTCGTGCCAGGCCTCGTCCGTGCCCGGTTCGACGAAGAACTCCATCTCCATCTGCTCGAACTCGCGGGTGCGAAAGATGAAATTGCCCGGTGTGATCTCGTTCCGGAATGACTTCCCGATCTGGGCGATCCCGAACGGCACCTTTACCCTGCTGGTCTGGAGCACGTTCTTGAAGTTCACGAAGATCCCCTGCGCCGTCTCGGGCCGCAGATAGGCCAGATTCTCAGGGGTCTTGACGGGCCCCATGTAGGTCTCGAACATAAGGTTGAAGGGCCTTACGGGGGCGAAGTCCCGCCCGCCGTCTACGGGGTCCTTTACCCGGTCGTCCTCCTGGATGATCTTCGTTAATTGCTCCGGGCTCAGGCCCTCGGCGTCTATACCTGTTGCGTCCTCGATGAGGTGGTCGGCGCGGTAGCGGCGTTTGCTCGTGCGGCTCTCGACGAGCATGTCGTTGAAGGTGAGCGTGTGCCCCGAGGCCTCCCACACCCTCGGGTGCATGATTATGGCCGAGTCGAGGCCGACCATGTCCTCGCGCATGTGGACCATGCGGCGCCACCACTCCTCTTTGATGTTCCGCTTCATCTCGACGCCGAGCGGCCCGTAATCGTATGAGGAACGGATGCCACCGTAGATCTCCGAGCTCTGGTACACGAAGCCCCTACGCTTGCAGAAGGCCACTATCTTATCCATCGTCACGGTCTGGGGCACTGGTCCTCCGAACTCTTAGGGTCAGGCAAGTATAGCCCAGAGAGAAAGGCGGATTGGGCCCGGCGCAGGGCAGGAGAGAACCACGGTCTTCCTTCGCCGATGACGGGCGGAGTCACCCTGGACCACGCTATAATGCTGGCCGTGGAGAGTCTAATCTTGGCAGGTTTGGGCGTTGGTCTCGCTTCCGTCGCGGGGGTGAGGGCCTTCGTGCCGCTCGCGCTGCTATCTCTGTTCGTCCGGCTCGGGTTCATCGCGGAGCCCGACATCTTCGGCCTGCAGATCGGATGGACCGTCGTACTGGCGCTCTCGGCGCTGGCTGCCGTGGAGATAATGCTCGATAAGGTTCGGGCCCTGGACCCCGCGTTCGGCTTCGTCATGATACCCATCAGGATGGTGGCGGGCGCCCTCCTGTTCGCCGCCGTGTACGAGCCAGGAGTGCTCTTTGACGCTGGCGCAGTACCAGGGCTCGTGGCCGGTGGGGCGATCGCCGGCGTGGTCGCCGGGCTAGAGGTTATCCTGCGCCCACCGGCGAGGAGTTCGTCGGCAGGCGTCTCCACGGCTTTCTTGAGTGCCATGGAGGACTTGGTCGCGGTTATTGGCGGAGTAGTAGGGTTTTTTCTGCCCCTGGTGCCGCTTTTGTTCGTCGGGTTTCTGCTATTCTTCTTCAACCGCATCAGGAAGCGGCGTGGGAGGAAATACGGGGGCCTCCGCATCCTTGGCGACTAGTATTCGTCGGCGCTCTAGGAGGGTGCAATGGACGAGCGGGAGATCACGATTGTCAAGGGGGGTAGGGAGACGCCGTTCTCCCGGGGGATTCTGGCGCAGACGCTGGCCCAGGCCGGGGCGCGCGCCGAGCTGGCGCACCAGATAGCGAGCGAGGTCCGCGCCGAGCTTTTGGCCGAGCAGGTCTATACGGTCGAGGAGGAAGAAGTTCTCGCCCGCGTTAGGGACAAGCTGGTCAAGAAGGACGCCTTCGTCGTCGGCAGGCTCGACAAGTGGCGTGTCCTTAGGGAGTCGACCGAGCCGATAGTGGTCTTGATCGGCGGGGCCACGGGGGTGGGGACCAGCACGCTCGCCGCCGACGTGGCCAGGCGTCTGAACATCCAGAGCGTGGTCGGGACCGATTCGATCAGGGAGGTCTTGCGGCGGGCCATAAGCCCCGACCTGCTCCCTTTGCTTCACAAGAGTTCCTACGAGATCAAGCGCGAGGACCTGAGGGTGCCCGTGGAGGAAGACGAGATGGTCCTCTACGGGTTCAGGCAGCAGGCCTCCCAGGTCGCCGTCGGAGTCGAGGCCATCGTCGACAGGGGTTTGAAGGAGGGGACGAACCTCGTTGTCGAGGGGGTTCACCTCGTGCCCGAGATCATCCTCAACCGCTACCGCGACCACCCGAACGTGTGCACGCTCGTGGTCTACCTGTCGGACGAGCACGTGCACCGCTCGCGTTTCTACATCAGGGCGCTTGGCACGGCGATGCGCCGTCCTGCGGAGGAGTACATCTCCTACTTCCAGGAGATCCGCCAGATCCACGACTACATCGTCGAGAGTTCCGCCAGGGCCGGTGTGCAGGCCGTCGAGAACCTTTCCATAGAGCACACGTCGGACGCGGCCGTCGAGATCGTGGCCAACAGGGTCTCGGGGATCGCCGACAGGGCCGGCCGGCACGCCTCGGCGATGCTCCTCGATGGGGCTACGCCCAGGCAGGGTATCCCCGTCACCCGCGCGAAAAGCGGTTAGAATAACCTTCAGGGCCCAGGAGGAGATGAGAGTGCTAGACAGGCAGCGATTGAGAACCTTCGTACTCGGCGGCGCGGTAGGGGCCATTTTGGGCGTACTCCTGGCCCCCCGCAGCGGTAAAGAGCTCAGGGGTTCGCTCGCCAACAGGGCCGGTGAGGCCCGCGAGAGGAGCCGCGAGACCTATTTCGACGCGCAGGAGCAGATGAGGGAGCGTCTTGCCGAGGTCCGCGAAGGGTCGCGAGGACGCCCCGAGGCGGTCGACCTCGACGCTTCATCTCCCGCCTCCGGGGAAGCAGGGGCGCAGAGGCCCTACCTCAGAGACGTCTCACGTGATGTCGGGTCCGAGGCTCTCGATGAGGATGCCGAGAGGTCCGAGGAGCTACGCCGGAAGGTGAGGGAGACCAGGGAACGGCTGCGGGGACCGAAGGAGGGCGGTCCGGAGCGATGAAACCCACGTCTTTCGTGCCGATGGTCGGTGAGATCTCGGCCGAGGATGCCGGCGAGGTGCCCGGTCTTGGGGCCGTGATCTCGTACTGGACCGGCGATAGGTACTCCGCCGAAGGGTGGTTCCGCGAGCTGAATGACGTCTGGGGAACGGCGGGTTTCTCCGTGCGGCGCGGTGGGGAGGTCCAGGGATTCGTGGTCTACGGGCCGCCCGAACGTCTGGCGCGCGCGGCGCGTTTTCCCCTGGGGCCGATCGATGACGAGGCCGTGCTGCTGGCCTACGTCGGGGGAGACGCTCGTACGCGGCGCCGGCTGTTGGTAAGGATGCTCAGGGATCTCAGGCAGCGGGGCGTCGGGAGGGTCGAGGCGATAGCCAGCGACCGTGGGGTGTCCAACCACGTGCCGACTTCTTTCCTTCTGGAGAGCGGCTGGCAGCCCGTGCGACGCGCCGCTTACCGGATGAGCTACTACACGCTCGCGCACATCGACCTGAAGAGCGCCGTCGAGGTGGGGGAGCTGGCACGCGCGCTGGTGGGGCGGGTGAAACTGCCCGGGCTCAAGTCGCCCGTGCCCGGTGCGCTGGCCCGCACTACGGGCGAGCAAAGAAGCCGGTGAGGCGAGTCCGCGGGGACCACGGTCCCGCGGACTCGCGCACTTCAGCACGCTTCGGGCCTTTCAGGCCCTCGCTTGTCAGCATTTCAGCAAGAACGAAGGCCTGACAAGCGAAGCGTACTGACAGCGTCGGGCGTGAGCCTCGTGCACGATGGGTTATCGGCTTGTCAACAGTCGTCACGTACTTCAGCAAACGCAACCTGAAGTGCTGAAATGCTGACTTGCTTTCAGGGGGGCAGGATCACCGTCCTGACCGTCGAGTCACCCTCTGGCGTGGTTGCCCTAATCTCCAGGATCTCACGCGATGGTTCGGGGTTCTCCGTTGGTGGCTTCGCCACAGGATCTTCGCGGGCCGGAAGGTCGAACTCGAAGCGCACACTGGCTGTCTCGCCGGCCGGTATCTTCTCGACCGTCTGCCTGTAGTAGCGACGGTCCGAGAGTGCCGTGTTCTCGGAGGCGACGCTCAGGGTCATGTTCACATCCGAGAGCTGCTCGGTCCCCTCGTTCTCTACTTCGAGCTCCAGGCTCTGATCCGGGAGGGGTTCGAGAGATGCGAGTCGTTCTCTGTCCAGTATCAGGTCCACGGCTTGTCCTGACTCTCCCCTTGCCTGGTCCGGATTCAGACGCTTCTCGGAAGGGGCGGTAGCGAGGTTCGCCAGGATCAGGAATGCTCCCGCCGTGAGCAGGAAGGCCAGGGTCGCGCCGGAGAGCCAGAATACTATGTCCCTCATCGCGGGGCATCCTCGGGGCCGCCGACCGGTATCTCGTAGAGATTATAGAAATCTTCGAGGAGCCTGACAGCGGGGGCCGCATGCACCTCGGGCTCCGTAGATGGTGTGCCCCGAGCGACTACGACTACGCTCTGGCCGCCGGGCGACCACGCGAGGTCGTCAGGCCCGGTCTTTATCTCCATGTCCTCGTTCGTCGTTACGGCCGTCAGGTCCTCCGCTAGGGGGTCAAGCACGTACAGGTTGGTCGGGGCCTGCGGGCTGAGGCGTCCGATGATGGCCAATCGTTCGCCGTCCGGAGAGACGCGGATGCTCGTTGCTACGAAGTCCTCTCCCACACCGGGCGCGGGTTCCGGCGCCCCGCCCTCCTCGGGCACGCGAAAGATCTCGTAGAGTGGCTCTGAGCCATCCCTATCCAGGGGCGTATTTTTCACCCCTGCCACAAAGTAGAGGTACTGCCCCGTCCACTGGGGCGTGCCGAGTATCTCCCGGTTGCCGTCCAGCCGCGTTATCTCTCGTACTCGCCCCTTCCGAAGATCGAACATGTGCAGCCTCGAAGTCTGGAGGTCTCCGGGAGGACGCACGGTCAGGACGGCCTCGTCACCGTCAGGTGAGACGGAGAGGGATGCCACGCGGCCCTTGATGGACTCGGAGTAGAGCCTGCGGACGTCCCCATTACCTCGCGTCAGCGCGAGTCTGCTCTCGGAAGCCCCGCGACCGCGGGCCAGGATCAACCCCCCCCTGCCGGTGCCGATCGCCGAAACTTCCTTCTCGATCCTCTCTAGCTCCAGCGAATCTCCCTCTGCTCGCGTCCTGTAGAGGGAGCTAGGGCTCTCCTCTGTCCCCGTGGGCGACGCCGCGCCGAGTATCATCAGGGTATCTTCCGAGATCCACTCCGTATCTTCTGCGGTGAAATCCCTGGTCGTCCAGCGTCTCGGCTCTTCTGAGTCCGTCGGCCTATCTACCACGTAGCCGTCTACCGTAAATGCGATCCTGGCGCCCCCAGGACTCCAGCTCGGCGAGCCTTTGTAGCCTGGCCCCGAACTGAGGGCCCGAGTCTCCGGGCCGAGTCCGGGGTCCAGCCTGCCCGCTGCCGGGACAAGGGGCGCGATGGAAACTTCCTTCTCGGCGTGGGTGCACCCCGCCATAAAGACGGCCGCGACCGAGAGGACTGCGACCCGTTTTGCCGGCCCTATTCTAGAGAGCATGACTTACGGAGCGGGAGAGGAATGCCTTGGGGAGTCTGACCTCGAAGACGGAGCCCACGTCGACCTCGCTCTCGACGGAGATGCTGCCGCCGTGCATCTCCACTATCTGCCTGCTTATGGCGAGCCCGAGCCCGCTTCCCCCTGTCGCGCGGGAACGGTCCTTGTCCACCCTGTAGAAACGTTCGAATAGCTGGTTCAGATCCTCTTCGGGGATGCCAACGCCAGTATCACGGATGCGCACGGTCAGAGTCGAGTCGTCTTCCTCTATCTCTACATCCACCCTGGCGCCCGAGTCGGAGTACTTTATCGCGTTGTCCAGCAGGTTGAGGAAGACCTGGTAGAGCTTCTGGACGTCGCAGATGCACCTGTGCTCGTCCGCGTTATCGAAGTATATCTTGATGCCGAACCTCTGGGCCTTGGCCTCTACGGACTCTATTGCCGTCTGGACGATCGTACTCATGTTTGCCGGCCCTACCTCGAGCTGGTACTTCCAGGAGTCCATCTGGGCGAGGGTCATCAGCTCCTCGACCATCCCCCTTATGCGTTTCAATTCCTGATCGGCCAGCTCGAGCGCCCGGTGCTCCAGCGGGTCGAGACGGTCACGTGCCCGCTCCAGCAGGCCGACCGCGCTCTGGATGGTGGTCAGTGGGGTCCTGAGCTCGTGGGAAAGATCCGAGACGAAGGCGGTCTTGGCCTTCTCTAGCGAGCGGTGCTCGGTTATGTCCCTTACGGCCAGGATGATGCCGGCGTCGCCGTTGGGCGCGTTGGTGGGCTGCCCCCTGTCCATCTGGGCGGCGTAAGCCCAGAAAGCCTTCTCCCCAAGCTCGACCTCCCTTACCGCAACCCCGTTGGCGGCCGCTTCGCGCAGGCACTTGAGGACTGCGCTTGGGACCCCGGTCTCTCCCAGCCTACGCCCCCTGTCCGAGGCCCTGATGCCCAGCATCCTGGCCGCTGCCGCGTTGACCATCGTAACCCGCTCGCCGGAGTCCGTGGCCACGACGGCCTCGGGAGAGGCCTCCAGGACGGCCTCCAGACGGCTCTTTTGCTCCTGGATCTCCCCGACGTAGTGCTCAATCTCCTCGGCCATGTAGTTGAAAGATCTTGCCACCTCGCCGAGCTCGTCCCTGCTCTTGACGGGCACGGTCGCCGCGTAATCCCCTGAGGCGACTCTTATGGCCGCGTCCCTGGTCTCGGTGAGGGGACGCGTGACCCGACGCGTGAGAAGCAAGCTCGCCGCCCCGGCAAGGAGGATGCTCGTCAGTATGGCCCCCAGGATGCCGTAGCGCAGGTAGGCCAGCGTATCTCCGAGCTCGTCGCGGGGAACGTGGTAGATCAGGACTCCCTTCTCGGTACCGTCGTAGGCCGTGAGCGGCCACACCGCTACGTACCTCGAACGGCCCTCGCTCCACACGAGCCTGCCCTCTCCTCCTGGCGATGAGGCGATCTCCTCGAGCTCGGCTTTGTCGAGTCCCCCGAATGCTTCCCTGGGGTCGAGGGGATCCCCGAGGCCGTCGCGGGCGGCCAGAGGTTCCATGTCCGGTCCTAGGTAGAGCACTTCGAGGCCCGTCGGATCGGCGACCGCCTGGACGAGCTCATCGGCGTAGTCGGGCGGGGGCGGGAGAGTCTTATCTTCAGGGTCGCGCAGACCTTCCAGGAAGTCCTGCGCGCCGGAGTTCGCGGTCTGGGAGCGTTGCCTGAGCAGCGTGTTCTCCGCGTGTACCAGCCTGTCCTGGGCGAAGTAGTACAGGACCAGTCCGAATATAAGGCTGGTAACGGATGAGATCCCGACGAGGGCCACGAAGATCCTGGCCTTGAAGTTCAACGCCGGCGGGAGTCCCCTATCTTCCCTCTTTTCTATGCCCATCCTCCGTCTCTTAGACGGGCCTCGCCGCCCTGTAGCCGACGCTGGGGACGGTCTGCACGATCTCCGGACTCGAAGGGTCCCGCTCGACCTTGGCCCTTAGCCTGCTAATGTGGACGTCTATGTAGCGGCTCGCCAGGTAATGCGACCCCGTGGAGACGGCCTCTGAGATCTGGGCCCGCGTAAAGGCCTGCCCGGGACGGCGCATAAGGAGCGCGAGGATCTTGAACTCGGTGGGCGTGAGATCCAACGTTTCCCCCGAACGGCTGACGGTGTAGCCGTTGGGATCCAACTCCAGAGGACCGAGCCTCAATAACCCCTCCCTGCCCCTGCCATCCCGGCCCAAACGCCTGAGGATCGCCTTGATCCTGGCCAGCAACTCTTTGGTGTCGAAGGGCTTGGTGATGTAATCGTCGGCCCCGAGCTCCAGCCCGACCACTTTGTCCACGGACTGGCTCTTCGCCGTGAGTAAGACTACAGGGACGTCGCTGTGCTCGCGCATCTTCTTCAAGACCTCGAATCCGCTCATCCTCGGCAACATGATGTCGAGCACCACGAGATCCAAACCCTCCCGCCCGAGGATCCGGAGCGCCTCAGCCCCGTCCTCAGCCGTCACTACCCGGTAACCCTCAGATGCCAGTACGATGGACGTGACCTCCAAAAGCGCCGCGTCATCATCGACCAACAAGATCGTCTCGTCCAATCTGACTCCCCGCAAACTTACCGCCAGCGTCCACCGTATCCTACCTTATACCCGCCCTCCTCCGTAACACCAAAGTGCGGTGAGAAACTTGCAAGCGTAACACTCAGATTTTATACTGATGACACTTTAGATAACGTTATCTCGTGGGAGGTATGCGCATGGCCAAGAGCATTGGCATAGATTTGGGGACGACCAACAGTTGTGTTGCGGTCCTCGAGGGTGGGGATCCGACGGTGATCACGAACTCCGAGGGGGAGCGGACGACGCCTTCGGTCGTGGCCTTCGACAGGAGGAGTGGCGAGCGGCTGGTGGGGCAGTTGGCCCGGAGGCAGGCGGTCACGAACCCGGAGCGCACGGTCTATTCGATCAAGCGCTTCATGGGACGGCGCTACAGCGACGTGAAGACCGAGGCCGAGCGCGTGGGCTACCAGGTCAAGGCGGCCCCTGGCGGGGACATTCGGATAGTGGTCGACGACAAGGAGTACTCTCCGCCCGAGATCTCCGCGATGACCCTTCAGAAGCTCAAGAGGGACGCCGAGGAGTATCTGGGCGAGGAGGTTACCGAGGCCGTTATCACGGTGCCCGCGTACTTCGAGGACGCCCAGCGCCAGGCGACCAAGGATGCCGGAAGGATCGCCGGGTTGAACGTCAAGCGGATTATCAATGAGCCGACGGCGGCGTCGCTGGCCTATGGTATGGACAAGGAGGAGGACCAGACCATCCTCGTCTTCGACCTTGGTGGCGGTACGTTCGACGTCTCCATCCTGGAGCTCGGCGAGGGTGTCTTCGAGGTCAAGGCTACGAGTGGCAACAACCACCTCGGCGGCGACGACTTCGACGCCAAGGTCGTCGAGTGGATGGTCTCGGAGTTCAAGAAGGTAGAGGGCATAGACCTCTCCAAGGACAAGATGGCCGCCCAGCGCCTGGTCGAAGCCGCGGAGAAGGCCAAGAGGGAGCTCTCTTCGACCACCAGCACCTCGATAAACCTGCCTTTCATCACGGCGGATCAGAACGGCCCGAAGCACATGGATTTGACGCTCAGCAGGGCGCAGTTCAACAACCTGACCGCCGACCTCGTCGAGGCCACGGCCGGTCCCGTTCGCCAGGCGATGGATGACGCCGGTCTGCAACCAGGCCAGGTCGACCAGGTGATACTCGTCGGCGGCTCGACCCGCATCCCCGCGGTCCAGGAGCAGGTAAAGGAGATCACGGGCAAAGAGCCCCACAAGGGGATCAACCCCGATGAGGTCGTCGCCGTGGGGGCGGCCATCCAGGCCGGCGTGCTCGCGGGAGAGGTCAAGGACGTGCTGCTCCTGGACGTTACGCCGCTCTCCCTCGGTATCGAGACCAAGGGCGGGGTGTTCACCAAGCTCATCGAAAGGAACACCACGATACCCACACGTAAGAGTGAGGTATTCACCACCGCGGACGACAATCAAGGATCGGTGGAGATCAAGGTCTACCAGGGCGAGCGCGAGATCGCGGCGTACAACAAGATCATCGGCAACTTCCAGCTCGTCGGCATCCCGCCTGCGCCCAGGGGTGTACCCCAGATCGAGGTCGCTTTCGACATCGACGCGAACGGCATAGTCAACGTCGGGGCCAAGGACCTGGGGACGGGCAAGGAGCAGAGGATCACGATCACGGCCTCCAGCGGCCTCTCGGACGCGGAGATCCAGCAGATGATGCAGGACGCGGAATCGCACGCCGAAGAGGACAGGCAGCGCCGCGAAGAGGCTGACGTCCGCAACAACGCCGACAACCTGGTGTACTCCATCGAGCGTTCGCTAAAGGACGTGGACGGCAAGGTCGACCCGAACACCAAGCTGGAGATAGAGCAGGCCATAAAGGAGACCAAGGAGGCGCTCGCCGGCGGCGACATCGAGGAGATCAAGCGCAAGCAAGAGAACCTGATGACCGCCTCCCACAAGCTCTCGGAGGTCCTCTACAGCCAGGCGGCCCAGCAGCAAGAGGCCAGCTCCGCCGGGGCAACGGACGATGACCTGGTGGAGGACGCCGAGGTCGTCGACGAGGACGAGGACGGCGAGGAGCGCAAGTAAAGAGGACCGGGCGGCCGGGGTGCAGACATTCCGGCCGCCCGCGCGGCATGCTACAGGAGGACTAGGCAGCTTTGAGCAACGAGGAGAACAAGCGAGACCCGGAACCCGAGGATGATACTCGGCAGGAAGAAGGGCCTGTAGAGGAGGCCGGAGGCTCCCCCGTCGACCCCGCCTCCCTCGAAAACGGGGAACGCCCCGGCGCGCCGGAAGACCCCGAAGTCGAACCGGTCACCGGCGAGGACCCGGAATGGGACGAGGCCACGATACTCTCGGTAGAGCTGGAGGCCACGCGCAGGGACCGGGACCAGTACCTCGACGCGCTGCGTCGCCTGAAGGCCGAGTTCGAGAACTCGCGCAAGCGCCAGGAGCGGGAACGTATCCGCGTGCTATCCATGGCATCGGAGAGGCTTGTACAGGAGCTTCTCCCTGTCCTCGACAACCTGGACCGTGCGCTCGAGGCCGGGGGAGATATCCGGGAGGGCGTGCAGGCCACCAGGGACCAACTCGCCGAAGTACTCGGCGACGAGGGCCTTTTGCCCGTCGCCTCTGACGGCCAGGCGTTCGACCCGAACGTCCACGAAGCCGTCATGGGCCAGGTCTCAGAGGAGCATGAGGAAGGCACGATCATCCAGACCTTCCAGAGAGGCTATCTACTCAACGGTAAGCCGATTAGGACGGCGAAAGTTGTAGTTGCCAAGCAGGCTTAGGGTATGGAGAAGTTGGATCTCTACAAGGCTCTCGAGGTATCCAAGGAGGCTTCGCAGGAGGAGATCCGCCGCTCCTACCGTAGGCTTGCTCGCAAATACCATCCCGACGCCAACCCGGGCGACAGGCAGGCGGAAGAGCGCTTCAAAGAGATACAGCAAGCCTACGAAGTCCTCTCGAAACCCGAGAAAAGACGGGAATACGACGAGGGTCCTCGTACCTTTTTCGGCTCCCGAGGCGCCGGTCAGCCGGGCGGCGCGCAGTTCGAAGACTTCTCGGATCTGCTCGGCGGTTTCGGGAACCTCGGGGATATCTTCGGACGTTCGAGCGGGACCGCCAGAACTGCCAACGTAAAGGGCGAGAACATAACCGTAAACATCAGGTTGAAATTCAAAGATGCTTTGAATGGTGTAACGACGCGGGTCGGGGTACCGGTCGAGGAGGCATGTGGCGAGTGCCGGGGCTCGGGGGCGGCACCCGGGACGGCGCCGCTGACGTGCCCCGAGTGTGGGGGCAGGGGTGTACAGAGCCGAGACCAGGGTTTTTTCGCGCTCTCGACGCCGTGCTCGAGGTGTGGGGGGGAGGGTAGGATCATCGAGAAGCCGTGCACGGTCTGCGGCGGCAACGGCAGGGTGCGTAAGAACAGGCAGGTCAAGGTCAGGATTCCGGCCGGGGCGAAGGATGGCATGAAGGTCAGGATCCCTGGCAGGGGAAGCGCTGGCAGGAGAGGAGGGCCTGCGGGAGACCTCTATGTCGTGACGCGCG
>DATMVF010000051.1:0-3460 GCA_035563475.1 Rubrobacter sp.
GAGCTGAATTACGCCGAGAACATCTTCAGACACGCCCCATACCGCCAAGATGAGCCCGCGATCCTGCACCAGTCCGAGGTGAGGCCCCTGGGTGAAGTCAGCTGGGCCGAGTTGCAGGAGAAGACGGCCGCGCTCGCCGCCGGCCTGAGGGAGATGGGCGTCGGGCGGGGTGACAGGGTCGCGGCTTACCTGCCGAACATCCCCGAGGCGGTAATAGCCCTGCTGGCTTGCGCTTCCATAGGTGCTGTCTGGTCGAGCTGCTCCCCCGACTTCGGTGCCGGCAGCGTCGTCGACCGCTTCGAGCAGATAGAGCCCGAGGTCCTTCTCGCGGTCGACGGCTACCGCTACGGTGGTAAGGATTACGACAGGTTAGATGTCGTCGCGAAACTGCAGGATGAGATCCCGACGCTACAGAAGACCGTCGTACTCCCATACCTTTCAGGAGATCCGGACACGAGCTCTCTGCAGAACGTCGTTATGTGGGACGACCTCCTTGCCGGGCACCAGGGGGCGGAGCTCGCCTTCGAGCAGGTGCCTTTCGATCATCCGCTGTGGGTACTCTACTCCTCTGGAACGACGGGTCTTCCGAAGGCAATCGTGCATAGCCAGGGCGGCATCCTCATCGAGCACCTCAAGAAGGTAGTCTTGCACATAGACCTCGGGCCGGATGACCGCTTTTTCTGGTTCACCACTACGGGCTGGATGATGTGGAACCTGGTGGTAGCGGGCCTGCTCAGCGGCTCTACCATCCTGCTCTACGACGGCAACCCAGGCTACCCCGACATGAACGTCCTCTGGGAGTTCGCCGAGAAGACCGGCATGACCTGTTTCGGGACCAGCGCGAGTTACATCACAGCCTGCATGAAGGCGGATATTGAGCCGGGACGAGACTTCGACCTGACGAACCTGAAGTCTATAGGTTCGACGGGCTCGCCGCTGCCGCCAGAGGGTTTCGAGTGGGCCTACGAGCATGTCAAGGAGGACCTCTGGCTCTTCTCCACCAGCGGCGGCACCGACCTGTGCACCGCGTTCGTCGGCGGGGTACCGCTCCTGCCCGTCCGTGCGGGGGAGCTCCAGGCCCGTTCCCTGGGGGCGAAGGTCGAGGCCTTCGACGAGGAGGGGAACGCGCAGGTAGAGGACGTCGGGGAGCTAGTTATCACGGAAGCCATGCCTTCCATGCCGATCTACTTCTGGAACGATCCGGAAGGGGAGCGTTACAGTGAGAGCTACTTCGATGTCTATCCCGGCGTGTGGCGTCACGGGGATTGGATCAAGGTGAAGGATAACGGGGCCTGCGTGATCTATGGTCGCTCCGACTCGACCATAAACCGTGGCGGCATAAGGATGGGGACGAGCGAGATCTACTCCGCCGTCGACAAGGTCGAGGAGGTGTCAGATAGCCTCGTCGTCGACGTCCCAAGAGATGGAGGAAGCTCGTTCATGCCGCTCTTCGTGGTCTTGCATGAAGGCGTGGAGCTCGACGAAGACTTGAAGAACACGATAAAGGAGAGCATCAAAGAGAACACCTCACCCAGGCACGTGCCCAATGAGATCTTCGCCGTCCCCGAGATACCCACGACCCTCAACGGCAAGAAGCTTGAGGTGCCGGTCAAGAAGATCCTCTCGGGCACCCCACCGGAGAAGGCCGCGAGCAAAGAATCCATGAGCAACCCCGAGTCCCTGGACCGCTTCGTGGAGCTGGCCGGGAACATGTGATCCCACCGTGCCCGGCGCGTTCGAGCGCGCCGGGCACATTTTCGCGTCTCCCAGGCAACGATTGACTCTACCCCGCAATTCTTCTAATCTGCCGCAAGGGAAGCATCGAAAAGAGGGGGGAAAGCGCATGGCCCGGTACTGGAGAGAGTCACCCTCGAGTCCTGCTCGTGGGATCGTCCGTAACACGGGGTTCGAGGGGAGGCTTGTATGACAGATTCCGCTGGGCAGGTGGCGGCGCCGAGTCCGTCCACGGTGCGGAAGGTAGCCCTGGCTGCGATGGCCGGGTCGGCGATCGAATGGTACGACTTCTTTATCTACCTTACGGCGGCCGCGCTGGTCTTCGGACCCCTGTACTTTCCTGGTGGTAGCGAGGTAGCGGGCGTACTCGCCTCGTTCAGCACCGCGGCGGTCGGGTTCGTCGCGCGTCCCATAGGGGGCATCCTCTTCGGCCACTTTGGGGACAGCCTCGGACGCAAACCGACCCTCGTTATCGCGCTGCTGCTGATGGGCACGGCAACGACCCTGGTCGGCGTCCTGCCCACCTTCGCCACCATAGGCGTCGCAGCCCCCATACTGCTCTTCGTGCTTCGCTTCATGCAGGGCCTCGCCGTCGGCGGCCAGTGGGGCGGCGCGGTCTTGCTCGCCACGGAGTACGCCCCCGAAGGCAAAAGGGGTTTCTACGGCAGCTTTGCCCAGGCTGGCGTCCCGGTCGGGCTCGTGATCGGCAACACCGTCTTCCTCGCGCTCTCCGCGCTCTTCGGGGAGGCGGCGTTCGCCGCGTGGGCCTGGCGCATACCTTTCCTGCTCAGCGTTATACTGATCGCCGTGGCGCTCTACATACAACTGCGCCTGGAGGACACGCCCGTGTTCAGGCAGCTGGAGGAGAGGCAGCACGAGGGTGAGGAGACCGAGTCCCGCTCGCCCGTTCTCGAGGTTATCACCCAACATCCCAAGCAGATTCTGCTCGCGGCGGGCGCGTTCTTCGTCGTAAACGGTGGTTTCTACATCCTGATCACCGGCATGCTCGATTACGGTACCAGGGTCCTCGGCATCTCCCAGAACGTGATGCTGGCCGCGGTCTTGATCTCCGCCGTGGTCGAGGGCATCGCGATCGTGGGCATGTCGGCGCTCTCGGACCGCGTGGGCCGTCAGACGGTATTCATGGCCGGGGCCGTCCTGCTGGCGATCTGGTCCTTCCCCTTGTTCTGGCTCGTCAACACGGGGTCGTTCATCCTTATCGTCATCGCTCTGTGCGTCGCCCAGTTCTTCCAGGGCATGATGTACGGGCCGCAGGCGGCGCTCTTCGCCGAGATGTTCAGCGCGCGGGTGCGCTACTCGGGGGCCTCCATCGGCTACCAGGGAGCCTCGGTCTTTGCGGGAGGGCTCGCGCCCATCATCATGGTCTGGCTGCTGGATACGACGGGTACCTCCCTTTCCGTCTCTTTCTACCTGCTCGCCATGTGTGCCATCACCTTCTTCTCGGTCTACCTGATCACCGAGACCTACGAGGACGAGATGACGAGGGACCAGTCACATGAGGAGGCCGAGGAGGAGGCCTCGACAACGTAGCAGCGCCCCAAGAAGGGGAGCAATGCCGCTCTAGGAGGCAAGTTGTACGAGACCGTGCTGTACGAGAAAGCCGCCGCGGTGGCCAACATCGCCCTGAACCGGCCGAAGAAGCTGAACTCCTTCGACTCCACGATGCACGAGGAACTGTACGACGCACTGGGTGAGGCCGCCGGCG
>DATMVF010000052.1:0-4153 GCA_035563475.1 Rubrobacter sp.
CGACCTCGAAGGCCCTGCTCGGGACGGGGTTGTTCTGCACGTCGAGAGGCGCGATCACGGCCCGCCCGACCCCGACGCCCTTCTTGGCTGAGACGGCCTCGTAGACGCAGTGGCCCGCGTACACCGCGACGCCTGCGCTCCGTACGGCCTCGCCGAGCTCCGACTCTTCGCCCCCGGGGCGCAGGTCGATCACGGCAGCGACCTCGACGCCGGCCCCGAGAAGATCTAGCACCACGCCGTAGGCGTCGCGGTTGGCGGCGAGGACGACGCTTCTCTCGAACGGCTTGACAGCGTAGCGGTGGATCAAGCGCTGCGCCGCCGACCCGAGCATGACGCCGGGCAGGTCGTTGTTCCTGAAGACGGCGGGCTGCTCCATCGCCCCGCCGGCGACGACGACGGACCCGGCCCGCATCTTGGTGATCCCGTGTTGCCTGTGGACGAGCGGTATCCAGTGCTCCTCGAAGTGCGCGCTCGCCACCGTATCCGCCCGGTATTCGATGTTGGGGTACTTCTCTACCCTTCGGAGCAGTTCGGCGAGCCTCCCATCCGCCGCAGGGTCGTAGCCCTTGGCGTAGGTGAGGGACCCGCCGGGCCTGGCGTTCTCGTCGACGAGGATGACCTTAGCCCCAGCCTCGCCGGCCGCGGCCGCCGCCGCGAGCCCGGAAGGACCGGCGCCGACCACGAGTACGTCGGCGAACCCGTAGCCCTTGCCCCAGTGGCGCCGCTCCTCGCCGGGCGTGACGTACCCCAGCCCGGCGGCCTTGCGTATGAGCCTCTCGTAGTGCGGGAAGAGCCTGGCCGGTTTGTGAAACGACTTGTAGTAGAAGCCGACGGGCAGGAATCGCGCGAGGCGGTTGTTGATCTGACCGAGATCCATCTTGAGCCCGCCGACGGTGTTGACCGCCCTGAGCTTCTGCCCCTCCTCGAGCGGCGTCACGTCGCCGCGTATGTTCGGAAGGGAGCGGTCCTGCATCATGACGTTGGCGTCGTGGTCGGCGAAGCTGAAGATCCCGCGCTGGCGGTGGTACTTGAAGCTGCGCCCCAGCAGGCGCCTCCCCGAAGCCCAGAGGGCACTGCTTATGGTGTCCCCGGCGAAGCCGGTGTGCTTCTTTCCTTCGAAAGAGAAGTGGAGCTCCCTGGTGCGGTCGATCCACTCGCCCTTCTGCGGGGCCAGGCGTTCAGCCATGCTCCACCTCATCCGTGTACAGGTAGGTCCCTTTCACGTCGTTGGTGCCGGTGTCGCGCTCGGCGATAAACCAGGTGCCGCTCGCGAGGTGATACCACCACTCCCGCCTTGGGCCCGGCGCCCCGTCCCGGTTGTACACGTAATCGGTCCACCGGGCGTCCGTAGCGGCGTCGGGGTCAGGCATCTCCCGAAACTCCCCGCCGAAGAGGAATTCCTGTATGGGACGCGGACCGTTTATGGGGCAGGTCAGTATCTTCATCTCTTCCTAGTGCCCCACTGAGGCGGCGCCCTTCTCGCCGGTCAGTTCCAACTCCTCGAACCTGGAGAGCCTGAAGGCGTGGATGAGCTCCGGCTCCCGGTCGGTGGCGAGGGTCTGGGCCATCGTCTTGCCGCTCACGGGGGTGGCCTTGAAACCCCAGGTCCCCCACCCAGCGTCGATGTAGAATCCGCCCACCGGGGTCCTGCCCATGATCGGTGCGAAGTCCGGCGTCATGTCGCACAGACCCGCCCACACGCGTAGGATCTTCACGTTCGACAGGGACGGGAAGAGGTCGAGCATGTGCCCCGAGAGCCCTTCGGCGAACTCCAGCGTGGAGCGCATTGAGTTCAGCTCGTAAGGGTCCGTCGACCCGCCCATCACGAGCTCCCCGCGCGAGGACTGGCTCACGTACACGTGCAGACTGCCGGAGACCATGATCTTGTCGAGAAAGGGCTTCAAGGGCTCCGTCACGCACGCTTGCAACGGCCTCACCGTGAGCGGGGTGCGCAGTCCGACCATGTCCGCGATCGAGGGGGTCCATCCGGCCACCGCCGAGAGAACCTTCGGCGTCCTCACGTACCCCCCGCTGGTGCGCACCCCGACGACCCGGCCTTTCTTCACGTCTATCCCGGTAACCTCGGTGCCCTGGTGGATCTCCACGCCCCGCTCGTCGGCGCCGGCCCCGTAGCCCCACGCCACCGCATCGTGCCTGGCGATGGCACCAGGCGGGTGGTAAAGGGCGCCCATTATCGGTGCGTCCCCCCCGCACGTCAGGTCTATCGGGGGGCAGGCGACCTTCACGTCCTCGGGCTCGACGTACTCGGAATCTACCCCCAGGTGCTTGTTGACCTCGGCCCGCCAGCGCATGGTCCGTATCGCGGAGTCGCTGTGCGCCAGCGTGAAGTGCCCGCGCTCGGAGTAGAACAGGTTGAGGTCGAACTCTCCCGAAAGGTCCTTGAACAGCCGGATGCTCTCGTCGTAGAACTTCACCCCCTCCGGCGTGAGGTAGTTCGAGCGAATAATCGCCGTGTTCCGACCGGTCCCCCCCGCCCCGATGTACCCCTTCTCCAACACCGCAACGTCCGTTATCCCGAAGTCGCGAGCGAGGTAGTAAGCCGCCGCGAGTCCATGCCCCCCGGCGCCGATGATCACCGCATCGTAACTCTTCTTGAGCTCCGAGGGCGTCGTGAACATCCGCTCGTCCGGATGCTTGCTGCTCAACCCGTACTTTAGGAGCCGGTAAGGCATGCACTCTTCCTCAATAGCTTTCTCCCTGCGGCCTACAAGCCATCATAGCCCACCCGTTCATGGGTTTCTATTTCCTGTAGATGGGCCGAGAGAACCTGTGCAACCCGGACAGGAACCGGCGACAGAGAGTGGCCTACCTGGCGGAGGGGGACGTTTAGGGCCGCCTTCTAGAACAGCCCGATCACTTCCCCCTTCTCGCCGAGGTCTATGCGCTCCGAGGCCGGCGACTTGGGCAGCCCTGGCATGGTCATTATGTCCCCGCACACGGCGACGACGAACTCCGCACCGGCCGAGAGCCGCACCTCGCGTATCGAGAGCACGTGGCCGGAAGGGGCTCCCCGCAGCGAGGGGTCCGTCGAGAACGAGTACTGGGTCTTGGCGATGCACACCGGGTAGTGACCGTACCCATCTTCCTGAAACTTGCGGATCTGACGCCGCACCTTCGTGTCCGCCACCACCTCGCTGGCGCCGTAGATCTTGGTCGCCACGGCGGAGATCTTATCCCACAGGCTGTCTTCCTCGTCGTAGACGAACCTGAACCTGGCTGGCACGCTCTGTACGGTCTCCACGACGGCGTGGGCCAGCGCTTCGGCCCCCACGCCCCCTTCGGCCCAGTGGTTCGTGAGCACGACCCGCGCCCCCTGGTGAGCGACACCGTCTTTGAGGAGCGAGATCTCCGCCTCCGTGTCCGACGGGAAGCGGTTGATCGCCACGACGCACGGGAGCCCGAAGTGGTTGCGGACGTTGTTGATGTGGCGTTCCAGGTTCGCCAGCCCGCCTTCGAGCGCCCCGAGATCCTCCTTCTCTAGCTCGCCGGGTTCGGCGCCGCCGTGGAACTTGAGCGCCCTCATGGTCGCCACGAGCACGACCATCGAGGGGCGCAACCCGGACATCCGGCACTTTATGTCCACGAACTTCTCCGCCCCGAGATCGGCGCCGAAACCGGCCTCCGTGAGGACGTAGTCCGCGAGCTTGAGCGCCGTTTTCGTCGCCATGACGGAGTTGCAACCATGGGCGATGTTGGCGAACGGCCCGCCGTGTACGAAGGCGGGGTTGCCCTCCAGGGTCTGCACGAGGTTGGGTTTTATGGCGTCTTTCAAGAGCACGGCCATAGCGCCGTGGGCGTCAAGATCCCGCGCAACCACCGGCCTTTCGTCCCGCGTGTATCCTACGACGATGTTTCCCAACCGCTCCTTCAAGTCCTCTAGTGAGGTCGCGAGGCAGAGTATGGCCATCACCTCCGAGGCGACCACGATGTCGAAGGCGTCTTCTCGTGGAAAACCGTTGGTCGGCCCCCCCAACCCCACGACTATGTCGCGCAGCGCCCTATCGTTCATGTCCATGACGCGCTTCCACACTATGCGACGCAGATCCAACCCCAGATCGTTGCCCTGATGAACGTGGTTGTCCACCAGAGCGGCGAGGAGGTTGTTGGCCAAGGCTATGGCGTTGAAGTCGCC
>DATMVF010000053.1:0-11849 GCA_035563475.1 Rubrobacter sp.
TGCGCTGGCCGGAAAGAGCCGAGGAGAAGGAAGCTGACAGCTGAATGCTGACAGCCTGCGACCAAAGGGAGCAGAAATGCAGATAGACTTCAATTGCGACATGGGCGAGAGCTTCGGCCCTTACAGTTTCGGTGCGGATGAGGAGTTGATGCGCCACATCTCCTCGGCCAACGTCGCCGGCGGCTTTCACGCTGGTGACCCGCATGTCATGCGGGAGACGGTGGCGTTGGCCAGAGAGCACGGCGTCGCGGTCGGGTTACACAACGGGTATGGTGATCTGGTCGGCTTCGGCAGGAGGGAGATAAAGGCCGCGCCTGAGGAACTCCGCGACGAGTTGATCTACCAGCTAGGTGCGCTGCGCGAGTTCGCCCGCCTCTATGGCCTGGAGATCCAGCACGTCAAGCCCCACGGCGCCCTCTACATGGCCGCAGCCCGCGACGAGGAGCTCTCGCGTGCGATCATCGGGGCGATCCAGGAGTCAGACCCGGCCCTCGTCCTGTACTGCATGCAATCCTCGAAGACCCACGAGATCGCCCAGCAGATGGGCCAGCCCGTCGCGAGGGAGTTCTTCGCCGACCGCGAGTACAACGACGAAGGCCAGATCGTCTTTACCCGTCGCGTAGGCGAGGAGCTAGATCCGGAGGAGGTGGCCGAGAGAGTCCTCCGGGGCGTGACGGAGGGCAGGGTCAGGACCGTGGACGGTAACGACATAGAGGTGGCTGCAGACTCGATCTGCGTCCACAGTGACACCCCAGGGGCCGCGAGGCTGGCCGAGACCATAGTGCGCATGCTCGGGGAGAACGGCGTTGAGGTAAGGCCCGTCGGACGGGCGGAGCAGAGGATTCCCTAGCGCGAGGAGAGTTCGAGTTGGCAAACACAGTGAAAGCCCAGATGCCAGGTACCTTCTACCGCCGCCCCGATCCGGAGAGCGACTTTTACGTCGAGGAGGGCGACCGGGTGTCGGCCGGAGATACCGTCGGCCTGATCGAGGTCATGAAGTCGTTCCACGAGGTCAAGGCCGGGGAAGAGGGCACCATCGCCAGGTTTCTCGTCGAAAACGAGGAGGCAGTGGACGCGGGCCAGGATCTCCTAGAGATGGAATAGGATGCCGGGATACGCCTCAGTGATCCACGGTGCACGATAGAAGTGGCTGACACTGGTTAAAGGACTCCGACTCGAAGGAGGAGATTGCGCCATGACGGAAACGGCCCGGCGGTACATGGGCAACAGCGTACCACGCAAGGAGGACCCGACGCTCCTTACGGGACACAGCAACTTCACCGACGACATCAGCCTGCCGGGGATGCTGCACATGGCCTTTCTACGCAGCCCCCACGCCCACGCCAAGATCACCTCCATCGACGTCTCTGCCGCCAGGGAGCAACCCGGCGTCGAGGCCATCTTTACCAGCGGGGACCTGGCCGACGTGTTGGAAGGCAGCGCGATGGATAC
Source organism: Rubrobacter sp. (assembly GCA_035563475.1). Taxonomy (GTDB): domain Bacteria; phylum Actinomycetota; class Rubrobacteria; order Rubrobacterales; family Rubrobacteraceae; genus Rubrobacter_D. The sequence goes on from DATMVF010000053.1 coordinate 1,453, forward strand.
CGACAGCGCGCCCGGCTACGCCGTCGAGATCGACGAACCGGCCGGGAGCGAGGCCGATGTCACCCCAACCGGTAATGAAGAGTCCGCCGACATATCCGAGTCTCCACCGAGGACCTTCTGCGGCTGGCCGGTCACGGAGAACATCAAGATCCCGCACCACTCGCCCCTGGCCCACGACGAGGTCAACTTCGCCGGGGAGCCGGTAGCGGTCGTTTTGGCGACAGACCGCTACAAGGCCCAAGACGCCCTCGAGTTCATCGAGGTCGAATACGAGCCTATGGCTGCGGCGACGGACATCGAGGGTGCGCTCGAAGGCGGGGCTCCCCTGGTGCACGAAGAGTTCGGGACCAACGAGTGCTACCTCTGGCCGCTCGCGACGGGAGACATAGACGAGGCCTTCGAGAAGGCGGATGTGGTGGTCAGTGGACGCTACATCCAGCAGCGCCTCATCCCCAGCGCCATCGAGACGCGGGCCGTCGTGGCACAGCCCGAGCCGCTGGATAGCTTTACCGTGTACACCTCGACGCAGGTTCCCCACTTCGTCAAGGACGTGCTCTCCGTGATGTGCGGTGTGCCTGACACCAAGCTGCGGGTCGTGGCGCCGGACGTGGGAGGGGGTTTCGGTTCCAAGCTCAACGTCTACTCCGAAGAGGTGCTCGCGCTGGAGGTGGCGCGCAAGCTCGGGACGCCGGTGAAGTGGGTGGAGGACCGCTCCGAGAACCACCTGGCGACGACCCACGGTCGGGGACAGGTCCAGCATATCGAGCTCGCCGCGACGAGCGAGGGCAAGATCCTCGGGATGAAGGTCAAGCTCCTGGCCGATATGGGCGCCTACCTGCAGCTCCTAACACCTGGTGTCGCCATCTTCGGATCCTTCACTTACCCCGGCCTCTACGCCTTCGACGCTTACTCCTTCGAGTGCACCGGTGTCTTTACCAACCTCACGCCGACCGACGCCTACCGTGGCGCCGGGCGCTCCGAGGCGGCCTACGCCCACGAGCGCATCATGGACGCCCTCGCCCGGGAGCTCGACATGGACCCGGCGGAAGTGCGCCTGAAGAACCTGATTCCGCCCTTCGACGAACCCACCACGAACCCGGCGGGCGTCCAGTACGACTCAGGCGACTACGAGTCCTGCATGAGGAAGGCCCTGGAGCTGGCTGACTACGAGGAGGTCCGTGCCGAGCAACGTCGCCGCCGCGAGGCCGGTGACGCCAGGCAGATCGGCATCGGCATCGGCAATTTCACCGAGAGCGGCGGTCTCTCACCCTCGAAGGTCTCGGCGGCCGTCCGCCTGCAGAGCGGAGGCTGGGAGGCAGCCTCCGTGCGTATGCTCGCCTCGGGCAAGGTGGAGGTCGTCACGGGCACCAGCCCACACGGCCAGGGCCATGTCACCAGCTGGTCCCAGATAGCCGCCGACGCCCTGGGCGTCGATGTGGACCACGTCGAGGTCCTGCACGGCGACACGGCGATAGCTCCTTACGGCCGCGACACCTACGGCTCCCGCAGCCTCCCGGTCGGGGGCGTCGCGGTGCACCTCGCCTGCGACAAGGTGGTAAAGAAGGGCAAGAAGATAGCGGCGCACATGCTGGAGGCGGCGGAGGAGGACATCGAGTTCGAGGGCGGAAGCTTCTCCGTGGCCGGTTCCCCCGACCAGAACGTCACGATACAGGACGTCGCCGCTGCGGCTTACCTGGCCGACAACCTCCCCGAGGGGATGGAACCGTTGCTAAACGAGGACTACACCTTCGATCCGCCCAACTTCACCTGGCCGTACGGGACCCACATCTGCGTGGTCGAGGTGGACACGGAGACGGGGATGGTGACCATCCCCAAGTACGTGGCGGTGGACGACTGCGGACCCGTAGTCAACCCGGCTATCGTGGACGGCCAGTTGCACGGTGGCATCGCGCAGGGGATTGCGCAGGCCCTCTACGAGGAGGCCGTCTACGACGACGATGGCAACCTGGTGACCGGCACGATGGTCGACTACCTCGTCCCCGGCGCCCCCGAGATACCGAACATGATCCTCGACCGGACAGAGACTCCCTCCCCCACCAACCCGATGGGTGTGAAAGGCATAGGGGAGTCGGGCGCCATAGCCGCCCAACCGGCGGTCATCAACGCGGTTATAGATGCGCTCTCCCACGAAGGCGTCACCCACGTGGACATGCCGGCTTCTCCGATGCGGGTGTGGCAGACCTTGCAGGAAGCCCGAGGCCAGAGTGCCGGTACGCGCGACGCCGACCTCTCAGGACGCCCTTCGATGTCGAGTAGGGCGGAGCAAGACGATGTCGATGGTGTCTAGCCCGAACACGGTGTAAGTCCATCCCCGGTCTCCGGCGGAAAAGCTACCGGCAGGCGTTTGATTCCAGCACCTCCGGGTAAGTAAACCAATGAACATTCCCGGGATGAGGAGGAACAGGTGGGTAGACGGAGCGGTCGGCAGGACAAAGACGAAGGCGCCATGGATAGGGCAAAGGGCCAGATGAAGGAAGCGGCAGGCGCCCTGACCGATGACAAAGACACGAAAGCCAGGGGCCGTGCGGACCAGCGCCGCGGAAAGATGAAGGAGAAGAAGGGTAATCTGAAAGACTTGCTGAAGTAGCTTGTAAGGCTTCAGGCTTCAGGAAAAAGTCGGTTGGTAGGCGAAAGGGCCGGGAGAGAATCCCCGGCCCTCTCTTTTGTCAGCCGCGTTGTGTCCGCGCCAGTTTGTCGGCTCACAACGCCCTGAAACCTGTAACCTGAAGCCTATGCAGAAGCGGCCTTGAGCTTGCGGTCGAACTGCTCGATCAGGGTCTCGCGATTCTTGTTCCGCTTCTCGTACTCGCGGACCGTGCGGATCTCCGCCGCGGTCATGCCGTCGATGCGGTCACCGATCTCCCTGACGTTCAACTCGTCGTAGCCAGCGATCGGAAACCCTTCGCTCTCGACGAGGCGCAGACCCTGCTTGTAGTAGGCTAGGGGCGCGTATAGCAGATCCGTGTAAGCGTCGACCGACTCGCCAACCAGCGTCCGGAAAGCGTCACGCTGCGTCTCGGCCCGCTCGACGAGCTCCTGGGTCAGCACCTTGTTGCTCTCAGCCTGATGCCGGATCTCACGCACAGCGTCGCCGAATGTCTCCCGCGCGAACCGCACGTTGCGCTCCTGCTGAGCTACCATATGATCTATGACCATCTTGTAGGAGTCGGCGCTCGTCCTCGCCAGCCGCTCCGCAGTCCTGTTGATCCGCTCTGTAGTCTCCACTCTCTGCCTCCTCTTAATGGATATCATCTATGTGCAGTATACACATATATTCAAGCACGTCAAGATCGAAGTTTATGGCGGGCGAGAATCGGAGGTTTCCATGGTGCTGGATCCTGGCCTTTACACCCGGCATTGCAAACCTTAATATGACCGTCCGGCAGGGTGATCCAGGCGTGTATTGAGAGGTCTCTTGCGGTGAGACTTGTAACGAATGTTTGGTCTAACTGTTACGGCCTTGTTATCCTGGATCTGTATGCTCTCTGAGCACGGCGTCTGGTAAAGACAGCGAGAGGTGATGAGATGTGTTCTAGAAATCTGGTGCTGATGTTGGCGGCACTGTCGCTGGTGGTGACGCTCGCTGCTTGCTCTTCCTCGGGCCAATCCTCCGATGAGGGCGGGAAGGATCAGGCGGGGAAAGACGAGCAGGCGCAGAAGCAGAGACCTTCCGAGAAGGCGGCCGGGGGCAAGAAGGAGCCTTCCAGGGAGGAGCCTCCCAAGATGACGAAGGAGGCGAAGGGCAAGCAGGTCGCGCCGACGAAGGGTAAGGGGCAGCGTAAGGTAGCCAACAGGCTCGAGCCCCCCAAGGACAAGACACTCAAGCTCACGATTCCCGAGATGAAGCAGATCGAGGACGACACGATACCGACGGGTAAGGGCACGAACGAGGCGCTGTTCCGCGACCACGCTGCTGTCCATCTGAGGGACACGGGTTTCCCGTGGCAGAGGACTGCCAACGTCTACATCGCAGGACACCGCATCGGCTTCCCTGGGACGGACAGCAACCTGGCCTTCTACGATCTCGAGGACCTGAAGGACGGCGACAAGGTCTACCTCGAGGACGCAGAAGGCAGAGAGTACACTTACGAGGTCTTCGGCAAACTCGTCGTCGAGCCCGCGAATCTCTCCGTACTGAGGCCGATCAAGGGCAAGAACATCGTCAGCCTGCAGACCTGCACGCTACCCGACTACACGAACCGTGTCATCTACAGGGCCGTGCTCAGGGACGTCAAGACGTAAGCCACAGGGCGGATACAGAGCGATGAACCCACAGTAGGAAGCGGGGTCCCGCCGGCGTGTTGTCGGGGCTACGGCCTGTCCGAGCAGGGGTCGGGGAACACAGAACGGAGGAGAGATGATGGCGCTCTCAAAGGACGGTGGTCCGGCCTTCGGGGCCCACGCCTTTATCTGGGCGGGTGAGTGGACGCGCGAGGGTGCGGAGCGTGTGATCTCGGGCGCCGCCGATGCTGGCCTGGACTTCGTGGAGATACCGCTCCTCGATCCCGGCTCCATAGACGTGGAGCATACCCGTTCGCTGTTGGATCGCTACGGTCTCGGTTGCTCGTGCTCGCTCGGCCTTCCTCCTGAGGTCCATCTGCCCTCCAACCCCGAAGGCGCGCGGCGGTTCCTCGACGGGGCTGTGGAGGCCACGGCAGCCCTGGGCTCGCCGATACTCACGGGTTGTCTGTACACGCACGTCGGCACGCTGACGGGCAAGCCCCCCGAGCCTGCGGAGATCGAGCTCGTCGTACGCGTACTCAAGAGTACGGCCCGTCGCGCCGCGGAGTACGGCGTCGAGCTTGGTATCGAGGCCATAAATCGCTACGAGACATACCTCCTCAACCTCGCTTCGCAGGCCGGGGAGCTGTTGGATCGGATAGACGAGCCCAACGTTTTCGTCCACCTCGACACATACCACATGAACATAGAAGAGAAGGGCTTCTACGAGCCGATCGTCTCTCTGGGATCCCGGCTCGGCTACATCCACCTTTCAGAGTCCGACCGAGGCACGCCAGGGACGGCCAACGTTCACTGGGAGGAGGTGTTCCGCGGCCTGGGGGACATCGACTACGGCGGCGCGCTGGCGATGGAATCATTCGCCGCCGTGAACGAGGCGCTCATCGGCGCGACGGCGCTGTGGCGCGACGTGGTCGGTGACCCCGACGCCCTCGTTCGGGACGGGCTCGCCTTCCTGCGCGCGAGGGGACGAGAACAAGGTGTGCTCTGATGAAGGAGAACCGTTCGTCCCAAGACCGGGGATAAGACGCACCGATGCTCCTCGGCCTCGACCTGGGAACGAGTTCCGTCAAAGCGCTGCTAATGGCCGAGGGCGGCGCCGTTATCGGGGAGGGTTCCGCCTCCTACCCGGTGAGCGCGCCGCGTCCGGGGTGGGCTGAGTCTACTCCGGAGGACTGGTGGGGGGGCGTACTGGAAGCGGCGGGCGCCGCCGTCGGGCGGCGTGGAGCGGAGGTGACGGCGATCGGGCTCTCTGGCCAGATGCACGGCGTCGTCCTCGTGGACGAGCCTGGCATTCCCCTACGGCCCGCCGTCATCTGGGCCGATGCCAGATCCGGTGCAGAGCTGGCAGCCTACCGCCGGCTCGATGAGGATCTGGGCCGCCGGCTCGCAAACCCGCCGGCGGTGGGCATGGCAGGATCGAGCCTCCTGTGGCTGCGGGATCATGAGCCCGAGGCCTATACATCCGCCAGGTGGGCGCTGCAGCCGAAAGATTGGCTGCGCATGCGTATGACGGGGGAGGCCGCAACGGAACCGTCGGATGCCTCGGCCACCCTGCTCTACGATCTCCCCGCCGACGACTGGTCCTACGCGGTGGTCGAGGATCTCGGCCTCCGCACGGAGCTCCTGGCCCCGTTTGTCCCCTCCGCCCGCGTCGCCGGAACGTTGGTGGGAGAGGCCGCGGGCGAACTCGGGTTACGGGAGGGGCTGCCCGTCGCGGCAGGAGCGGCCGACACCGCTGCCGCCATGGTCGGCACCGGGCTGTTACGCCCGGGTCCCGTGCAACTCACGATCGGCACGGGCGGCCAGGTCGTGACGCCGAAGAGGGTGCCCGAACCCGACCCGCTAGGTCGGACCCACCTGTACCGGGCTGCCTTACCAGGGCTCTGGTATTCGATGGCGGCGGTCCAGAACGCTGGCCTCGCCCTGGAGTGGGTGCGCAGAGTACTGGGCGTCTCCTGGAAAGAAGTTTACGAGGAGGCGTTCGCGGTGCCGCAAGGCTCGGGAGGCGTCACGTTCCTGCCTTACTTGAGCGGAGAGCGGACGCCGCGCTTCGACCCCGGCGCCCGTGGCGCCTGGACCGGCCTCGGCCTCGACCACACGCGTGGCCACCTCCTGCGTGCCGCCCTCGAAGGCGTCGCCTTCGCCCTGCGTGAGGCACTCGAGGCGCTGGAGGATCAGGGGATCACTGCCCCCGAACTGCGCCTCGCCGGAGGTGGAACCGGAGGGGGTTCGGGCGAGCCCTGGCGTCAACTACTGGCCGATGTGCTCGGCCGCCCGTTGTGGCAGTTGCCAGATGAGATCTCCTCCGTGGCATCGGCCCGCGGCGCCGCTTTCCTGGCCGGCCTCGCTTCCGGTATCTACCCTACAGCGGAGGACACACTCCCCCTCACCCCCGAACCCGAGAGCGTAATACGACCCGGCGGGCCGGCCTACGAGACCGCCTACGAACGCTACAAGAACCTCTACCCAAAGCTCCACGGTTGAATACTCGAAAGTACAGCGATCAGCCATCAGCGCTCAGCATTCGGCAAGGATGAAAAGCTTAAGGCTGAGAGCTGACCGCTTACAGCTCGAAATTGTGAGCGAAGCCGCTTAACTGCTAGATACTCCTTGCTACACTACACCCTGAGATGACGAGGCGGCACATATCTTGCTGAGCAGGGAATACACCGGTCCCCTTGAGGAGAACGGCACGTCACCGGGCGTCCGCTGGCTACTGGCCGACAGGGTGGGCCGTGCGCTCTCGGATGCAAGACTGGAAAGCCTCGCGGACCCGGTCGAGCGAATCGTGCGTCTCGCCGTACCCGCGGGCCGGGTAGACCCTTTCAGGTGGCTCTCAGAGCAGCGGATGTTCCCGAAGGTCTACTGGTCGGGACGTGAAGACCGGGCCGGCGTCGCGGCCGTGGGGATCGCGGACCTGCGGGAGGCGAGCGCCTCTGAGGGGCCGAGATCTCTGTCCAAGGCGCTCGCGTCGCTGCCCGACTCGGGGGTTTCTGGGGCTCGCTATTACGGCGGAGCACGTTTCGATCCGCTTGGCCAGCCCGATGAGGAATGGGCTGCGTTCGGCGCTTACCGGTTCGTCCTGCCGCGCTTCGAGCTGCACGCGGGGGAGACGGAGACGACGCTGGTTTGCAACCTGGTGCTCCCCAGGGATACGGATGACGCCTCGAAGATAACTCAGGAGATCGAAGACCTCTCGTTACCCGAGGGTGGGTACGGTGCTCCGTTGCCGGCACCGGTACTCCGTGAAGACAGCCCCGACCTGCGGGGTTGGAGGGGGAACGTCGAGCGGGCTCTCGCGGCGTTTTCGGAGGGAAGTCTGGGGAAGGTCGTGCTGGCCCGCAGAGCCGAGTTCGGTTTCTGTGGGGACCTGGATCCCACGCTCCTACTGGAGAGCCTGAAGGCGGCTACGCCGGGCTGCTTCCATTTCTACGCCGAGCCCGAGAGTGGGACGGCATTCCTAGGGGCCTCCCCCGAACGCCTGTTCCGCCGCGACGGACGCATGGTGGAGAGCGAGGCCGTGGCGGGGACCAGGCCCCGTGGAGTCTCTTCGGCGGAGGACGAGGGTCTGCGCGACGCCCTGTTGCACAGCGCCAAGGACCGGGTCGAGCACACTTACGTGAGCAAAGGTATAAGGGAGGCGCTGCTGCCGCTCTGTGAAGAGCTGGAGATCGAGGACCACGTCTCCGAGATGAAGCTGGTTCGGGGAAGGCACCTCAGGTCGAAGGTTCGTGGGACGCTCAGGGATGGTGTGACGGACGCCGCGCTGCTCGACGCGATGCATCCTACGCCGGCCGTCGGCGGGCATCCGCGAACCGGGGCGCTGGAGCAGATACAGGCCTTAGAAACCTTCGACCGGGGCTGGTACGCCGGGCCCGTGGGTTGGATCGGGGCCGAAGGCTCCGAGTTCGCCGTTGGTATACGTTCGGGGCTGGTGCGGGGAAAGACGCTCGCCCTCTATTCGGGGGCCGGGATAGTCGCCGGCTCCGTGCCCGACGAGGAGTGGGCCGAGATCGAGCAGAAGATCGGCGACTTCACGGGGATGTTCGGGCTTGAACAGGGACACGCCGCGAGCTAATCGCCTCTGGGCGTACCTGATCGTCGAAGAGCTTCTCCGCTGCGGCGTAGACTTTTTCTGCGTCGCCCCCGGCTCGCGCTCGACGCCCCTGGTCGCTGCACTAGCCGCGAACGAGAGGGCCCGTAGCCTCATACACTTCGACGAGCGCGGGACCGCCTTCGCCGCCCTCGGCTACGCCCGCGCCACGGGGCGTGCTGCGGCCTGGATCACGACCTCGGGCACCGCAGTCGCCAACGGCCTTCCGGCCGTCGTGGAGGCCGCGACCGACGGCGTTCCCATGATTCTGCTTACCGCCGATCGTCCTCCCGAGCTCCGCCAGACCGGTGCCAACCAGACCATAGATCAGCCCGACATATTCGGCGATTACGTCCGCTGGCGTTTCGATCTGCCGGCCCCCGACCCCGCCATCGACCCGGCCATGGTCCTGACGACCGTGGATCAGGCTGCCTACCGTGCGGGCCGAACGCCACAGGGCCCAGTACACCTGAACCTGATGTTCCGCGAGCCCCTACTCCCCGATCCGGGGGACGAGCCCGTGCTTTCCGGACCATCCTCCTGGGTAGAGGGCGATAGACCGTACACCCGCTACGCCGCGACGAAACCCGCCGTGGACGAGATGGAGGTCCACCGCCTCTGGGAGACGCTCCACCCCGTAAGAAGGGGTCTCGTCGTCGCCGGCAGGCTGGCCTCCCGCAAGCAGGGCGAGGCGGTCCTGCGGCTCGCCGAGACCCTGGGCTGGCCGTTACTACCCGACATAGGCTCCCAGGTCCGACTCGGTTCAGAGGGCCTCACCGCCCATTACGACGCGCTTGTGGCCGGGGCCTCGTTCGCTGGATCACACGCACCGGAGGCTGTAGTCCACCTCGGAGGAAGGGCCCTTTCCAAACGCCTGGAGCAGTTCCTTGCCGGCAGCCGCCCCGACCCTTACGTCGTCGTACGCGAGAACCCTTTCAGGCTGGATCCCGCCCACCGCGTTACCCACAGCGTCGAGGCGAACGTCCTCGACTTCTGCTCCGCATTGGCCCGGGCCGCTGCCGAGGACCCACCGGCGATGGACTCTTCCTGGACGGCGGGCTGGCTTAAGGCATCGGAGGAGGTGGGGCGCCATCTTGATGGAGACCTCTCCGGAGAACCGAACGAGCCGCTCGTGGCCAGGGTCCTCTCGCAAAACGCACCCCCGGACCACGGTCTCGTCGTCGCCAGCAGCATGCCCGTTCGGGACCTGGATACCTACGCGACGACTAACGGCGCGCCCGTTCCTGTCGCGGCCAACAGGGGCGCGAGCGGTATCGACGGCACCGTCGCCACGGCCGCAGGCTTCGCGAGGGGCCTCGGACGGCCCGTTACGCTTCTTATCGGGGATCTCGCGCTTTTGCACGACATGAACTCTCTCGCCATGCTGCGGGACGTACACGTCGTCGTCGTGGTGCTGAACAACGACGGGGGCGGTATCTTCTCCTTCCTGCCCATCGCCAGGCACGAGGGGTTCTTCGAGACCTACTTCGGCACGCCGCAGGGCGTGGGCTTCGAGCCAGCGGCGAAGATGTTCGGACTCGCCTACGAGCACCCCGGCACGATGGAGGAGTTCGTCGAAGCGTACGGTTCTGCGTGTGCCCGCGGCTCGTCGACCCTGATCGAAGTAGAGACCGACCGCGGGGAGAACGTGACGTTGCACCGCAGGCTGCTCCAAGAAGTGGCGGACCGGGTTGCCAGGTTGTAATGGGTGTCGTTCTGAACTACGAGGTCGCGGGAGACCGCCGGTCTCCCGCGGTCCTCTTCCTGCACGGTTTCATGGGTTCTTCCGTCGACTGGCGAGAGGTGATTGCGGCGCCCGGGGATCGATTCTGCGTAGCCGTGGACCTGCCCGGGCACGGCGCATCGCTGGGGCTGCCCTCTGATACGTACACGATCGAGGGCGCCATACGGGCTGTGATCCGAACCCTGGACGACCTCCAGATCTTCCGTCCCGTAGTCGCCGGTTACTCGATGGGCGGGCGGCTGGCTTTGTATCTGGCTCTGCGTTACCCGGAACGGTGTGCGGGGCTCTTCCTCGAAT
>DATMVF010000054.1:0-14956 GCA_035563475.1 Rubrobacter sp.
CACCGAGAAGGAGCAGACGCTCAACGTCGCAAAGAGACTGGATACCCTACTCGAAGGCGACGGCTACACGGTGTGCATGACGCGCACCTCCAACTCGCAGACCCTCTCGAACAACGCCCGCTACACCTACGCCAACACCACGGGTGCGGATGTCCTCGTCTCCATCCACATGAACGGCTCCACGAATGGCTCCACCGATTACACGACGACCCTCTTCGGGAAGTGGCGCAAGGACAAGGAACTGGCCAACACCATCTTCGGCTCGCTCTCGACCCTGCCTGCGGCCAGCGGCACCGGAACCATAGGCACGAGGACGCCGTACTCGTTCGCCTCGGGCGTCCTCCTCAAGAGCAACATGCCAGCGACCATAGCCGAGACCGTCTTTATCACGAGCGATAGGGAAGGACAGCTCCTCTCCAACGGTACGGGAGCACGCCAGCAGCAGATAGCGCAAGCCCTGAGGGTGGGCATCGAGGAATACCTGGCCACCCACTAGCGCACGGAAGAGGCGGAAGTCCTCGCCCGCCGTGCTGGAGCGTTGGGACAAAGGGAACCGATGAGCCTGGCGATAGAGACCGAGAAGCTTACCAAGGCCTACGGCCGCAGGGCGCGGGGCATCGAGGATGTGGATCTCGCCGTCGAGGAAGGGGAGGTCTTCGGTTTCCTGGGGCCCAACGGGGCCGGCAAGACCACGACGGTAAGGACCCTGCTCGGGTTCTTGCGGCCGACGGGTGGGCGTGGTGAGGTCTTCGGCCTGGATATCACGAAAGACAGCGTAGAGATAAGGGCCAGGGTCGGCAATCTGCCCGGAGAGTTCGCCCTGGAGGACAAGATGACGGGAGAGGGGCTCCTCAAGTACTTCGCCAGGTTGCGTGGCGTCGGAGATCTCGGCTACGCGCACGAGATCTCAGAGAGGCTCGGGGCCGAGTTGCACCGTCCTATGCGGAGGCTATCGCGGGGAAACAAGCAGAAGATAGGTCTCGTGCAGGCCATGTTCCACAGGCCGCCTTTGTTGATGCTCGACGAGCCTACCGGCGGGCTCGACCCGCTCGTGCAGGAGGAGTTTCTCGACATCATCGAGGAGGTCAAGGCCGAGGGACGCACCGTCTTCTTCTCCTCGCACAACCTTGCCGAGGTCGAGCGGGCGTGCGACCGGGTGGGGATCATCCGCGGCGGTCGGCTCGCTGCGGTGGAGACGACGGAGACGCTCATAGACAAGTCCTTCAGGCACGTAGTCCTCACGTTCGCAGAGGACGTAGACAGAGAGCCGTTTGCGAATCTCTCGGGCGTCAGGAACTTGAGGGGCGACGGGAAGAGGATCTCCTTCACCCTCTACGACGACCCCGACGAGATGGTCAAGCTGGCGGCCAAACACACTCTCGTAAACATGGAGTACGAGAGACCGAGCCTGGAGGAGGTCTTCCTCACGTACTACGAGCAGAAGAACGGAGAGGTGCGATGAGCGTGGTTCTGGATCGAGGCCAGAAGCGAAGGCGCGCCGCGAGGCCCGGACGGACGCTGTTCGCGCTCGTCACGCACACGGTCAGGATGCAGTTGCGGGGTGTGATCATCTGGGGCGCGGCCATCGGACTCTACGGCGCCGCGATGGTCGCCTCGTTCACGGCCATCGAAGGGAGCGCGGTCCAGCTGAACCAGCTGATGGAGGCCTACCCGAAGGGCATGCTCGAGGCTTTCGGCGTAACCGACCTGGGCGACCCTGCCAACTACCTCCATTCTCAGGTCTTCGGGCTCGCGCCGCTGGCGCTGTCTTTCTTCCCGATACTCGCGCTCGCGAACGCCCTGGCAGGGGCCGAAGAGCGCGGCACCATAGACGTCCTTCTCGGCAACCCCCTGCCGCGCTGGCAGCTCGTCGCGGGCAACTTCCTCGCCGGGGCCGTCTCGCTACTCGGGATCTGCGCCATCGTCGGCCTGCTGACGTGGGGCACGGCCGTGCTCGTCGATGTCGAACTCTCCCGCCGAGAGGTGGCCGAGGCCGTCCTCAACCTGTGGCCCATCTGCATCGTGTTCGGCGCCCTCGCGCTCTTATGCTCGGCATCCTTCCACCGCAGAAGTCTAGCCATAGCCATCCCCGCCTTCCTGCTCTTCGGCATGTACCTTATTGACACCATAGGAAGGGTCTCCGAAGACCTCGAAGACTGGAGGCCTTTCTCCGTCTTCTACTACTACGGTTCAGCCATCGAGAACGGCATAGACTGGATACACTTTGGCAGCATAACCCTCGTCGCACTCGCACTCCTGCTCCTGGCCACGCTGGTCTTCAGACGACGAGACATATATACGTAGCTGTCAGCCCGCCGCCCTGCAGGCGGCTCGTCAGCAATCAGCCGTCAGCAAGAGCATTCTGGCCTTGCCTTGGCGCAATGCGCCCATCCTCGGTAGACGAGGGACACCTCTAGATCATAGCGCCACACGTACCACGATTGCCAACCAGGCTGACCGCTGAAAGCTGACAGGCCGACTCGTTGACATGCTAGAGTCTGTACGTCATGGAACGTGCGGAGACGAAGGCACTCTTGATCAGGGCTCGGGGGATCGCGACGTTTCGTGGTGTTCTGGACTCGGCCGTTGCGCGGGATTTACTTGGTCTACTCGAGCTGCTGGAGGAGTCGCCTGACGCTGGCGCTGTTGCGAGGATCTTCGGACGGCTGTGGGAGGGGCTTGCCCTCGAGGAGGAGCGTCTGCTCCCTGACGCCTGGCAGTCACATCTCGTGGGCAGGGTTCTCGACGATGAGAACCCGTTCAGCCTCGGGGCGGAGAAGGGGGAGGCCGATTCGTCCGTGCTCGGGCAGGCACGGCGGGATCTGCGCACGCTCGGGGAGATGTTCGCGATGGACGCGGCCGAGTTGCTCGGTAGGGTCGAGTCGGTCGTTCCCGCCCTGGCAGGTATCTGGGTCCCCTGGAGGAGTCCCGAGCCCGTGGAGGAATCTCCGCGGCGCACGATCGCGCGTAAACTCTCGGCGGCGGAGGACTGGGGAGCGTGCGCTGAGCTTCTTGCCGGCCACTTCGCCAGGCATGGAGCCGGACCCTACGGCCGCCACAGGGCATTCCTCTGGAGAGAAGGGCGGCTCCTGGCCGTCTCCCGCCCCGACCCTGTGAGCCTCTCCGACCTCATCACCTACGAGCGCGAGCGGGAGCCTTTGATCAGGAACACCGAGCGTTTTCTCGCCGGGCTGCCGGCCCACCACGCGCTCCTGTACGGCCTGCCGGGGACGGGCAAGTCCTCCACCGTCAAGGCTATCATGAACGAGTACGCGGACCTGGGGCTGCGGCTGGTCGAGGTGAAGAAGGAGGACCTGGCGGAGCTGCCGGGGGTACTCGAAGTCCTCGGCGGGCGTGGGCGGCGTTTCGTTCTCTTCGTCGACGATCTCTCCTTCGAGGAGCACGAGGTCGAGTACAAGGCACTCAAGGCGCTCCTCGAAGGCAGCGTCGAAGAGCCGCCCGAGAACGTCAGGCTCTACGCGACCTCCAACCGCAGGAACCTGATCCGGGAGACCTTCTCCGAACGCGACGACGGTACCACTGGCGACGACGTTCACGCCCGCGACACCATGCAGGAGAAGCTCTCCCTCGCGGCCCGCTTCGGACTACGCCTGACCTTCCCCTCTCCCGACCAGGCACGCTACCTGAAGATCGTATCCGGACTCGCCAGAGAACGCGGTCTGGCCATCCCTGCAGAAGACCTGCGGGAGCGCGCCCTCCTGTGGGACCGCTGGCACGCCGGACGTTCGGGCCGCACCGCCCGACAGTTCGTGGACGAGCTCGAAGCCGAGGAACAGAGCTAGTCAGCACGCTGCCTTCGGCAGCTTGTCAGCACGCTCAGGCTTGCGCCTTCGCTTGTCAGCACTTCAGCCAGTCGTCCCGGACCGTTGCCACGAGCGTCGTTCTCGGCTGCCGCTGGTAGCGGTTCGCCATGCGCGGCAGGGCAAGGTCCAGAACGGCAGAAGCTGAAATGCTGACGAGCGAGGGCCCTAAAGGCCCGAAGCGTGCTGACTAGCTGAAAAGCTAATCGGGCGGCGCCTCGTTGAGTACCAACCAGTAGAGCCTGAGTTGCTCGACGGCGTTGATGAACTGCTCGAAATCCACCGGCTTGCGGACGTAGCTGTTGGCGCCGAGGCCGTAGCCGTCGAGCATGTCCCGCTGCTCATTGGACGAGGTCAGGATAACCACGGGCAAGCGCCTCGTACGTTCGTCGGACCGCAGGCGTTTGAGTACCTCGAGCCCGTCCACCCTGGGCAGCTTGAGATCGAGCAGTATCAACTGCGGCTTGACGGCGGGATCCCTCCCCGCATAGGTGCCGCTTGCGAACAGGTAATCGAGGGCCTCGACCCCATCGTGGGCCACCACGACCTCGTTGCTGACGCCGGACTTCTTGAGCGCCCGCAGGGTGAGCAACTCGTCGTCGGGGTTGTCCTCGACGAGGAGGATGACCTTGTTGCTCATCTCGTCCCTGGCCTGGCGCTGGAGGGCCTGCGCGTCTTTGTTATCTCTGGCACTCTGGTGTATCGGCACGGCATCTCGTTCTGCCTTCGGGCCTTGCCAGGCGGCTGGCGCCTCAGACAACGCCCCGCGGGCCTTCTATCCTGTCCGCGATGTAAGGGTAACGGTACTCTACACCCTTGCTGACCTGGTAGGCCGCATAGCAGCCGTGTACGAGGGGCACCAGCGCCAGAATGGGCAGCAAGAAGAACATAAAGATGCCGATAATGACGAGGCTCAACACGAGGCTGACCAAGGTGTAAACCACCAGGATCAAGATCCAGGCTATCTGGTACCAGAGCGCCTGCAGGGCGTGGAAGCGCACCTTCTGGGAGCGGTCCTTGTATATCAGCCAGACGAGCAGGGCCCCGAAAGGCATGAGGCCGACGAGCCCCAGGAGCACGCTAAGGTGGGCGATTATGGACCACGTTCGCTCATCCTGCGCGGTCATCGTATCCATCGAGGCTCCGACCTGCTCTCCGGAGCCTCGTTCCCGCTCACTGCCGAAGTTGGGGTCTTGTTGCATCTTCTCTCCTTCCCACTCTCGGAGTATACCTGTATCCCGGCCCCGCCATGATAGCCTTGCCTGGGATGCCGGCGCATCCCCCAAATGAGTTATTTTCGGACGTCTTGCCCCTGGCGTCGAGTTGCCCCGACGCCCTGGTAACAATAGAATAGAGTTCGATGTGATAGAAGTTACACAGATTATCGGGGCGGGGCAAGAGCTATCGGACCTTTGTCTGCCATACGCGCATAGAAACATGTGCCGTGGCCCGCGCAGAGATAGCTGGGATCGTGCCTGAATGGGTATTCCGCTCAGCGTCTTGCTCGTCGAGGACTCCGAGAACGACGCCCTGCTCCTGCTGAGGATGCTGCGCAGGGGTGGATACGACCCCACCTGGGAGCGGGTCGAGACCGCGGCGGCCATGGAGGCCGCGCTCGACGGACGCAGTTGGGATCTCGTCATCTCCGACCACTCCTTGCCGACCTTCAGCTCGTTGGCGGCGCTCGGGTTGCTCAGGCGCAAGGGGTTTGTGGATCTGCCTTTCATAATAGTGAGCGGCCGGATCGGGGAGGACGCGGCCGTCTCGGCCATGAAGGCCGGTGTTCACGACTACCTCATGAAAGACAATCTGGCCAGGCTAAACAGCGCCATCGAGCGGGAGCTCAGGGACGCCAAAGTACGCCGCGAGCGCCGGCAAGCCGAGGAGAAGTACCGTTCGATCTTCGAGAACGCCGTCGAAGGGATCTTCCAGACGACGGTCGACGGACGGTTTCTGACGGCGAATCCCGCGATGGCCAGGATGTTGGGCTACGAGTCTCCCGAGGAGCTGCTCGGGGCCATCTCCAATATCAGGGACCAGCTCTACGTAGAACCGGGACGCAGGGAGGAGTTCTATCAGCTCGCGCTGCGAGATGGTTTCGTGAGTGGCTTCGAGGTACAGATGCACCGCAAGGACGGAGACCTTCTGTGGATCTCGGCCAACGCGCGGGCCATCTATGACAACCATGGAGAAATCTCGGGTTATGAGGGTACAGTAGAGAACATTACCGAGCGCAAGAGGGCCGAGGAGGCCCTGCGCGAGATCCGGGAGGCCGAGCGCCGCAGGATAGCCCGTGAACTGCACGACGTGGTACTGCAGGACCTGACGTACGCCCTGCAGTCCATGCAGGTCCTCCGGAGATTGCCCGAGGGGGTAGACCGGGCCGAAGAGATGGGACGCCAGGTGGAGGCGCTCAAGAGGGCGGTCGGAGGGCTACGCGACGCCATCTACGATTTGCGGCTGGAGAGCGCCAGGGAGCGGCCCCTGGTCCGCGCCGTAGAGTCGATCGTCGAACTGAACCGCCAGATCGGCGAGGGCTGCCAGTTCGAGATGATCGTGGAAGACGGGTTTCCGGCCGCGATCTCGGGACCCGCAGGCGTCGAGGTGGTTCGTGTCGTCCAGGAGGCGTTGACGAACGTCAGGCGCCATTCGGGCGCCGGTCGCGCGGTGGTCACCCTCGGTAGGGTGAACGGCGAGATCCTCGTGGAGATCGAGGACGACGGCAGGGGTTTCGGGCCCGAGACGTCGTACGGGATGGGGCTCACGGGGATGCGCGAGCGTGTCCTTGCTCTCGGCGGAGAGCTCGAGGTCGAGGGTAGGGAGGGCGTGGGAACTCGTGTGTTTCTCAGGGTAAGGATGGGTGTACTGGCGGGCGGGGAGACCGGAGAACGCTCGAACACCTGAGTCGGCAGCGGCTAAGCCGCCAAAGCTGGTATATTGTTTTCGTGCGTGGGGTCACAAGAGAGGTCTGCGAAGAGGAGAGATGCGGCGAATTTTGATCGTGGAGGACCACGCTTCATTCCGTCAGACGCTGGCGTTCGTCTTCGATCAGGAGACCGAGTTCGAGGTAGTCGCCCAGGCAGGGACTCTCGCCGAGGCACGCCGGACGATGGATGACTCTGAGGCCGACCTCGGGATCATAGACCTCAGCCTACCCGACGGGGAGGGCACCGATCTGATCGAAGAACTGCGCGAAGCGAACCCGGACTTCGCGGCGCTCGTCCTGACCGCGAGTATGGATAGGATGGAGTACGCCAGGGCGGTCGAGGCCGGGGCGGCCGGCGTCCTGCACAAGTCGGCCGACGTCGACTCGATACTCGATGCCACGCGACGTGTCGGCGAAGGCGAGGCCCTGCTCTCTGATGACGAGCTGATCTCGTTGCTCCGCCTGGCCGGGCAGAACCGCGAGGAAGAGGTAGAGGCGCGTGCGAGCATCGAGCAGATCACACCCCGCGAAATGGAGGTCCTGCAGATGCTAGCCTCGGGCCTCTCGAACAAGGAGATAGCGGCCGAACTGCACATGAGCGTGGATACCGAGCGCACCCACATGATGAACATCTTGAACAAGCTCGGCGTGCACTCCCGGCTGCAGGCCCTCGTCTTCGCCGCCCGCCACGGCCTCGTAAAGATACGCTGAGCGGGTTCCAGGAACCCGAGCTGTCAGCGATCAGCTTTCAGCAGTCAGCTTTCGTTCTAGTCGGAAGCCTGCGCGGCAATATGAACCGACCATCCTTGCAGACTACGCTAGCTCCGCAGTACCAACTCTCCTTCGCAGACGTACTCGGCGGGGCCTTCTATGTATACGGGCCTGCCGTGGCCGGACCATTCTATCTGTACCGCGCCGCCGTCCATGTACACGCTGACGGGGCTCCGGGCGAGATTCTTACTGACTGCTGCGACCGCTGCGGCGCAGGAACCTGAACCCGAGGCGAGGGTCTCGCCGGCGCCGCGCTCCCAGATCCTCATCCTGACGTCGTGCCCGCCCCGCGCGAACCCGAACTCTACGTTCGTCTTCTCGGGGAAGATGGGGTCTACTTCGATGGGCGGCCCGACCGTAGCGAGGTCCAGCGCGTCGACCGCGGCCTCGCTCTCCAGGAAGGCTACCGCATGTGGGTTCCCCATCGAGACGCGCAGGAAGTGGAAGCCGTCGGACTCGACCTCGGTGTCGACGTGGGGCGCTCCCATGTCGACCCTGGAAGAGCCGTCGTCGAAGAGCAGGACTTTCTTGACCCCGGCCCCGGTGGCGACGGTCATGGCATCGCCCCCCACCATACCGCGGTCCTTCGCGTAGCGGACCAGGCAGCGCAGGCCGTTGCCGCACATCTCTGAGGTCGAGCCGTCGGAGTTCAGGTAGATCATCTCGAGATCGGCGGTCTCTGAGGGAGCGGGAATCAGGATGCCGTCGGCCCCGACGCCGAAGTGTCTGTCGCAAGCCATGAGGGCGAGATCCGCAAGGTTTCGCCCCTCGACCTGGCCAGGGTCGAAGATGAGGAAATCGTTACCGCAGCCCTCCATTTTCGTGAATCGCATAGCGGGGATTCTACCGGAAGACTCGAGCACGGTTGCGGCGAGAAAATACCGTTGGAAACGGAATGTTCGTCCCTTATATTTGCCCTGTGAGAAGCAACCGCGCGAAATATCGTCGTCGCAGGATCGGGGCCCTGTTCGTCGGGGCAGCACTCGCCGTGGCCGTGTACGCTGGTGGCGGGGCAGGGGCCGAGCCGCGGCCCGTCCACTACACCGTTGCTCCGGGAGATACGCTCTGGGGGATAGCGCTGGAGCACACCCCAATCTGGGAGGATCCGAGGCCGAAGGTGGAGGCCATCCGCGAGGCCAACGATCTCTCAGGGTATGAGATCTACCCCGGCATGAGCCTGAAGGTGCCCTCGACAGTCTAGGGCCTTACAGCGGGTTGCAGAAGGATGGACCCTCCTGCAACCCGCGCCGTCAGCCCACAGCTATAAGCCTTCAGCTTTTTGTTGTTGCTGAAAGCTCCTCGCGCATAAGGGTTGAGCCCTTATGCACGGCGCTGTATACGTCATTCCCGCGCAAGCAGGAATCCACGAGAAGGAGAGCAGTGGGTCAATGGCTGCGTCTGTGGTACCCTCGAAACGACGCTTCGGAATTGCCTGCAAGTCGAGGAGAGATTTTGGAAGACCGCGGCGAGGTTTGTCTGGCAGAGGAGGTCGATCGTTTTCGGCGGCTGGGCCTCTCTGATGGGGAGATAGCGAGCGAGATGGGCGTCGATTTGAGCTGGGTCGAGACCGTGGTCTCGTCGGGGGAGGACGAGTCAAGTCCGGACGCGGAAGACCGTGCCGTGGATGAAACCTGATGCCATCGGCCACGGTCCGCGCGTAGGGAAGGGTTTCAAACCCGCCCCTACAAACGAACCGCTTCATTCTTCCGCGCGTCCTCCGAGGTGTTTGGCCAGGAAGCGTTCCGCGGCCGCGTAGAACCTCAGACGGTTCTCGGGACGGGCGAAGCCGTGGCCTTCGTCCTCGAAGAGGAGGTATTCGTAGTCGATGCCTTTCTCTTTCATGGCGGCGACTATCTGCTCCGACTCGGCCTGTTTCACGCGGGGGTCGTTGGCGCCCTGGGCTATGAGCATGGGTATCCTGATGCGGTCCACGAAGAAGAGGGGGGAACGGCTCTTCAGGAACTCCTCTTCGGTGTCGGGATTGCCGACCCGCTCGTGGAAGGTCGCCAGGAGCGGCTTCCAGTAAGGCGGGATGCTGTTTATCAGGGTGATCAGGCTCGAAGGACCCACTATATCGACGGCGCACCGGAAGAGGTCGGGCGTGAACGTGGCCCCGGCGAGCGCCGCGTACCCGCCGTAGGAGCCCCCGTAGATGGCGACCCGTTCGGGGTCGGCCACGCCACTCTCGACGGCCCACCCGACCGCGTCGACCAGGTCGTCGTGCATCGTGCCGCCCCACTCTTTGTTCCCCGCGTTCAAGAACTTTTTGCCGTACCCCGTCGACCCCCGGAAGTTCACCTGTAGGCACGCGTACCCCCTGTTGGCGAACCACTGCGCCTCGGGGTCGTAGCCCCACCCGTCTCGCGCCCACGGGCCACCGTGGACGTTCAGGATCATGGGCATGGGTTCGGCTGAGCTCCCTGGCGGGAGCGTCAGGTAGCCCTCTACGGTGAGGCCGTCGCGGGAGGTGAAAGAGACGGGCTCCATTGTGGCGAGGGTGTACTCCGCGAGGTCGGGCCTAGCGTCGAACAGGTGCTCGCCGCGCCTATTGTTGCGGTCGTAGGCGTAGTAAGAGGCGCCGCCTTCGTCGGCGGTGAAGGCCACGAGCCAGCTCTCGTCCGCCCTGTCGCGGCTCGTTACGCCGAAGTCACCGCGGCCGAGGCCGTCTATGACCTCGAAGTCCTCCCTGATATCGTCGTCGAGCACGATCCACTCCGTCCTCGCGCGCTCCACGGCGGCGGCCTGGGCCTCGTGGGTCTCCGGATGGGTCACGACCCGCCCGATATCGTAGCGCGGGTCCTCGACGAGCGTCTGAGTCGAATCGTCTTCGAGGTCGAGCAGGACGAGCCGGGAAGCGTTGGCCCCACGCGAGTCTATGAGGTACATCTTATCGCCATCCTCGGTAAAGCCTACGGGCGCGCTCGAGAGCGCGTCCTCCTTGCCCCAGCCGAGTAGCTTGCGCCAGCCCGCATCTTCGCCGGTTCCCTCGCGCAGGAGCAACTCGAAGCCGCCGTCCGGCGTGGCCGCCATAGCGCCGCGCACCTCGAGTTGCGGGTCTACGACCCAGCCTACGGCGTTGCCAGGGTTCCTGGCTACGAGTTCGAGGTCGCCCGTCGAGAGGGTGAGGCGGTAGACGTCGTGGAGCTCCGGGTTCTCCCTGTTCAGCGCGACGAGCAGCGTGTCGGGGAAACGGCGGTTGCTGTCCACGATCTGGGCCTGCACTTCGTCGAAGGGGGTCAGGTCGCGGTCCTGTTTCGTGGACGCATCCACGGCGTGCACGCGCCAGTTCTCGTCGCCGCCCTCGTCCTGGAGGTAGACGATGTGGGTGTTGTCCTCGGCCCAGAAATACACCCTGATGCCGCGCTTTCTGTCGTCGGTCACCGGTTCGAAGTCCTCGCCTCCGGCGGAGCTCCCCACCGGACCGACCCAGACGTTCAGTACGCCGTCTTTCGGGGCCAGGTAGGCCAGGCGTTCTCCGTCGGGGGAGAGGTGCGGCGCCATCTTCTCCGGGTTACCGAAGAGGACTTCGCGTGGGATCAGGGGCACGGTCGAAGCGTCGGTCATACATTCCTCTCTGTGTCGAGCACGTCGGCCATAGAGTACAGGCCCGGCTGCGCGTTCGCGGCGAAGCGCGCGGCCCTCAAGGCGCCGTCGGCGAAGGTGCGGCGGGAGAGGGCGCGATGGATGACCTCGACCTCTTCTCCGCCCGAGTAGAAGATGAGCCTGTGCTCCCCTACTACCGCGCCGCCGCGCAGGGCGTGGATGCCGATCTCACCTTCCTGCCTGGGCGCGAGACCTTCCCTCCCGTAGACCGCGACCTCGTCCAGGTTCTTCCCTCTTCCTTCGGCTGCGGCGCGGGCGAGGAACAGGGCCGTGCCCGAGGGGGCATCCTTCTTGCCTCTGTGGTGGGCTTCTACGACCTCGATGTCGTAGCCCTCGCCGAGCTTCGCCGAGATCCCGCGCACCACCTCGCGCAACAGGTTTATCCCGAGGCTCATGTTCGGGGCGAGTACGATGGGGACGCCGTGCGAAGCCTCCTCGACCCTCGCGAGCTGCTCGGCACAGAGGCCCGTCGTCCCGATGACGTGAGGTCTCTGGTAAGAGAGGTGCTCTACGGTCGCCCCCGGGGTGGTGAACTCGATCAGGACCTCGGCGGATTCGGGTGGGTCGACTGTGGCGGTTACCCCGGTCTTCCCGGAGCCGCAGAGCCCGCCGAGGTCGGAGCCGAGTTCGGGGGAGCCCACGCGGACCGTGCCGCCTTCCAGTTCGATCCCTTCCGTATCGAGGGCCGCGCGGCAGATCTCGCGTCCCATGCGGCCCGCGGCCCCGATTACGGCTATTCTGGTCAAACTTCTTCCGGGGTCGGGAGGAGGTGGTTCGACTCCTCCATCACCCGACGGAGGGCGTCCAGGTTCTCGCCCGACAGTGGGATCATCGGCAGCCGCATCTCATCCGAGCACAGGCCGAGGATCGAAGCCGCCGTCTTGACGGGGATGGGATTCGTCTCGACGAAGAGCGCGCGGAAGAGCGGCAAGAGCTCGTAGTGGAGCTCGCGGCCCCTCTCCCAATCGCCCATCGAGAGGGCGTTTACCATGTCGGAGACGGCCGCCGGGGCGACGTTGGAGGCGACGGAGATCACACCCTGTCCCCCTAGAGACATCATAGGTAGCGTCATCGGGTCATCGCCTGAGAGGATGGCGAACTCATCCCCGCAGAGGCTCTTTATGTCGCTCACCATGTTCATGGAGAGCGTCGACTCCTTGACCCCGACGATGTTGGGGAGCTCCGCGAGGCGGGCTATGGTCTCGGCGGAGATGGTCACGGCCGTCCGGCCTGGGATGTTGTAGAGGATGAGGGGCAGTTCCGTGCTCTCCGCTACCGTGGCGAAGTGCCTGTACAGCCCCTCCTGGGTGGGCTTGTTGTAGTAGGGGGCGACCTGCAGGGAGCCGTCGGCGCCCTCCTCCTCGGCCATCTTCGTGTATTTGATCGCCATGCCCGTGCTGTTCGAGCCCGTACCCGCGATAACGGGCACCCGCCCGTTCGCGACCCTCACCACGGTGCTTACGACGATGCGGTCCTCCTCTTCGCTCATAGCCGGGGTCTCGCCCGTGGTGCCACAGGGAACGAGCCCGTGGATGCCGTTATGGATCTGGAACTCGACCATTCCTTCTAAGGCTTCGACGTCCACCTCACCGTTCCTGAAAGGTGTGACGAGGGCCGTGAATGCGCCGCTAAACATCTCTCTCCTCCAACTCGAAGTCCCTGTGCAAAACTCTTACCGCTTCTTCTACCCTTCCCGCCGGCAATACGCAAGTCACCTGTATCTCTGAGGTAGAGACGAGCCTTATGGGGATGCTTGCCTCCCCGAGCGTCGCGAACATCCTCGCGGCGTAGCCCGGGCGATTGAGCATCCCCGTCCCGACGACGGAGACCTTGCCGAGCTCCTCCTCGCCCTCGATATGCCCGTCCAGAGATTCAGCGACCGCGCCCGCGAGCCGCAGCGCTTCGGAAAAGTCGCCGCGACGGACGGTGAAGGCCACGTCCGAAGCGCCTCTCTTGGGTGCGCTCTCCACGATGACGTCGACGGAGATGCCCGCTTCGGCCAGCGGGGAGAAGACGCGGCTCATCGTGCCAGGGCCCGTCTTTATGCCCGTCAGGGTGATGCGCGAGACGTCCAGGTCGTGGACTATGCCGGCGACCGTCTCGCGGGTCTCCAGGTGTTCCAAACCATCACCTCCCGTGATTATCGTACCAGGACCTTCTAGAAAGGAGCTCTTTACGTGGATCTCCACCCCGTGCAAGGCCCCTAGCTCCACGGCCCGCGGGTGCATCACCTTCGCGCCCCTCCAGGACATCTCGGCCATCTCCGAGGAGAGTATGACGGGTATGCGCCGCGCTCCGGGGACGATGCGCGGGTCGGCGGTGTAGACGCCGTCCACGTCCGTGAAGACCTCGCAGCGCTCAGCCCCTAGCGCCGCCGCGAGCGCCACGGCCGTCGTATCCGACCCGCCGCGACCGAGCGTCATGATGTCCCCCAGGGCGTTGACCCCCTGGAAGCCAGCGACGATCGCTACCTGCCCCTCGTCGAGCAAGCCCCGCAGGCGGTCTGGCTGTATCCCCGAGATGACCCCCGAGCCGTACCGACCCGTGATCTTCATCCCCGCCTGCGGGCCTGTCAGGGAGGTGGCGGCGACACCCCTGTCGTGCAGGGCCATCGCCAGGAGCGCGACGGACTGCAGCTCGCCCGTCGAGAGTAGCTGGTCGATCTCCCGCGGCGAAGGGTCCCGACTGACCTCGCCGGCCAGGCGCAGCAGCCTGTCGGTCTGCTTGCCCATCGCCGAGACGGTCACCACGAGGCCGTGGCCCGAATCTTGGGTCTTCTTTATCCGCTCGGCGACAGCGTTTATGTGCTCCGTCGTCGCCACGGAGCTCCCGCCATACTTCTGGACGATGATTCCCAAGGCATGCTACCTTCCGACGCTACTGCCCCAGAATAGCATTTTGTCCGATGGCTACTGCAGGAGCGTAAAGCTGACGGCTGAGAGCTGAAAGCCGACCGCTCTCAAGGCAATGGCTGGCCTCCCGTTACGCCGAGCGTCTCCCCGTTGACGTAGCTCGCTTCCTGGGAGGCGAGGAAGACGAAAGCAGGGGCGAGCTCTATCGGCTGGGCCGGGCGGCCCATGGGGGAGGTTCCCCCGAAGCTGGAGACGGTGTCGCCCGGCATGGAGGCCGGGATGATCGGGGTCCACACAGGACCCGGCGCCACCGTGTTCGCCCTTAGCCCGTACTGGA
The DNA here is from genome assembly GCA_035563475.1 of Rubrobacter sp. Classification (GTDB taxonomy): domain Bacteria; phylum Actinomycetota; class Rubrobacteria; order Rubrobacterales; family Rubrobacteraceae; genus Rubrobacter_D. Next base: position 14,311 of record DATMVF010000054.1, read on the forward strand.
CGATCTCCTGGGCGAGCCCCTTGGTGAAGGTGATGATGGCGCCTTTGGTGCTCGAGTAGGGAAGCAGTGCCGGTGAAGGCTGGTAGGCCTGGATGGAGGCCACGTTGATAATCGACCCGCCTTCCGGCATGTGCGGGAGCGCGGCCTTCACGAGCCAGAACATCGCGTAGATGTTGGTCTTGAAGGTGCGGTCGAGCAATTCTGTCGAGACGTCGGCTATCCCTTCGACCGTCATCTGGTGGGCCGCGTTGTTGACGAGTATGTCTATCCGGCCGAACTCGTCTACCGCCCGCTGGATGAGCTCCTGGCACCGGGCCTCACGGGACACGTCTCCCGGCACCCTGACGGCCTTGCGGCCCGAGTCTTCGACGGCCCGTGCCGCCTCTTCGGCATCGGCCTCCTCCTCTTCCAGATAAGAGATTACGACGTCGGCGCCCTCGCGGGCGAAGGCGAGCGCGACGGCCCGTCCTATACCCGAGTCGCCGCCCGTTATGACCGCTTTCTTGCCTTCGAGCTTGCCGCTTCCCTTGTACGTCTCGACACCGTAATCTGGCTCGGGCTGCATCTCCCGCTCCAGGCCGGGATGCTGGTCCATCTGGGTCTGCTCCGGGTACTCCGGCTGCGGATACTGCTGCGTCGGGTCCTG
>DATMVF010000055.1:0-5210 GCA_035563475.1 Rubrobacter sp.
CACTCCCGTGCTCGGTCGCATACCCGAGGGCGCGCTGCAGAACGTCGTCCGCTTCGCGGAGGTGACCCTGCGCCAGTTCCAGACGGGCGTGGGCGGCCATCGCGCTAAGCGCGACGTAGTCGTGGCCGGCGGCCCGGCCCAGAGTCCCCGCCTTGGCGAAGGCCGTGATCGCCGCCTCTGGGTCGCCGGCGGCCTGGTATGCCTGCGCCAGAGCAATGGCAGCGAACGGACGGGGGTTCAGGTTGTCCTCGGGCAGGAGATCTAGCGCCCGCCTGGCGTGCTCGATGGCGCCGTTTGGATCTCCCTGTAGGCGAGAATACATGGACCGCACGGCAGCAGCGGTCGCGAGTAGATGCTGGGGAGCATCCTCCTCAGATTCCGGTGTAGTCTCTACGCCAGGGCTGTTGCCGAGCACACGGTCTGCCTCTTCGAGAAGAGAGTCGACGCCGTCGAACCGCCCGGCCAGCATCATTGCCGCTGCGAACCAGATCAGGAGCAGTGGCCGGCGGCGCATCGTCTTTTCGGGCAGCTTCCCTAGCCAGCCGAGCAGCGTCGCCACCTCGCCGCGATACCAGGTCTGGCCGATTCCCCGCTCCATCAGCCGCGCCGCCCGTTCGTGGTCGCCGGCGGAGAGCGCGTGCGCGATGGCGGAGGAGATCCCTCCGTTCTGCTCATTCCAGACGGAGGCACTGCGGTGCAATGTGTCCATGCGCTCGGGACTTTCGCGTCCGAGATGCCCGCGGAGGAACTCGGCGAAGAGGTGATGGTAGCGGTACCACCTGCGCTCGTCGTCTAAAGCAACGACGAAGAGGTTTTCCCGCTCGAGACGCTCCAGCATCTCCTGCCCGTCGGAGCGGTCCGTGAGAGCGTCGCACAAAGGGCCTGTGAGATCGTCGAGGATGGAGGTCGCAAGCAGAAATTCCTGCACGTGAGGGGGCTGCCTGTCCAGCACCTCCTCGGCCAGGAAGTCCAGCACGTCACGATGGCTTCCCGAGAAGGCTTCGATGAAGGCGGAGATGTCCTTGCGGTCGCGCATGGAGAGGGCGGCCAGTTGCAATCCGGCGATCCAACCTTCCGTCCGACCGCCCAGCCTCGCAACATCATCCGCCGACAGCTCCAGCCCCATTACCCCCTTCAAGAAAGCAGCGGCCTCCACCAGCGTAAATGCCAGCTCGGCGGTCCCGAGCTCGGCTATCTGGTTGCGGGAGCGCAGCCTCGAGAGCGGCAGGGGTGGGTCTACGCGGCTCGAGATGACGAGATGCACACCCTCCGGCAGATGCTCCAGTAGGAAAGTGACGATTCGATGCACGCTTTCGGAGTCGATGAGATGGTAATCGTCGAGGATGAGATCCAGCCGGCCAGGTAGGGCGGCCATCTCGTTGATGAGGGCTCCCGTCAGCGCCTCGAGCCTAGGCGGCTCGGGCGAGCGCAGCGCGGCCAGGACACCCTCCCCAATCCCCTCCTCGATACTCCGAAGCGCCCCAACGAGGTAGGACAGGAATCGGACAGGGTCGTTGTCGCCCTCGTCCAGAGAGAGCCAGGCTACGGAACGATCCCCATCAACTCGGCTTTCAAACCACTTACTCAGGAGCGTAGTCTTGCCGAAGCCCGCCGGGGCTGAGACGAGCGTCAGCTTGCGACCTGACTCAGGATCCAGCCTCTCAGCCAGGCGCGGCCTCGCCACCAGCTTGGGACGCGTGTGCGAAGGGCGTAGCTTGGTCGATACGAGCGAGTCGGACGTAAGGGGCACCTACTTGCTCACCTCCGGTGCCTATTCTACTTCCGATCGGTCTCGGCCGAGGGTTCCGCGGCCCCCGGCATCTGTCCAGCAAACCCTGTTCCCTTACGGCGAGGCCCACCCTGCCGGGCAAGGCGCCCCGTGGGTGATGACGAACACCCGGGTTGGTGGGCGCGGGCCGTCCGCGCCCCGCCACCGAACCGAGTCGTCGTGGGTACGGCGCCCGGAGATGACCGCTCCCGAGTCTTCCACCCCGCCGGCGAGGACCTCGCGGTCGCAGTCGTTCGCGCCGAACGCCCACTCGTGGAGTCGTTCGCCTCCGTCGCCCGGTGGCTGCTCGGGGGTAGCGTTCGAGGCCTTCACGAACCCGTCCAGGGACATGCTTATGTCGAAGATGACGCTGCTCATCGGGGCCTCCCGGCCTCCCTGTTGGTGAACAGGATTTTGTTCCGCGGCCAGCGTCCCCAGGCGACCATGCCGCTCAACGCTCGTCTTCCCGTGGCGCCGGGCGCTTACGGATTCGGCCCCACGGCTTGAACACCGCCAGCACGAACGCGATGAGCAGGGCGGTCGGAGAGACCACCGGCGGGAAGATCAGGTCGCCCACAGCGAGCGAGGCCGGTTCACCGCTCGCGAACCGCCGGCCCTGCTCGGCCGCCTCCATCACCCCTGGCCGCAACGCGACCAGAACCAGCGCGGTGAGCAGGATGTTCAGGGCCAGCTTGATCGCCACCCACCAGTAGCGCACCAGTCCCCACTTCGTGCCGAGCCCCAGCACGACGCCGCTGGCGAGGCACACGAGGCCGGTCGTCAAAAGCGGCCAGACCGCGAACAACTCGAGCGCCCTGTAGCAGAGCGCCCTGGTGTTGTCGTCAGCGGAGAGCAGGGCGGTGAAGATGAGGACGCCCATCACTACGTCGATGCCGATCCAGGCTCCGGCCGACACGATGTGCACGACCAGGACGCCCTTGCGCATCCGAGCACCCAATCGCCACGGCCGAGGACGGTCTGCTGGGCTAAGGCTCGTCATTACGCTGTGCTCACTCAGCCTTGGCTTGGCCTGAGAGCTTTTCGCCGAACGCCGTAGTTCGAATCTCGGGGTGCGCCATGGGCGACCGTTCTGCGTAGCTCTCAGTCATGACGACTGCTCCTTCGCGTTGCTTTGTTTAGCCTCGGGGGCAAGCTGGCCGTTCTCCGGCATCCGGCTCTGCCGAACCTCGGACGACGTTTTGGTGGACGAGCTACGGGTGGTGACCGTGCTCCCCATGCGCGTAGCGGTCCCGGCGGTAGATCATCCAGGCGACCATCCCGGCGATCATCGCCACGTGCGAGAGCAGCATCAGCGACCCCTCGGAGAGCCCTGGCACCGCCACGCCCAACTCCACCGGCACCACCAGGGCGAACATCGGCACGAGCATCGCTGCCGTCATCTCCCCGCCGTCGGACCAGGAGTGGCCCCGGTAACGCATCCACGCCACCATCGGCGTGGCCATAAACGCGCCCATCAGGCCGTACCTGAGTAGCAAATTGGCGTAGCCAGGCGGCTCGCCCAGCACCGCGAGCGCCACGCTGAGGACCCCCATCCCGAACATCATCGCGACGACCATCTCCAGGAGGTGGCGCGCGAAGCGCCAGCCCTGGGCGAGGTAGCGACGCGCCAGCCCCGCCTTCCTCGGCGATGCGGTGCCCACCACCTCCACCGCTTTGCTCGTAGCCGTGGAGGTTGCCGGCTCGTTGGGTTCGATGCCGTTGGTGTCCATGTTCATCTCCATTCTCTCGTCCCCTTGCTCAAACGCTTTCGTCTCTGCAGGCCCCATGCCGTCGGTGGCGTGCTCGCGGACCTCATCCGCGAAGCCCTTTTCGTCGGTAATGATCTTTGCTCCAATCGTCGGTTGGCTCTCGGCAAGAAATCTACCGTCCGACCGGATGGGAGACATCCACCAAATGGTAGATTTCGGGGGTGGAGATACTCCTATCCGGCTCGTCGTAGCCTCGCCCGCCGTACTGGCGTCCGGCAGTACGACCAAGGAGATTCCAAAGGTGTGAGCACGTCGCGTCCCGAATGGCGGGGACTGAAAGCGCATGAGCAGTTCGGGACTGTGCTTCGTCGTCCGGCTCGATCCGGGGTGGCGGCCCTCGGGAGCTGCTAATCTCTTCGGCAACAACCATTCGACTATGAGTGCTTTACGGTGGAACGTGTAAAGCTCCAGGGAGGGGTTACTAGAGCAGTTGCAGCTCTCTAGCCCGCGCCAGGGCTTGAGTGCGGCTGTGAGCGTCGATTTTTCGGTAGAGATTGTTGATGTGGGTCTTGACGGTGCCCACGCTTACGAATAGTTCGGAGGATATCTGGCGATTACTCTTGCCTGAGGCTATTAGCCGGAGGACTTCCAGCTCCCGTTCACTCAAGGGTTCGGATAGTCCGGCAGCCGATGGTGTAGCGCCAGCGGCGTTCTGCTCCAGCACGGACATAAGCTTCCTGGGGTAGTGTGCCGGCACGCGGCGTAGTGAGTCCGTTCGTCCTTTCTGCCCTACTGCGAGCACCTCCGACATGAGCGTGACCATATGAGGACCCTCGTCCACGAAGGACCTGACGTAGTCCTCCGGTGTAGCCAACACCAGGGCTTCCGCGAGCGTGCCCACCGCCCGCTCTTTCTCGTTGGACGACCACTGCGCCAAAGCCCGTAGCGACAGGATCTCTATGAGATCGCGCGTACGCCCGTTTGCTTGTGCGGCTTCGTGCGGTCTCTCCAGCAGCCGCAGCGCCTCGCGGGGACTACCCTGCGCGTGGAGTAGCCTCGCCGAGGTGACCTGGTCCACCATCCGCGCGGCGGCTGCAGCGCCGCCCACGTTAGCGGACCGCTCTAGTCCGAGAGCGCCGGCTTCGGCGAGGTCTCCTCGCGCCACAAGCAGCCGGACCAGCCAAGCCGCCGCGATGGCGATCTGTAGATCGGCGCCAGAGTCGCGGGCGACGCGCTCCGCTTTGTGGGCCATCTCGAGGGCGCTCCCCTCGTCCCCGCGCGCCCGCCTCGTCCGCGAGAGGGTGACGTACGCCCAAACCAGGGTGCTGACGTCCCCGGTACGTTCGGCAAGTTCCACGCCCCTCTCCAGCTCGCGCTCCGCCCCGTCCAGGTCGTTGCGTTCGTAGCGGAGGTCCGCCATCCCTATGTGGACCACCCCCGCGGCGGGCGACAGCTCGAAGCCTTCTTCGGTCAGCAGCCGCAGCGTACGCCGAAACGCTTCGTCCGCTTCCCGCAGGCGCCCCTGCTCAGCCCGCACCCTGGCGTGCATCACCATACCTGCGAGCCTACCGTAGATGTGACCCGCGGACCGGGCAATCTCGGCGGCCTCCGCGTAGGCCTCGCCCGCCGCCTCCACATCGCCGACGGCCCTGAGCGCGTCACCCAGGCGGACGGTAGCGTAGTTGCGAACGGGAGCCTCTCCGGCGGGTAGGAGCGAGAGGGCCCGCCGGGCA
>DATMVF010000056.1:0-6567 GCA_035563475.1 Rubrobacter sp.
CACCCCCTCCAGCTTGTCCGTGCCCACCCTGCGGATGTAGAACATGATGGCCCCGAGGAGTAATACGGCGAGCATCACCGAGAGCGCGCTCCCGAATGCCCAGTCACGTGCCTGGAGAAACTGCTGCTGGATCAGGTTCCCCATCAGCACCGTCCGCGACCCGCCGAGCAGGTTCGGGATAACGAACTCTCCCGCCGATGGTATGAACACAAGGATGCTGCCCGCGATCACGCCGGGCATGCTTAAGGGGAACGTAACCCGCCAGAACGTGTGCCAGCGGCTGGCCCCCAGGTCCTGCGCCGCCTCCTTCAGGCTGACGTCGAGCTTCTCCAGGGCCGCGTACAGCGGCAGGACCATAAACGGCAGGTAGGAGTAGACCATCCCCATCGTTACCGCCTGGGGCGTAAAGATCAGGGTGACGGGCTCGTCGGTGATCCCGAGGAACTGCAGCGTGCGGTTGGCGATGCCGTTGCCGTTCAAGATAACCACCCAGGAGTAGGCCCGTACCAATAGGCTCGTCCAAAACGGGACCATTACGAGCAGGATCAGGGCGTTGCGCCACCTGTGGCCCTTGAAGACGATAAAGTACGCCAGCGGGTAGCCCAGGGCCAGACACAGCAGCGTGTTCGTCAGCGCGATCACGAAGGTGCGGCCCACGATCTCCAGATACAGGGGGTCGAAGACCTTGAGGTAGTTGCCCGGATTGAAGCCCAGTGTTATGCCGCCGTAGACCCCGCTTCTCCCGAAGGAGAAGATCAGGATCAGCAACAGCGGCACCAAAAAGAAGAGCCCGAGCCAGATCGTGACGGGGGCCAAAAGACCCGCTAACCTCCAGGTCCACCCGCTCCTTTCGCGCTCTTCCATTCTCAGGCGCTCTTTACTTCGGTGAAGATGCGTTCGTACTTGCGGGTCGCCTCCCCGATGTCCTCGATCACCTCCAACCGCTCGAAGACTTCCGGCGGCGGGTAGATGCGCGGATCGTCGAGGATCTCCTTCTTTATCATGGGTTCGGCGGCTTCGTTGGGCGAGCCGTAGAACGTGTAGTTTGTTAGCGACGCGCCCGCCTTCGCGCCCAAGATGTAGTTTACGAACTTGTAGGCGTTGTCTACGTGCTCTGCACCCACCGGTATGGCCATGTTGTCCACCCAGCGGGTGGCCCCCTCTTCGGGGATGGCATAGTCCAGGTCCTTGTTCTCGGCGATGGCCAGAAAGCCATCCCCGCTGTATACGTGCCCCAACAGGACGTCACCGTTCTGGACCAGGGGCCTGACCTCGAACGAGGCGAAGTACCCTCGCAAGAGGGGCTTCTGCTCCAGGAGCAACTGCTTGGCCTCTTCCAACTGCTCCGGCTTGGTGCTGTTCAAGGAGTATCCCAGCAGCTTGAGAGCCGCCCCCATGGTCTCCCTGACGTCGCTCATCATCGCGATCTCGCCCTTGTACTCGGTGTCCCACAATACGTCCCAGCTGCTAATCTCTCCCAGCTCTTTCTTGTTGTAGAGGATGCCCGTGGTTCCCCACTGGTAGGGCATGCTGTAGTCGTTGTTCGGATCGAATGGAAGTCCCCTAAAATCCGCGCTGAGGTTGTCGAAGTTCGGGATCTTGGACCTGTCCAGCTTCTGGATAATGTCGCTCTTGCGCATGACCGAAACCATGTAGTCCGAGGGGACGATGACGTCGTATCCCGTACCTCCGGCCTGGAGCTTCGCCAGCAACGCCTCGTTGTCGGAGTAGAAGTCCTGGGTTACTTCTACCCCGTACTTCTTCTCGAAGTTGGGGATCGTAGTCTTGGGGTTTACGTAGTCCGACCAGTTGTAGAGGTTGAGCGCGTTCTCGTTGCCAGTGCCTCCACCTCCACCGCTCTCGGCGGTCGTGCTGACGGTGCAGCCCGAAAGGGTCGAGAGCGTCGAGCTGGCCACCACCCCCGCGCCGACCACCTTAAGGAAATCGCCCCTGGAGAACCTCTTCTCTCTACCCATGATCATCCTCCCAGTATCAAACAGTTACGGGCGTCCCACGCCACCGACACTTCTTCGCCTTCTTCGGGATGGTCCTCCTCGCGAAAATTCTGCTGGTAGAGCACCAACTCCTGCCCGTCGGGGAGTTCCGCTATGTACTGGGTGCTGACCCCGAGGTAGACGATCTGCCTTATCCTGGCGGAGCTCGTGTTGTCGCCCTCGCTACCGAACCGGATCTTCTCGGGCCTCACGGCCGCGTCCGCCTCCTCCCCGAGCTCGACCTCATGAGCGGTGGCTTCGATCCTCTCCCCCGAAGCGGTACGCAACGTTACGCGTTCACCGTTCACGGACTCGACCGTACCCGAGAATACGTTCGTCTGGCCGATAAAGTCCGCCACAAAACGGTTCTTCGGGCGCTCGTAGAGGGTCGGGGGGTCGGCTACCTGCTGCACCCTGCCCTCGTTCATCACGGCGATCCTGTCGCTCATGGTGAGGGCCTCTTCCTGGTCGTGGGTGACGTAGATGAAGGTGATCCCAACCTCGTGCTGCAGATTCTTGAGGTAGAGCTGCATCTCTTTCCTGAGCTTGAGGTCTAGCGCTCCCAGCGGCTCGTCCAACAGCAACACCTTGGGATGGTTGACGAGCGCCCTCGCGAGCGCGACCCTTTGCTGCTGCCCGCCCGAGAGCATGTTCGGCTTGCGCCTCTCGAAGCCTGCGAGCTGCACCATCTCGCAGGCCTCCGTGACCCTCTTGCGCAACTCATCTCCCCTGACGCCGGCGCGGCGCAGGCCGAAGGCCACGTTGTCGAAGACGTTTAGGTGGGGGAAGATAGCGTAGGACTGGAAGACGGTGTTTACCGGCCTCCTGTAGGGAGGTACCCCGCTCATCTGGTCCCCGTCGACGGAGATACCGCCCTCGGTCGGTTCTTCGAAGCCGGCGATCATGCGCAGCGTCGTGGTCTTGCCGCACCCGCTAGGGCCAAGCAGCGAGAAGAACTCTCCCTCGTAGATGTCGAGCGTGAGGTCGCCGACCGCGACGAACTCTCCAAAGCGCTTGGTAACCGCGGACAACTCCACGGCGACGGTACGTTCCACACCCCGGCCTGCGTCTTCCACCTCTTGCGGCGGGCGCTCGCTTACACGTCGCTCTTCCACCCTCAGCCTCCTGTAGCGTCCATAGTGGCCCTTCCCCGCTTATGATTCTAGCTGTAGATTCAGTGTCTGCCGAGCCGTTCTGCCAGGGTCTTGCCCGTCGGCGGCTCTCCCGTTCGTTCGGCGTTATCGTCCACCTTCATCAGGCCGCGCTGCACGTACCTGGCGCCCAGCCAACGCAAGGGTTCCGGCTCCCAGGGACGCTGCTCGTGGCCGACGGTGGGCAATCGGGTTATGTCGGTCTGGCGTTCGAGGATCAGGTCCGCCAGGGTCCGGCCCGAGAGGTTGGCCGTCGCGACCCCCTGCCCCGTGTAGCCACGCGCGGTGGCTACACCACTGGACGGGTCGTAAGACATGGTCGGCATCCAGTCGCGGGGTACGGCCAGCGGCCCTCCCCACGCGTGGGTGAACCGCGCGCCTTCTAGGGCAGGGAACCAGTCCCTAGCCGTGCTTCGCAGCATCTGGTGCGTCGGCTCGTGCCTGTCGTACTCGTCGCTTACGCGCGAGCCGTAATGGTACGGTGCGCCCCTACCCCCGAACAATATGCGCCCGTCTTCGGTACGCGAGAGGTAGTCGACCGTGTAGCGGTTGGACGCCACGCACTCGCGCCCTTCCCAGCCGACGCCGGCCCACCGCTCCTCGGAGAGGGGCTCGGTGAGCACGATGAGGGAGTAGATGGGGAGTAACTGGCGGCGCAACTTGCGGAGCCGCGCCAGGTAGGCCTCGCCGGCGAGCACGACCGTGCGCGCCCGAACCACTCCCGAGTCCGTAACCAGCCTCGGGCCCGAGCCGTTCTCGCCACCCTCCTCATAGTCCGTCACGGGCGACCGCTCGAAGATCTCACCCCCCAGCCGTTCGACGGCCCTGGCGAGCCCGCGCGCGAGCCGCGCGGGGTGGATGGTCGCGCAATGGGGATTGAACAGCGCGCCTCTGGCGCCGGTGATCCTGACGCGCCCTGCCGTCTCATCCGCGTCGAGCAGCCTGATCCCGTCCTCCAGGCCAAGCCCGCGCAGCGACTCGTACGCATCCCTTATACCTGGTAGCTGGCTCGGGCCACGCGCTATGCGGAGCAGTCCGCCCCGAAAGTACTGGGCGTCGATCTCCTCCGCCCTGGCTACCCTGCCTACTTCCTCGACCGCGCCCCGCATCTCGGTCAAGAGCTCCCTTGCGGCCTCTCTCCCGAAGCGCCGCTGGAGCTCCCCGGGGCTGACGGGGAAGCCCGAAGAGCACCAGGCCCCGTTGCGCCCGGAGGCCCCGAAACCGGCGATCTCCGACTCGAGCACCACCACCTTCATCGAGGGCTCTCGGGCGAGCAGATAGTAGGCCGTCCACAGGCCCGTAAAGCCGGCGCCGAGGATGGCCACGTCGGCCTCGATAGATCCGCCTAGCGAAGGTCTGGGGAGGAGTTCCTCCCTAGACGTCTCCAACCAGAAGCTGTAGGAGCGGTAATCCTTCTCTTCGGGGCGGGCGCTAGGGGCGCTGGTCAAACTCTACCCCTCTAGCCCCGGTAGCCGAGTTCTCGTTCGAGCTCCGTGAGGGCATCGTCGGTTATGCCTGCTATCTTGGAGATGATCTCCTTGTCTGCTACGAGCGCCGGGGAGAACTGGATGACGGGATCTTCTTTGTCGTCGAAGCGGCAAATGAGACCGCCCTCCAACAGCTTCTTTGTGACGACACCCTTGAAGTACTTGTCGTACTCGTCACCCTCCAGCGGCGTACCGTCGGCCCGTTCGGGATTGACCTCCACGGCCCAGAAGAAGCCCATCCCCCTGACTTCCTTGACGATGGGATGGTCGGCGGCCATCCTCTTCAGCTCGTCGCCGAAGTGCCCTTCGAGTTCGTGGACATTCTTTAGCAGCCCCTCGCGCTCGATGATATCTATGTTCTCGAGGGCGACCGCGCTCGAAACGGGGTGCCCCCCGAAGGTCGAGCCGTGCATGAACATCGGGGCGTTGCCCTCGAGCGTCGCGCTCATCTTCTCGTTGACCACGACCCCGCCCATCGGCAGGTAGCCCGACGTTACGCCCTTGGCGAAGCTCGTCATGTCCGGGACCACGTCGAAGCGCTCGATGCCGAACCACTCGCCCAGCCGTCCGAAGGCACAGATCACCGCGTCCGAGACGAGGAGTACTCCGTGCCTGTCACAGATCTCCCGCACCCGCTCCCAGTAATCCGGTGGCGGCACGAGGCACCCACCCGCGTTCTGCACCGGCTCCAGGATTACGGCAGCCACCGTCTCCGGCGGTCCGAACTCTATGGCCTCCTCGATTGCATCCGCAGCCCCCTCAGGGTCCTCGTAGGTGTTCGGTACATGATAGAAACCCTGCAAGAGCGGCTCGAAGGGAGCCTTGAACGCGGGCAATCCCGTCACGGAGAGCGCGCCCATCGTGGTGCCGTGGTAGGCGATCTTGCGCGATATCACCTTGTAGCGCTCGGCCTCGCCGTTCGCCTTGTGGTACTGGCGGGCCAGCTTGATGACCGTCTCTACAGCCTCCGAACCCGAGGAGACGAAGAAGGTGGAGGAGAGGTCCCCAGGCGCTATCTCGGAGATCCTGGCCGCAAGCTCCAGCGACCTGGGATGGTGCATGCTCCAGTTGGGGAAGAAGCCGAGCTCCTTCATCTGCCTCGCGGCGACCTCGGCAAGCTCGCTCCTCCCGTGCCCGACCTGGGTCGTGAAGAGCCCGGCGAGCCCGTCTATGTAAGATTTGCCCTTGTCGTCGGTGACGTAGCACCCCTCACCAGAGACGATTACAGGCAGCTTGGACCAGTCCTCCGAGTAAGGCGTGAAGTGGAGCATCAGTCTCTCCACACCAGGATGCGGCGCGCTGCTCCCGCTCTCTTCGAGACCCCTCATCACGTCCATGTAATACCTCCTACAGGCATGGTCACCCGGCTCCTCACTTTGCACGAATACTACACAGTTACTGTAATGGGGTCAAGATCCAACGCGGATGACGAGATCCGTGTTCGATCCCTGTGGCGCTATTGTAATCGGTGTATCACATGAAATGCGAACTAGCACCTTGGGAGAAAGCACGAAGAGAGGCCGGGGCTAGAACCCCGGCCTCTTCGTTACGCTCGTGTAGCTTTTGCTACGAAGCCCTGAGCTTGCTGTCGAACCGGTCGATCAGGCTCTGGCGGTTCTTGTTGGACTTCTCGTAAGCCCTGAGGTGCCGGATCTGCTCGGCGCTCAGACCATCGAGCCGCGCGGAGATCTCATCGACGTTCTTCTCGTCGTAGCCGGCGATGGGGAAGGTGGCCGTCGCTATGGTCTCCTCCGCGCCCCTTGCGGCCGTCTCTACGAGTCGCATCCCCTGCTTCTGGAAGGGGAACATTACGCTGTTGGTCATGCCGGGGAACGGGAAGCTTCCCATGGGGAAGTTGCCCCACTGCCCGAAGAAACGCCTGTAGGCGTCCGCCTGCTCCTCAGCCTTCCCGAAGAGTTCCTGCGCCACCTCCTG
>DATMVF010000057.1:0-5449 GCA_035563475.1 Rubrobacter sp.
AGCTGGCCCAGACCCTCCAGGACACGGGCTACGGGGAAGAAGGCGAGATCATCGGCTTCGACCTCTATCCCTACACGGAAGATCAGGTGGCCGCCGTCAGACGCGCCATCGTGCAGTGGGAGTTCATCTGGGACCTGGCCAGGAAGATAGACAGGGCCGAACTGCGCGAGGCCAAGTCCCGCGCCGACGCCCTTGCCGGCCAGAAGGCGGTCTACGCCGCGCTCGGCATGGACGAAGGTTATGAGGCGGAGATCGCGGTGCGCCGCCAAGAGGCGCGCGCCAGCAGGAATGAGACGTGAGCGTCCTGATCGGGCTCGACGTCGGAACCGGCGGGGCGAGGGCCGTCGCCGTGGACGAGTCGGGAGAGATAGTCGCCGAAGCCTCATCGGAGTACCCGCTCTACAGCCCGCACCCTGGCTGGACCGAGCAGGACCCAGTCGACTGGTGGGCGGGCACCAAAGAGGTAGTAAAGAACGTCGCCGTGCAGACAGGGGAGCAGGTAACAGGTATCGGGCTCACCGGGCAGATGCACGGCTCCGTGTTCCTCGATTCGTCAGATGAGGTGATAAGGCCGGCGCTCCTCTGGAACGACCAGCGCACCGGCAGGCAGTGCGAGGTGATTACCACTGCCGTGGGGGAGGAGCGTCTGATCTCCATCTCAGGCAACCCGGCCCTCACAGGATTTCAGGCACCGAAGATCGTCTGGTTGAAAGAAGAAGAGCCCGAAAATTTCGGGCGGGTCTCCCGCGTGCTCCTGCCCAAGGACTACGTGAGGCTCCGGCTCACCGGCGAGTACGCCACTGACGCCTCGGACGCGGCTGGCACCCTGCTCCTCGACATGAGGGCCCGAGACTGGTCGGGTGAGATCCTAAACTCCCTGGAGATCCCACAAGACTGGATGCCCGAAGTCTACGAAGGCCCCGAGAACACGGGCGTCCTTCGCGAGAGCGTGGCCGAAGAGCTGGGCTTGCCGCGGGGCATCCCCGTGGCGGCGGGCGGCGGGGACAACGCGGCGGCGGCCGTCGGTACGGGTATCGTCGGCACCGGGCTCGTCAACTCTTCCGTCGGCACGAGCGGCGTACTCTTCGCCCACGCCAGCGAGTTCAACCCCGACCCCTCGGGACGACTGCATGCCTTCTGCCACGCCGTGCCAGGTGCTTACCATTTGATGGGCGTCACGCTCTCCGCGGGAGGGTCCCTATCCTGGTGGCGCGAGACGCTGGGGGGCGACTACGACGAACTGGTCGAGGCTGCCTCGGACGTCAGGCCTGGCTCCGAAGGGCTCGTGTTCCTGCCTTATCTCTCGGGCGAGCGGACGCCGCACCTCGACCCCAAGGCGAGGGGGGCTTTCTTCGGGCTCACGGCCCGTCACGGAGTGGAGCACATGACCCGCGCCGCGATGGAGGGTGTGATCTTCTCCCTTCGCGACTCTCTGGACATTATGCGCGGACTCGGCATACCCGTGGAGGACGTCAGGGCTACCGGCGGCGGGGCGAGAAGCGAGCTCTGGCGCCAGCTCCAGGCCGACATCTACGGCACCCCCATACGCAGGACCGTCGCCGACGAGGGACCGGCCTACGGCGCAGCACTCCTGGCTGGGGTGGCCTCAGGCACCTACACCAGCGTGGACGAAGCCGTCTCCGTGGTGAAACTACGAGAGGAGATCACCGAGCCCGATAGTGACCGGGCGAAGATCTACGAGGAGTACTACGAGGTCTACCGCTCGCTCTACCCGGCGACGAGTTCCGCCATGTCCCACCTCACGGACCTCGCCACCGGCTCGAACGGCGAGTAACCCTCAACAGATGGCGTAGCCAGCAGAACGACCTTGCGCTACGCTCATCACGTGAGTGCAAGCGAACGATGTACTGACGAAGCCGTACTCCGGGAATCCGCGCGCTGGGTTCACGTCCCACCCGACGGCGTGCGCCTGGAGGACGAGCGGCGTCTGCTGGTGCACCTACCAAAGCGTTGGGGCCAAAGCAGAGTTTGGCGCTCTTCTGCCGTCGACGAGGAGAAGGCGGAGGAGCTGATCGAAGATACCATCGGCGCGGTCCGCGCCGCCGGCGGGGGCAGGCTCGTGTGGCACACGGGCGAGGGCATAAGCCCGCCGTTCATGGACGAGTGCCTGGCAAAACGTGGCTTCGAAACCAACGAGGAGCTCGACGTCCTCGCCTTCTCTCTCGTTGACGGTCTAGAGCCGAGTCTACCCCGGCTCGGCGTTCCAGAGGACGTAAGCGCCGAGCTCGTGCGCGACGCCGACGGGCTAAGGGAGGCGCTCCTCGTAGACTCGGAGGTCTTCTCCTCGCCTCCACCTTCTGGGGACGAATTCGCCGGGTACGCCAGAGAACTAGCGAAGCTTGGCCTCCGCGAGCGCGGTGAATCAGTCGAAGAGGGTGCATCGCTCGCCCTGAGGTTCTTAGCATTCGTGGATGTGGGTTTCGAGTATGTAAGAGAAGATGAACAAAAAGCATTGGGCGCGGCGGGCGCGCAAATGGTGGGCGAGACGCTCAGGTTGTGGGGCGCTGCGACACGCGAGGCGTTCAGGGGCAGGGGCGCCTACCGGGCGCTCGTTCTAGAAAGGTGCCGGTTAGGGAGGGAACTCGGGGCGACCCTCGCCCTGACCAAGGCGAACACCGCCTCCGGAACGACACTCAAACGCGCAGGCTTCACGGTCATTGCCAAAGAGCGGCGCCACGTGCTAGAAGTCCCCTAGTGTCGAGCGGAATGGAGACGCCCGGAAAGTGGGGGGTGGCCGACCGCAAGAGGCTCATTTTGATCAAACACTCCGAGCCCTCGATCGATCCGGAAGTGCCGCCGAACTCCTGGAGACTCTCGGAGGAAGGTCGACGCAAGAGCATGACGCTGGCCGCGCGTCTCCGCCCATACGGACCTGACATCGTCCTGACGAGTGAGGAGCCCAAGGCGACCGAGACGGCGCGGATAGTCGCCGGCCGGTTAGGGCTGGAGCTCATCATGCACCCACGGTTGCACGAGCACGACCGCACCGGCGCGCCCTTTGGCACCCAGGATGACTTCGAGCGGTCCACAAAGGTCTACTTCGAGAACCCAGGAGAGCTCGTGTGGGGCAACGAGACGGCCGAGCAAGCGGGGGAGCGCTTCTCAGGTGCGATGGACGAGATCCTGGAGCGGTACCAGGATATTAACGTGGCTGTGGTGGCCCACGGCATCGTGATCACGCTCTTCGTCGCCCGGTACGCCAGCGTGGACCTCTTCGCCTTTTGAAAGCGGCTCGGGCTTCCTTCGTTCTGCGTACTGACATCTCTGCCTTTCCGGCTAGAACACGCAGTCTTCCATTTATAGGTGGTGTCGCAATCGTCTTCAGGAGGAGCACCCGCGCCGCTCAGAACCCCGTTCACCCGGCTTCTCAATAGGGAGCATCAAGAGGCGCCGAGCCGACAGGAGGGGCGGCCTGGCGGCGATGCCGCAGGTAGCGGCGCGGCCAGGCTAGGCCTACGCACCCCGGGGTTTGCGTCCCACTAAGCAGAGGAACCCGGGCATCCGGGAGAGCCTCTCGTACTCCTCCGGGTCTGCGATCCGAAAGCGCTCGTCGGGCCTGGGCTCGAGCATGCCCCCCAAGACGAAACCGCTGTCCAGGATGGCGTCGACCATGGCGCCCAGGGGCCTCCGGTACGACGGCATCCACACCATCTCCCCGAACCCCGTCCACTCCATGCCCCCGAGCGCGGTCTCGAAGTAGCTGCCCTCTCCCTCGTAGACCTGCTCGATGAACTTGAAGGTGGGATGCTCCACCGAGAACACCAGCTTCCCAGCGGGCCTGAGCACCCTGTGGAACTCCGTGAGCGGTCCGCGCCAATCCTCCACGTAGTCCATGGCCAGCGCGCTCACCACGAGGTCGAAGGATTCATCTTCCAGCCACGCGAGCGGCTCCTCGAGGTTCGCGCGGGAGACCTCCGCCCTGCCCTGGAGCCTCTCCCGAGCCAGATCGACCATCCGCCCGCTGGCATCGAAGCCGACAACCTCGGCGCCCCTGGCCACGAGCTCTTCGGCGTAGATACCCGGTCCGCAACCGGCGTCGAGCACCCGCTTGCCCCCGACGTCTCCGAGCAGGGACAACGTCGCGGGACGCTCGTAGTAGGCGTTGTGGGGCTTGGTCGGGGCGCGGGCCGAGTAGGCGTCAGCCAGCTTTTCGTATGCCTCACGCGATACCGGCTTGCGTCCCTTCTCTACCATAACGCTCCTTCGTGGGTGCTAGACAAGCAGATCAACGAAACCACACGGACGGTCTCGGCGCAATACGCACCGAACCTGGCAGATGCGCCAAAAGCGCCCCATAAACAAAATTCTTCACAAATCTTAACAACAACGAGCCGAGGATCTACCGGTAGTTTCCTGCCACGTCGAAGTCGATCCTCAGGCGTTGCTGCAGCGGCACTTCTTGAACTTCCTGCTGCTGCACGGAAGGTCGCGGTCTCTGACTTTCATGTTGCGCGTCGTAGACGGCGTAATGGTCTCGTGAGAACCGTCGCCCTTGGAGACCCTGACGTAGGTCGCCACCCGCGTCGGCTTGCCTCTCGTCGCGCTCATTGGCTTTGCCCCTAGAGCGAACTCGAGGTGCCGTCGCGCCGGTACCCGGCTTCTAGCCCGAGCCAGCCTAGCCTTCGTTACGCGAGTCGCGCCGGGCCACCAGTTTCTTCAGGGACGAGGGGTCGTCGGTCGCGTTGTGGAAGCCGACGATGAGGTGGTCGAATCCCCGTTCGACGTAGGCGGCGGCCTCGCCCAAGCGATCCGGGTGAATGGGGACGGAGCGTTCTATCTCCCTCGGGTCGCGTCCGACCTTCCGGCACCAGTTATCGAGCACGGCGCTCTTACGGACCGCCTCCTCCGGATCGCCGAACCAGATCGAGATCGTCGCGTGTCCGGCCACGATGCGCAGCGTGACCTTCTCACCTCCGCCCCGATCATGACCGGCATCTCGCGCGTGGGCGGCGGGTTCAGCTTGCCCAGCCGCGCCCCGATCGTTTCCACCGAGGCGTCGAGGTCCCTGAGTCTCTCACCCGCCGTGCCGAACTCCTAGCCGTACTCTTTCCTGCAGGATCTGTGTCCCCATCCTCACGGCCATCCCACGCCTTCTGTTCACCATGGTCGCCGCCTCAGGACATATTATGCCTTCTCGGCCTCGCGGAAAGAGACTACGCGCCCAGGAAGCCGCGTCGCTCCCGGATGCCGCAGCAAGTCCTTTTCGCCTACGCGGACGCGATCTTAGACCACGACAGGGTGCCGGGCCATAAACCGGCTCAGAGGGTACGGGCGGCTTATTCGGCCGGGGGCGTCGCGCCGAGCCCGGGCTATCATCGTTCTGGCAGCCTAGTGTCCTCCCTGTGCGCGCTTAGGGCGCTGGTGTAGCGACGCAGCATCTCGGGCATCATCACTTTGGCCGGCCCGCGCTCCACGCCGAAGACAGTGC
>DATMVF010000058.1:0-2201 GCA_035563475.1 Rubrobacter sp.
CGCTCAGGCCGTCTCCGCGCGCGTAGTCTACAAAGGGGATGCTGAAGTAGCCCGACCCGCCGTCTTCTTCGCCATCCCCCACGTACTGGCCGAGCCTCGTCTTCCAGAAAGTGCGGATGGCTCCGGCCACCCTCGCGAGGGGTGAAGGCAGGGGGAGGGTCAGTTCCGTCAGGTACTCGCCCGGCGCGAAGTAGCTGGCGTGGGAGCCGGCGCCGACGTAGATCACGGGGTGCTCCCCCACTTTCTCGAGCTCCGGATCGTCCCAGCGGCGCCTGAGGTTGTCCCCCGTGTAGTTGTGGGCCGCGTAGGCCACCCACTCCGGGCGTACCTCACCGGCCTCCGTCTCCGAGAGGTACACGAACACCTTCTCCCAGTCGGCCTCGTGGTCGTTCGCGCCGAAGAACCCGCTCCTCCAGTCGTTGAACGGGTAGAACAGCCAGTACTGGAGTACGATCCAGCCGTCCTGGCGCAGCACGCGACCGTGGTAACGGTAGTGTTCTTGCCCGGCCATTATGCGCTCGTAGGCCACCGAAGCCGCCGCGGCCGATTCCCCAGGAACCCTTCCGCGGGCGAGGAGCGCTATCGAGTAAAGGGCGTCGACGAAGCGGGAGAAGTACCCGACGCGGGCCAGCCGGCCCCGCCCGGCCCTGAAGGCCCTGGTCGACTCCTTGCGGTCCTTCGCGCGACTGCGGAACACGCGCAGGCGTCCGCCGGGCGAGTCGGACCTCAGATCCTCGGTATCCGTGAACTTGAGGAAATGTACGGCGCCGGCCTCGTCCATGGGCTGCTGCGCGAGCCGGTCGAGGCTCAGCTTCCCACCGGGCACGACGCATACGGCCTCCTCACCAGGCCTCTGCACCCAGAGGCTGCAGGCCCGCACGTAGGGTTCGACGTCCATCGGGTAGAACTTGTCCCCTGTGGTCGAGCGGATCACGGGCTCGAAACGCCGGAGCAGGGCCGTGGCTGCCTCCACGCCGGGGCTCTCAGTTTTCATGCGACGCCTGCTGTCCGGTTCGGAACACCATCCGCACGTCCTGAGAGTTCAGGTAGAGGATCATCAGTACGCAGTAGGCCATGATCGGGTAGACGTAGCCTGGCTGGAACCAGGAGTAGAGCCACAGGCACACGGCCAGGCTCAACCCCTGCGCGATCGCGGCCAGAAGCCACCCCCTTCGGTACAAGAACAGGAAGCTCAGCGCCGAGAGAAGCGTCAGTATGGCCGAAGGGATGAAGAGGGCGAAGACCGCCAACTCGACGGCCTGAGGCTGCAGCGTCCTCAGGTCGATATCCCTCCAATCGACCTGTAAGAACTCGTATCCGCCGAGCAAGACGAGCCCGATCACCTCGAGGATAAGGAGCACCCCGATCACCCTCACAGGCCGGTATGATGTCTTCTCTGGTTCTACCAGGGTCTAGCTTTCCCTCGCCTACCCGCCAATTCTACAGCCCGCCGTGACTGTAGCCCAACGACGAGGAAAGCAAGCCGATCATCCTCCGCTGAAGATCTTGCCCGGGTTCATGATGCCGTTCGGGTCGGCGATACTCTTGATCTCGCGCATAAACGGCAAAGAGTCGCCGTGCTCTTTCTGCAAGTGTCCGGTCTTTCCCATCCCGATACCATGCTCTCCGGTACAGGTGCCGCCGCGCTCCAGGGCGTAGTCCACGATCTCGGCGTTGACCGACTCGGCGCGCTCCTGGTCTGCCTCGTCGCCCGTGCCTACTGGAAAGACAGCGTGGTAGTTCCCGTCACCGACGTGGCCCAGAATGGCCCCGTGGAGGCCACGGGACCCGATGGTGTCGCGGGCGTGTCGCAAGGCGCCGGGAAGGTCGGAGATCGGGACGCACACGTCCGTGCCCATCATTCCCATACCTGGGTAGAGATCGCGAATGGCAAGGGCCGCGTCGTGACGGGCCTCCCAGAGCTTCTCCCGGGCCTCCTCGTCCACCTCCACCTCGAACGAAGAGCAACCTTCCGCCGCCGAGGTTTCGCGGGCCACCTCCGCGTCGCTCTCGACGCCCGCCTTCGAGCCGCTGAACTCCAGGAAGAGGGTCGGGGCGGCAGCATAATCTGTGCCCTTGTAGGCGTTTACAGCCTCGATCGTGCGGGCGTCGACCAGCTCGACGCGACCGATCCTCATCCCGGTCCGGATCATCGCCACAGCGGCGCGTCCCGCCGACTCGATGTCAGCGAAGACCGCCCT
>DATMVF010000059.1:0-6261 GCA_035563475.1 Rubrobacter sp.
TGAGTCGAAGGCAGAGTGCCTGGAATCGGGAGACTTCGAGGCGTTTCTTCGGGACTGGTACGCGCAGCCGCTCTTCGCGCCCCTGGCGCGGGACGAGGACCTGCTCCGTCGGACTATCGATGCGCGGCGGCGCAACGACGCTGGAGAGCTGGCGCGCTCGTTGCGAGGGATGGGTACGGGGAGCCAGCCTTCGTTGTGGGGAGAGCTGACAGGTCTAGGCGTACCGGCGCTCGCCATAGCCGGAGAGCTCGATGGGAAGTACGCCGGGATCTCATCGCGCATGGCGGGCATCAACCCGCGAATAGAGTCCGCGGTCGTCCCTGGAGCGGGACATACCGTGCACGCCGAGACTCCGGCGGCATACAACTCCTTGCTCTGGCGTTATGTGGAAGGACTATCGTTTGCTCTGGGTGAGACTAAACCAGTTCCCTGAGTTGTCTTTGACGATGGCCTCTGTGCCGTAGAACCGTTCCTGGGGTGGCGACACGAACTCGACACCCTGGCTGCTCAAGCGCTCGTAGTCGCCTTTGATGTCATCCGTTTCGAAGACGCCGATGCCGAAGGCGCCTCTCTCGAGCATCGCCCTCATCTCTTCCGCCGTCTCGGCGTCGAACATCGGTCCAGAGGCTACCTGGGCCAGGATCAACTCGAGGTCGGGTTGGCCTTTCGGGTTCAGCGTCAGCCAGCGAAGCCCCGAGTCGCCCATGGGCATGTCGGTGTTTACCTCGAAGCCCAGGATGTCGCGGTAGAACCTGAGGGCTTCTTCCTGGTCGATTACGTAGATCGTAGAGTGACTCTGGCGTTGGATCACGACTTACCTCCCTGTCTCGTTGCTATATTCTGAAGATACTAGCGGAGGTGCCTCTCCGGCTTCTCGAAAATTGCGCTCTTCCAGAACTCCGTACAACATCGTGAAAAAGCACGAGGGAACGAATAGCGTCCTTACCGTCGAAGGAACGGAGATCATCGACCGAGCATAGCGCCTGTACTCGGAAGGGGGTAGGCCAACACGATACGCGAACAGGTTACTGAAACTGCCCAGGCTGGAGAAGCCGACCTCGAAGCACGCTTCCGTGACGTTGTGACTCCCACTCGCCAAAAGCGTCTTCGCCCGCTCTATGCGCAGCCGGGTCAGGAACTCGTGCGGTGTCTCTCCGTAGGCCCGCTTGTAGACGCGCAGGAAGTGGTAAGGGGAGAGGTTGGCCCGGGCCGCGACGTCGGGTAGAGAGACGGGACGCCCGTAGGCGTGGCGCATGAAGTCGCGAGCTGCTCTCAAATCTCTGTGCGTCTGGGGGTGCATCCCGATGGAAGGGTACAGTCGGTGCTGCCGGAATCAACGGCGATCTTTGCGCGCTACCTGAGGACCGCCCTCCCGCCATCGGTCTATCATTAGGCGTGAGCGTGCAGCGAGCCAGAGGTCGAAAGATGAACATCGAGTTCAAGAGGTTGAGTGAGGTAGACAGTGCCGACATGATCAAGCTAGCGAACGATCCTCGGGTGCGAAGACACATGCCGTTGTCGAGCGGCACCTTCGGTGAAGCCGACTACGAGAGGTTCTTGAGGGACAAGGAGCGACTCTGGGAAGAGCACGGGTACGGGCCATGGGCGTTCTTCGTAGACGGTAAGTTTGCCAGCTGGGGTGGTCTTCAGCCCGAGGACGGGGATGCGGATGTGGCGCTGGTCCTCAACCCGCACTACTGGGGAACGGGACGCGCCATCTACGAAGAGATCATCACCCGCGCGTTCGACGAGATGGGCTTCGATTCCGTGACAGCCTTGTTGCCACCTTCGAGAACGAACGTTAGGGGGTTGATGCGGCTCGGATTCGAGCCGGATGGGGAGACCGAGATCGGCAGCGAGCGCTTCATTCGTTACCGGCTCCGCGCGCCACGCTACCGCCCAGCTCAATGAAAGAATCAAGCGCAAATCTCTATAATCTGCTCTATGACTAACATACAGTGGGAATCGGCCAGAGAGTTCGAGGACATCAGGTACGAGAAGGCGGAGGGGATCGCGAAGATCACCATAAACCGCCCTGAGGTGCGCAACGCCTTCCGTCCCCTGACGGTCATCGAGATGCAAGAAGCCCTCGAAGACGCCCGCGAAGATCACGAGACCGGGGTCATCATCCTGACGGGGGAGGGACCTGACGCATTCTGTTCCGGAGGAGACCAGAAGGTACGAGGGGACGCCGGGTACCTCGATGACCCCGACGCGCCCCGTCGCACTCCGGGGGGAGAGTCTGTCGGACGCTTCCACGTCACGGATCTGCACGTCCAGATCCGGCGTTGCCCCAAACCCGTCGTCGCGATGGTGGCGGGATACGCCGTCGGCGGGGGCCACGTCCTGCACGTGGTGTGCGACCTCACCATCGCTGCCGATAACGCGAAGTTCGGGCAGGTCGGCCCAAAGGTCGGAAGCTTCGACGGCGGATTCGGCGCGTCGGTCCTAACCAGCCTCGTCGGGCCGAAGAAGGCCAAGGAGATGTGGTTCCTCTGCAGGATCTATTCCGCCGAGGAGGCTCTAGAGATGGGACTAGTCAACACCGTCGTGCCGCTCGCCGCGCTCGAGGAGGAGACCGTCCGCTGGTGCCGCGAGATGCTGGACCGCTCGCCATTCGCCCTGCGCCTCCTGAAGGCGAGCTTCCACGCCCACGAGGACGGCTACGCCGGCATCCAACAGCTCGCCCACGACGCGAACCTACTCTTCTACGGAAGCGAAGAGGCACAAGAAGGCCGCGACGCCTACAAACAGAAGCGTAAACCCGACTTCTCGAAGTTCCCCCGCCGTCCCTGACCGCGCCCAGTAATTCTCTGCAACGGTCACTTCCTGAAACCTGTAGCCTGATGCCCGGATTGCGGAACTATACCAAGTCCGTCCCATCACCATCGGATAGGCATCCCTAAGCGTCATTCCCGCGCAAGCGGGAATCCACGTCCTTTGGAGTCCTTGTCGGATACGAAGCGATCTCGTGGCTGCCTGACATGCCTCTCTTCTTGCGGACTTCGTATCACTCAGCCTTCCACGAGCTGCTTTGAAGCAGAGCTTCGCCCTCCGCCTCGGCACTCGAAGGTGCCAGATAGCTAGATACGATCACCGCCACCAAAACCAAGATAAGCAGCCCCGCCAACACCAGCGCAGGTACGAGGAGGCCGAGGAAGCCGACGGCGAAGCAGGCCAGCGTCCCGAGGACCTTCGCCTTGTAGACCACCCCCGTCAGTCTGTAGCCGAATAGGGTGTGGGCGAAGAGGTACACGGCCGGCCCGGCTGCCACCGCCGCAACTTCGTACGGCGGCAGGATCTCCGTCGGATGGGCGATCACCAACTCGTCTCCCACCGCGGAGAGGATGATCCCGGCGACGAACACCACGTGCAGATAGGTGTAGGCGTCTCTGGCGAGAATCGTCCTGTTCTCGGAGACCTCGAGGTAATGTTCCCCAATCGTCGACACGGACGTGAAGTACAACCACCAGATTGCCGCTGACGCCAAAAAAGCCATCACGAAGGCTATGATCCTCGCCGCGTCGAGTTCGAGCTCTGAAGTTGTCGCGCCGGTTATGACGATAGACTCGCCGAGCGCGAGGATGATGAACAGGCCGAAGCGCTCGGCGAAGTGCTCCGTTCCGACGTTCCAGGTGGCTGGCGCGAGGCGCTGCCGGCCCGGTACCCAGTAAGTAACGAGCGGCGCACAGTAGTCGAGCGCGAGCGCGACCAGCCAGAGTACGACGCGTTCCGGGCCGTCGAGCAGGGCTCCTGCCACCCACAGTACGCCAACCACCACAAACCAGGTGAGGATGTGTCCCGCCCGCTCGCGTTCTATCGTCCCGCGATCCGCCGCCGCGAAGGTCAGGAAGGTGTGCCTGCCGATCTGTATGGCAACGTACGACCCGGCAAACAGCAGCGCATGAGCCTCGAACGCCTGCGGTATCGCAACCGCCATGAGGAGACTGACGAGCATTAGCGCCAGGAGCAGCAGTCGGACAGGGACGGTCTCCGTATCCAGTTCGTTGGTGGTCCAGGTCGTGTAGTTCCACGACCAGTACACCGCGAGGAGGACTATCAGGGACTGCAGGACGCCGGCCCACGTCAGGTGCTCGAGGAGGAGGTGGGAGACCTGCGTGATCGCGAACACGAACACGAGATCATAGAAGAGCTCGAGCGTCGAAGCCCTCTGGTTCGACCCATCCGTCAGCCGTCGCCTCACATTTCCCACGAGAGCAGTCTAACCACGTTCGGGATGTTCTGCCGCGGTAGCAGTCCCCGAAGGCGCGACGAGCGAAGTCTGTTTGTCGTTCCGTTCAACTCCTGCGAATACGCGAGCACGCCTCGTTTCTGCACCCGTTCGCTACAAGTGTCAATATGACGACCAGATGACACCGTTACGCTGTCAGGAATCACCGGAATGGCGGCCGGCATCGCAGACAGCCCTGTTCCTGCCGGACTGGATCCCTACCGGGCGATAGCCGAAGATGTTCTCGAGACGCCGCTGGACCTGCCGTCTCCTGAAGTGGGCGTCAGGGAGACGACGGATGCTTCACGCACGGTAGACGTTCGCAGGCTGGAGTGGCTATAGCGGCTCTGTGCGAGGCGGAGGGCGCTGGAGTATACTCTCGGGCATGTAGCGAGCCTCCTTTGCAATATGCTTTCCTCGTCCTCTCGTCCTGCAAAGGATCTTTACGTGCTCGCCCAACTCAGAAACGTCTCGCTCTCGTTCCCCGACAAGAAGGTACTAGAAGACGTCTCCTTCACCGTCTATCCTGAGGATAGGATCTCCCTCGTAGGAGAGAACGGCGCGGGGAAGACCAGCATTTTCCGCATTCTGAAGGGGTCTCTGACACCGGACACGGGCGAGGTCTCGCTGTCACGGGGAGTACGTATCGGGTATCTGGAGCAGGACTTCGCAGGCATGGAGGAGGATGCGAAACGTACCTGCATGGAGGTAGCGCTCGAGCCTTTCGGGTCCCTGATCGAACTGGAGAGACGTATCGAGGTCCTCGCCTCCGAGCTCGGCGGGGTGGGAGAGAGCGAACGCACCTCGGAGATACTGGCCGATCTGGGCGAGGCGCAGCATCGCTTCGAGGTCTCGGGTGGGTACGAGTTCAGATCGAGGACACGATCTACTCTGACGGGTCTTGGCCTCTCCGAGGCGTACTGGGGCAGCAGTGTCTCCGAGCTCTCCGCCGGCCAGAGGGTGCGCCTCGCGCTCGCGAGGCTGTTGCTCGAGGATCATGACCTCATCCTCTTCGACGAGCCGACCAACCACCTCGATGTGCCCGCCCGCGAATGGCTGGAGGGACACCTGGCAGGGATGGATACCGCCTACGTCGTGGCTTCCCACGACCGGCGCTTTCTCGATGCCGTCTCCAGGAAAGTCGCCCACCTCGATCGGGGCAGACTTACCCTCTATTCTGGCGACTACACCGCGTTCAGGCAACAACTTAGGCAGGCCGAGGAGGTAGGATGGCGCAGATACGAGAAAAACCGGAAGCTGGCGAAGAAGCTGCAGCGGCAGGCCCAGGACTACCAGAGATGGTCAGACGCAGGCGAGAAAGAGAAGCGGGGCGCGGCGGACAAAGGGTTTGTAAGCCACAAGGCTGCGAAGGTCATGAAGCGTTCGCTCGTCGCCCGACGCAGGATGGAGGAGGCCATCGAGAACGCCCGTACGGAGAAGCCGTTCGAGAAGGATGCGGTCAAGATAGAGTTCGGGGCCTCGAAGGGCCGCAGCCTCCTGCGCGCCGATGATCTTATAGTCGGTTACTCCAGAGACCGGCCCTTGACCACAGAGCTTTCTCTCGAGCTCTGGGCTGGGGACAGGCTGGCTATCCTCGGTCCGAATGGTTGCGGCAAGACCGCGCTTCTGCGTACCGTGCTCGGTGAGATCCCACCCCTGCACGGCCATGTTCGTCTCTCACCCTCCTCAAAGGCCGGTTACTTCGACCAGGACAACCGCCTCGTGCCTGTCGACGTTACGGCGCTGGAGGCGGTCCTCGGGACCGGGCGCGACGAGACCCTGGTCCGTACCGTCATGGGCAGGATGGGCGTCAGGAGGGAGACCGTCAACAAGAAGGTGGCGAAGTTGAGCTCAGGCGAACGCGCCAAGGTGCTCCTGGCCGGGCTCATCCTCGGGGACAACAACCTCCTCGTCCTCGACGAGCCAACCAATTACCTCGACATAGAGACCCAGGACGTACTGCTGGAGGCGCTCGTAGACTTCCCCGGCGGGATCCTGTTCGTCTCCCACGACCGTTACTTCGTGGAAGA
>DATMVF010000060.1:0-5605 GCA_035563475.1 Rubrobacter sp.
CGGCGTTATGCGCCTGGCGCGTGCTCTCAGGCAACCTGTACCTCGTGCAGCAGGCCAGGACGAGATCCACCGCGCTACCCAGATCTATACCGTTGCCCACCGAGACGTAGACCGGGGAGACCCCCTCTCTCGTCCTTACCACCCTACCGACGGTCTCCCCACGATGCACGAGATCCTCTGCGCTACCCTTCTCCCTCCCTGGCTCCTCATAGCTCCCCACCAGCCGGCTCTTGGCGCAACCCACCGTCGGAACGTCGAGAAAGATCCCAAGGTGCGAGGCCAGGCCCATGCGACGGGGGTGCGCGAGGCCCTGGGCGTCCAGGATCAGGGCTTCCACCCCGGTCTCCACCTCGCGCAAAGCCCCGGCCAACGACGGCACTTCCCTGAACGAAAGGAGCCCGGGTACATACGGAAACCGGAGCGGCGCCTCGAAGCCCTGCACTTCGACGAGGGAGAGCCCAGGAAACTCGAGCACCACGACCGTGGCATAGGCCGTGTCGCCCTGTGTAGAGACGTCGGCCCCGGCCACATGCCGCACGCCGGAGAGGTCGAGGGCCGGCCCCGTAACCACCCTGGGCGCCAACTCCTCCTGTAGCCGCCTGGCCTCGGACGGTGAGAGATCAAACCCGTGAAGCTCGTCGACCTTCATCCTACGTTAACAAATATGTACGCGGGGCGAGCTCCCGGATACACTGCCTACCGATAACCCCCAGAAAACACCGTCCCGACCGATGGAATCTGGAGGGGGGAACGGTTCCATCGGCCGGGGCTCGGTTTAATCTGAATCTTACCCTTAACCTGTTACGGTATGCTTGCCGTAATGTTACGGTTTCGTAACGTATCGGAAACACTTTGGTTACAGGTTTGTTTCTCTGCGGCGAAACATTTGTTACCGCCCTTACATGCCCGACCCTAACGCTATAGTTGAGATATTGTAGCGGATCTCTAGCCCACGGTCACGTCGATGGTGTGGTAACCGGTGGCGCCGGAGGGGTGTGGGGGGGCTTTCGAGGCGGTCTGGGTCTGTCCGTTACCGTCCGTGGCGCGCACCTGGATGGTGTAATCGCCTGGACGGGCATCCCAGTCGTAGACGTATTGGCGCCAGGCATCTTCGGCGAGTTGTTTTGCCAGGCGGGCTGTGTTCCAGGTCACTCCGCCGTCTGTCGAGACCTCGACCTTCTGGATTCCGCGGTGTGGTGCCCAGGCGATACCCCCTATGGGGTTCTTGCCGGAGGAGAGGTTGTCGCCATCCCTGATAGTGTCGATACGGGACTGGGTCTTGATCGGCCCTTCCTTGGACCAGGTACGTTGGACCCAGTAAGCGTCGAAGTTCCAGTTGGTGAGCTCTATCTCGGTGAGCCACTTGGTGGCCGAGATGTATCCGTAGAGGCCTGGGATGACGAGTCGGACGGGGTAGCCGTGCTTTACGGGGAGCTCGCTGCCGTTCAGGCCGAAGGCGACGAGGGCGTTGCGGCCGTCCAGCGCGATGTCTGTCTTGAAGCCCGTCGTGAAGCCGTCGACGCTGCGGCCGACGAGCTGCCTGGAGGCGGTTGTGATCTTGTCCCGGCTCATACCGGCCTCCGCCAGAACGTCGGAGAGCAAGACCCCGGTCCAGCGTCCGTTGGAGACGAGGCCTCCGCCGACGGTGTTGGAGACGCAGGAGAGCGTTATGTCCGCCTCGCGGGTGGACATGCCGAGGAGGTCCTGGAAAGAGAACTCGACGGGGTTGTCTACCGCGCCTTTGACGGAGAGCGTCCAGTCGTTCACGTCTATCCTCGGCGAACTGAGCGCGGTGTCTATGAGGTAGAAGCTGCTCGCCGGAGTAATTAGCTTCGGCATGCCGGGCACGTCTATGGAGGCATCCGCCGGAGGCTGCGGCAGCGACTCGTGCGTCGCGGCCTCTCCGGCGCTCTTGTCGGCCTCACCCTTCCCTGCCGGCTGTTTCTCGTCCTGCGCTTCTGGAAGGTTCAGCTTTTTGGGTCTGGCCGCGCTCTGGACGGTTCCACCGCCAAGCAGGCGTCCCACGCCGGCGGCCGCGAGACCGGCCACGGCCGCGCCGCCGCCTAGCAGCAGGAACCCGCCGCGCCCGACGGCGATGCTGCCGTCCGAGCCTGCCTCCCTCGCCCTCGCGACGGGCGAGGCCGCGCTGCCAGGCTCGCCCGCTTGGGGAGGCTCTTCCGCAGGTTCTATGGCGGCCCGGAGGCCCGCCGCGCGCAACAGGAGTTCCGTGACGGCGGCACCGGCGAGGAGGGCTCCGGCGATGGTGATTATGGTCGGCGCCGGGGCCACGAACGGATCTGCCAGGGCCGCGGCCACGGCTATGGCCGACAGGACGGCGACGCCGGCGAGCGCCAGAGAAGGGTGTCTGACGGCGAGATTACCGAGGAAGAAGCTGATCGCCACGGTACCGAGGAGCACCGTAACGATAAGCGTCGGTATGTCCGCCTTGCCGAGGAGCTCGATGCCTGCCGTCACGAGCCCGCCTGGTGTCAATTCCACTATCCGCTGGGCTATCGACACGAGGATCGAAGGAACAGAGGAGTAGAGCCCGTGCACCAACTCCGCGATCCCGAACGCGACCACGGCTCCGACCACACCGGCGATCCCCGCGCGCATCCCGCTTGGTGTCTTCTTCTTGCTCATGGTGGTGTTCTCCAATACCTCTCGCTGTGAGACCTTCCGTTGAGTCTATACCTCGGATGGTTGCTTGGGCCTCAAAAATTCTTACAACTACATTACGAATTTGCTTTGCGGACCGGATCATCGTCCGACTTGACACAACCGCTCTTCTTCGCTACAAAGTCTCCTACAGGCGATGACGGGAACGAGTAGGGTCGCAGACCCCCGTCTGAGCGAGCCGGGGACGGTGGAAGCCCGGCGCGGGACGCGGCCCGAACATCCTCCCCGAGCCGCCGGCCGAAAGCGGAAGGCGAGAGTGGCCTAGACGGTTAGTAGGACCGGCCGGGTGAGCCCGTTACAGCGCGCGCGTTCCGGGAGACCGCGACGCCACGGAGAGGACCGGACCCGTGAGGTTCCGGGCAAGTAGGGTGGTACCGCGAGGGCCTTATGCAGGCTCCCGTCCCTGCGGTGGAGCGAGACTCCGCCCAGGGGGCGGGAGCTTTTGTATGAGGAGGTCGACGGCATGAAGTTCGATAAGGTCAGCCCGCAGGTAGACTTTCCGAGGCTCGAGGAGGAGACCCTCGGTCTCTGGAGGGAGACGAACGTTTTCGAGAAGTCTGTAAACGGCAGGCCCGAGGACAGGCCGTTCGTCTTCTACGAGGGGCCGCCGACGGCCAACGGGAGACCGGGATTCCACCATACCCTGGCGAGGGCTTTCAAGGACCTCATCCCCCGCTACAAGACCATGCAGGGTTACCGGGTCGAGCGCAAGGGTGGCTGGGATTGTCACGGTCTGCCGGTGGAGATCCAGGTAGAGAAAGAGCTAGGCCTCGAGGGCAAAGGGGACATCGAGCGCTACGGCGTCGAGGAGTTCAACCGCCTGTGCCGCGAGTCCGTCTTCCGTTACGTGGAGGACTGGAAGAAGACGAGCGAGCGACTCGGCTTCTGGATAGATATGGACAACCCCTACTGGACCCTGGAGAATTCATACATCGAGAGCGTCTGGTGGGCACTCAAAGAGCTATACGAGAATAACCTCCTCTACGAAGGTTACAAGGTTAGCGCCCACTGCCCCCGCGACCAGACCTCCCTCTCCTCCGCCGAGGTAGCGCTCGGCTACCAGCAGTATCCTGATCCCGTGGTTGACCCGAGCGTCTACGTGAGGCTGCCACTGATAGACGAAGAGAACACGAGCCTCCTCGTCTGGACAACAACGCCGTGGACCCTCATCTCCAATGCCGCCGTCGCCGTAGGGCCTGAGGTGCAATATGCAACCGTCGAGGTGGATGGCGAGCGTGTGATCCTGGCCGAGGAGCTACTTGAGAAGGTTCTCGGCCAGGACGGTTACGAGGTGCTCTTTACGACTGAAGGACGGAACCTCGAAGGCAAGGCGTACCGCCGCCCCTTCGATTACGTACCCGTGGAGGAGACGGAGAACCTCTGGAGCGTCGTTCTCGGAGACTACGTGACGACCACGGAAGGGACGGGGCTGGTGCACACCGCTCCGGCATACGGGGAGGAGGACGCCCGCACGGGCCGCAGGTACGGGCTGCCCACGATCCACCCGGTCAGGCCGGACGGCACTTTCGACGGGCGGGTCGGGCCTTTCGCCGGGCAGTTCGTCAAGGACGCGGACCCGGGTCTCGTCGAGGAATTGAGGGAGAAGGGGCTCTTGTTCAGGGCGGAGGTACTGGAGCACGCCTACCCGCACTGCTGGCGGTGCGGAACACCGCTTCTATACTACGCGAAGAAGGCCTGGTACGGGCGGACTACCGCGGTGCTCGACGAACTTCTCTCGGAGAACGAAGAGATCAACTGGGTCCCCGAGCACATGAAATGGGGTCGCTTTGGGGACTGGCTAAGGAACAACATCGACTGGGCCTTGAGCCGCGAGCGCTACTGGGGTACCCCGCTCCCGATCTGGCGCACCGCCTCGGGTGAGACGATCGTGGTCGGTAGTGCTGAAGAGCTGAGAGAGCTTGCCATAGACTCCGTCCCCGAGGACCTGCACAGGCCTTACATAGACAGGGTGCGCATAAGACACCCGGAGACGGGCGAGGAGGCCACCCGCGTCCCTGAGGTCTTGGACGCCTGGTTCGACTCGGGGAGCATGCCTTTCGCCCAGTGGGGCTATCCGCACGTGGAGGGCGGCGAGGAGCGTTTCCGGAGCCAGTTCCCTGCCGACTACATCTGCGAGGCCGTCGACCAAACCCGGGGATGGTTCTACTCGGTGCTCGCCGTCTCGACGATGCTTTTCGGCAAGAGCGCGTACGAGACTTGCCTGGTCCTCGGGCATATACTCGACGCCGAGGGCAAGAAGATGAGCAAGTCTCTCGGCAACGTCATAGACCCCTGGGATGTCTTCGAGAAGCAGGGCGCCGATGCCTTGCGCTGGGCGTTGTACACTGCCACGAGTCCCGGCAATACGCGACGCTTCTCCAGAACTCAGGTCGACGAGGCCGTCCGCAAATACCTGCTCACCCTCTGGAACACCTACTCGTTCTTCG
The DNA here is from genome assembly GCA_035563475.1 of Rubrobacter sp. Classification (GTDB taxonomy): domain Bacteria; phylum Actinomycetota; class Rubrobacteria; order Rubrobacterales; family Rubrobacteraceae; genus Rubrobacter_D. Next base: position 5,127 of record DATMVF010000060.1, read on the forward strand.
TGACCTATGCCCGTATCGACGGCTTCGATCCCAAGGAGGACTACGTCGAGCCCGAGGGACGGAGCCTGATGGACCGGTGGGCCCTCAGCGAGCTGCAGCTCACCGTGAGGACCGTGAGCGAGAGACTCGACGCCTACGACGTAACTGCGGCAGGCAGGGCCGTCGGGGAGTTCGTGGAAGAGCTCTCCAACTGGTACGTGAGACGGAGCCGCAGGCGCTTCTGGAAGGGAGAGGACGATCAGGACAAGAAAGCCGCACACTCCACCCTCTACGAGTGTCTGGTCACGGTCGCCAGGCTCACGGCCCCCTTTACCCCGTTCATAGCAGAAGCCCTCTACCAGAACCTGGTAGTGAACGTGAGCGAAGAGGCTCCCGAGAGCGTACACCTCGCCGACTGGCCCGAGCACAGGGAGGAACTCGTAGACCGCGACCTCTCGGAGCGGATGTCCGCGGCGAGGCGCGTGGTCGGTCTAGGGCGG
>DATMVF010000061.1:0-11952 GCA_035563475.1 Rubrobacter sp.
CTTCGCCGCCGGACGCGCCAACGGCGTCTACCGGACCGAGGACAAGGTACGCGACGGCGAGCGCGCCGGGCTCGATGCCGCCCGCCACGTCGGGAAGGGCGAGTCGGCCGGGACAAAGGTGCAACGGCATCCCGGGCCGGCGCCCAGCCACCCCTATCCGGTCTACGACCACCCGAAGGGCATGGCCTTCGTGGACCTCGATGAGGACGTGCAGCTCAAGGACATAAAGAATTCCATCCAGGAAGGGTTCGACAGCATCGCGCTCGTCAATCGCTTCGCCACTTTGGGGATGGGGCCGAGCCAGGGCAAGCACTCGAACATGGGCGGCATCCGCATCGTGGCCCGGCTGATGACCAAGACCATCGAGGAGACAGGCACGATCACCTCCCGCCCCTTCTTCCACCCCGTGCCGATGGGAATGCTGGCCGGGCGCAGCTTCCATCCCGCGCGCCGCACCCCGATGCACCGCCGCCACGAGGAACTCGGCGCGGTCTTCATGCGCGCCGGGGACTGGTTCAGGCCAGAGTACTACGCCACGCCCAACATGGGGCGTGAAGACGCGATACTAGCCGAGGTCCGGGTGGTCCGGCGGGGAGTCGGCATCATAGACGTCGGGACGCTGGGCAAGCTGGAGGTCGCGGGTCCCGATGCGCTGGAGCTCGTCGAGCGGGTCTGCACCGGGAAGTTCGCGAAGCTGGCGGTCGGGATGACCCGCTACGCCCTGATGATCGACGAGGCCGGGGTGATCACGGACGACGGCGTGTGCGCAAGGCTCTCCGAGGACCGCTTCTACCTCACGGCGACCACCTCGGGAGTGGACGCCCTCTACAGGGAGATGACGCGGTGGATCCAGGTATGGGACCTCGACGTCGAGGTCACGAACTACAGCAACGCCTTCGCCGCCATGAACCTCGCCGGCCCGCTCTCGCGGGAGGTCCTCTCCGGCCTGACCGACATCGACCTCTCGGAGGAGGCGTTCCCTTACCTCGGCGTCCGTGAGGGCCGGGTCGCCGGGATTCCGGCCCGGGTCATGCGCGTCGGCTTCGTCGGTGAGCTCGGCTACGAGGTGCACGTCCCCGCCGACGGAGGGCTACACGTGTGGGACGCCATCACGGGGGCCGGAGAGGCCGCCGGCATAAGGCCGTTCGGGGTCGAAGCCCAGCGGCGCCTGCGCCTCGAGAAGGGGCATGTCATCGTCGGTCAGGACACCGACGGCCTCACCAACCCCTGGGAGGCGAACGTGGGTTGGGCCGTGAAGCTCGACAAGCCCTTCTTTATCGGGAAGCGAACGCTCGAGATCCTCGAGAAGAGGGATCAGCAAGCAGAGCGGCGCGGGGGCGAGGACCGGCGCCTGATCGGCCAGAGGACCCAGGATCGTAAACTCGCCGGATTCGCCCTGGTGGGCGGAGGCCCCATCCCCAAGGAGTGCCACCTGGTCATAGAAGACGGGGAGATCATCGGCCGGGTGACCAGCGTCGCCCACAGCGAAGCTTTGGGCAAGGTCATAGGGCTGGCGTTCCTGCCCTCGGACAGGGCCGTAGGCTCGCGATTTCAGATTCGGGCCGACGGCGGGGAGATGGTCGAGGCCGAGGTGGTGAAGGTCCCGTTCTACGACCCGGACAACTCCCGCCAGAAGGGCGCCGGTCAAAGGGAGGTCGCCTACCAGGGAGAGAAGGCGTGATGGAAGGGACCGTCAGGCGCAGCCCGGTGCACGACATCCTGGAACGCCTGGACCCCGAGTGGGGACGGATCGGCTCGGCGCCTGCCGCCCTCCATTTCGGAGACCCCGAGGGAGAGGCCGCGCTCAAGGAGCGCCTTGGCCTCTGCGACGTGAGCGCCCTGAAGCGCTTCGGCGTCAAGGGGCCGAACGCCCACCGGTGGCTCTTAGACCGTGGGGTAGAGGTACCGGAGCCGGCGAACAGTTGGTCGCCCCTCTCCGACGGTCGAGGCCTCGTCGCCCGCCTGGGGAGAAGCGAGTTCCTGGTGGAGGACGGTCCCGACGGGTACATCACGGAGGAGTTGGGCGATTCGCTGAACTCGGGGGCGAGGGGCATCTACCCGGTGATGCGCCAGGACGCGGCCTTCGCGCTGACGGGCGAGCGGGCCGGGGAGGTCATGTTGCAGGTCTGCGGCGTGGACTTCGGGGCTTTAGATTACGAGGCGCGTCCCATCGTGCTGGCGCGCGTCGCCGTGATCTCGGCGGTCGTGTTGCCGCGGGTGGAAGGAGAGACCCGGACCTTCAGGATCTGGTGCAACTCCCCCTACGGGATCTACCTCTGGGAGGAGTTGCGCAAGATCGCGGAGGAGTTCGGCGGTGGAGTGGTGGGGCTCTCGGCACTTTACGGCGGGGGTGGAAGATAACCGGAGAGGCGTCTACGGTCAGAACCTGGTGGCGCTCACCATCGAGTCGGCCGCCATGTCGAAGATGCCCCTGGCCAGCATCAGCCGCGGGATGCTCAGTAAGATCGAGAACGGGCAGACCTCCGCCAGCCTGAGCACGCTGACGAAGGTGGCTAGGGCGCTTGCTAGGCACTCCTCTATAGTGGAGGGCAGAGCATTCGATACATAGTGCAGGGGGACGGTTTTCGGCTTGCACCTTCGTACGGTCTACATGGTAAAGCACCACGTGCACGGCGAAAGGTAAAATGACCATTGTAGAGTCTAAGAGGGTTGAAGATGAACGGGCACGAAGTGGCGAGGGCGCGGCCTCGTGGGGGATTGGCGGACAAGCGGCAGGCTATCCTCGGCGGTGCTCTTGCGGTGTTCTCGCGGGATGGCTACACCCGGGCGAGCATAGATGCCATCTCCGCCGAGGCCGGCGTCTCCACGCGCACCATCTACAACCACTTCGAGGACAAAGGGCACCTCTTCCAGACGGTCATCCAGGAGAGTACGGCGCTGGTCGCGGACGCCCAGATCGCGATCATCGCCAGTTACCTGCGCAAGGTCACCGACCTGGAGGAGGACCTGATCGAGTTCGGCCGGGCCCTGGCGACGCCGATGAGCGACTACGCCGAGCACTTCGCGTTGGTGCGGCAGATCAACGCCGAGGTCGGGCACATCCCGCAAGAAGCGATCGACGCGTGGCAGGAGGCCGGGCCGCGCCGGGTGCTGGGTGAACTCGCCCTCCGCATGCGGCGGTTGGGGGAGCAGGGACTGCTAAGCGTCGACGATCCCGATCGGGCGGCCGTTCACTTCATGCTGTTGGTCCAGGGCGCCGTTCCGTTCCACCACGGTATTGGCGCCACCAGCGAGGAGGAGATCGAGGAGATCGTCACCTCCGGCGTCCGCACCTTCCTGCACGGCTACCTCCCCTGAAGGTTACCGACTGCTGGGCGCAACGGTAGACATCGGCGAGACATTCGCAGTCGTCAATCCTACCGACGCACCCAGAAGATGTGTGCGAAGCATGATCTAGCGTAGATAATCCCGGTCAATCGAGTAGCTCGTCAAGGCCCACCTTGATCCGCTCGGTCGTCATCTCTCGTTCGCGCCTTTGGTGCACATAGAGGTCGGCGGCCAATGGAGCCAACAGCGCTCCAGCCAGGTATTCGGCGTCGACGTCCGGATGGACCTCCTGGATCAAGGCAGACACGTGCGCGTGGTGGAATCGGTAGGCGCCAGAGCGGTAGCGGGCGCCCGGGCTCGCGGTCTCCGCCATGAGCATCAACTCGATGTGCGGCTCCAGCAGATAATCTACGTACCCGTGTAAGAACGCCCGGATGCGCTCGGCAGCAGACGCCCCCGGCCCCAGCGGCGCGGGACCGCTCAAGAACGCCTCCTGGAACTCGCGCGTACGCTCGTCCAAAAGCGCATACGCCAGCCCGGCGCGGTCCCCGAAACGCCTGTACAACGTACCCACGCCCACCCCCGCAGCCCCGGCTACATCGCCCATACACAGACCCTCCACACCTTGCTCGGCCACCAGACGCTCGGCAGCCTCCAGGATCCTGCGCCGGTTGCGGGCCGCGTCAGCCCGCTCCGGTCGCGGCTCTCCGAAGACCGGCAAGCGTGCTCGCGCTGCGCTATCGGACGAGCCCACTTCTGTGCGCATCGATTCCACGGAACATATTCTAGCGGAGTTCATTCCGTTTTCCCGTGTTCGGGTTGCAAACAGAACGTATTACGCCCCGCTACCAGACCCTGAGGCTCCGGCTCCGGTGCGCTTCCTGCCCCGGTTCGACAACGCGCTGCTATCTCATGCCGACCAGGTCCGCATCGTCAGCGACGAGTATCGCAAGCGGCTCATCGCCAGCGGCGGCATGGGCTCCGTCGGCACCGTGCTCGTAGACGGTTTCGTCGGCGGGACGTGGAAGACGCAGCGCGCTCGCGGTGAGGTTACACAGGAGATCGAACCGTTTGAGGCCTTATCAAGAAAGCACCGCGACGCCGTAGCCGATGAAGGGGAGCGATTCGTCCGCTTCATTGCAAGGCCGGAGGCTACCGAAGCATACGGGGTCCGGTTCGTCGAGACAAACTGAATCAGATACCAAGGGACCTCTTTCCAACCCTTGCTCAACGAAGCCTAAGGATGGTTCGCAGGCCCTCGCTAGGGTACTGTTCGCCCCAGCTTCGGGTTTGCAGACCACCTGGTCCCTGCGTCCAAGGAAGTTATGCGTCGGAGAGCCGGTCGGGGAGTGGTTTGAGGCTCTGGCCCCAGACCTCCCAGAAGAAGAGGTCGGCGGCGTGCTGGTCGCCGGCGAAATTCTGCACCTCGGCTATCTTGCCGTTCCTGATACGGTAGTAGAGCACCCAGTTGATATCCAGCTTCGCATCTCCATGCTCGCCCCAGCCGCGGTGGACGTCTACCACGGAGTCCTCCGAGGCGCTCAGGGAGAGGACCTCGGCCCGGAAGTTGGCCTTGCCGAGCTGGTCGAAGAAGGCCACGATCTCCTCCGCTCCCCGCTTGAGACCCGCGAGAGGGTGGTGGCCTGGAATGAGCCAGGTGACGTCATCGGCGAGGGTCTCCCTAATCTTCTCCGGGTCACCGGCAGCGTAACCCTCATAGAACCGCCGCACCACCGCCATGTTTTGGTCCTCAATGCTCATGATCATCCTCTCGTAGTCCCGAGCTCTCTGCCGCCCGGGTCATTACTCTCTGGTTCCCTTCGCTCCACAGGGCCGTCATCGTGACGCCCGAGATCCTCCAGCCGCCGGTCTCGCGGCGCATCTCGAAGTCGTAGCGTCCGCCGAGCGTCCACCGGTCGCCGCCGTCCGTGTTCGCGAGAACGTGCTGCGCCTGGAAGTGAGCCGTCGCCGTGGCGCTTTCGCCGTCCGACGAGACCGCGGGCAGTCCTATGAGGTGCTGGGTCGCGTCCAGAGCCCCGAGAACCGGCGCCCACTCCTCTACGACCAGCTTTCGGGCGGGGAGGCGGTCAGGACCCGAGCCGGTGAGCGAGGAGTAGTCCCGATCGACCATCTCCGTAAAACACCCGACGAGCCCTTCCCAGTCGCGCCGATCGGCCCGCTGGGCGAAGCTAGCGATCGTGTCCAGTATCTCGGCCCGGTCTGCATGGTCCGTGTAGGTATCGTTTATCAAAGCTCCCTCACCATTCGATGGGCCTGCCATCACGGAAGAATCCTCCCGAGGGGCCGTCTTCGTCGAGGGTGGCGGCCCACACCACGCCTGCGGCCCCATCCTCTACGGGACGTCCACCGGATCCGCCCATGTCCGTCGCCACCCACCCGGGGCACACCGAGTTCACCAGGATGCCCGTGCTCCTGAGCTCGGCGGCGAGCCTTACGGTCAGGGCGTTCAGGGCCGCCTTCGAGACGCCGTAGGCAGGGGTGCCCGCGCCCATCTCCGAGAGCGAACCGGCGCCGCTGGAGACGTTCACGATCCGTCCTCCGCCGTCCCTGCGCATCAAGGGCACGAGCGCCTCGCAGACCCGCCAGGCGCCGAGGAGGTTGGTCTCGAGTGCCTCGCGCACCACCTCGAGGTCGGCCGAAAGCGTCCGCTGCCACGTGTCATAGTGGATGCCGGCGTTATTGATCAGGACGTCCAGACGTCCCGGATCGTCCTCCACCTCGGCGGCCAGCTTATCGACGCTGAGATCGTCGGCGACGTCGAGTTGCTTGGGGATGACGCTGAGTCCCTCCGCCGCGAGCCCCTTCGCCGCCGCCTGGCCCTTCTCCTGATCGCGGGCTCCGAGTATCACCATCATTCCGCGCCTCGCGAGTTGACGGGCGACCTCGAGCCCGATGCCGCGATTGGCCCCGGTGACCAGGGCGACGCTCGCTGCTCCGTCGCCAGCCGCCTCATTCACTACGCGCTCCCCTCGCCGGCGCGGGACTTCAGGTTCTCGTCGAGCCAGGGCACGATCCTTTCCAAAGCCTGGGGGACGTGGGGCACCCCGTCATAGAGCTCGACGTGGTTGGTGGTCTCGATCCAGGAGACCTCCTTCGGCTCAGGCGCCCGCTCGTAGACCTCCTGCGCGTACCGGGGGGGTAGGAGCACGTCAGTGGTGCCGTGGACGACGAGCAGAGGCTGCTCCACGAGGTGGGCGTGGCCGATGACCTTCCAGCCCACGATGTGCTCCATCGAGGCCAACGTAAGACGGTTCTCCCAGTTGGGCGCCTCGCGCTCTTGCGCGCGGGTGTAGTACGCGTATGCCTCCTCCACCGGCATCGCAGAGGGAGCGTAATCGGGCGGGCCGGCCACCGCCGGCATGTACTGGATCTCTCCTGTTTCGTACTGGTGCTGGCGGGCGACGCCCAGGTTCTCGATGTATTCCCTGAATCCATCGGAGCCAAGAAACCCGAGGTATGTGTCGGTGATGTTGTAGCCCCCGGCCACGAGAGCTACGGCCTTGATGCGCCGATCCATAGCGGCCACTTCCAGCCCGTACCCGGCCCCCAGACACACGCAGCACAGCCCGAGCCTTTCCGGGTCCGTGTCCTCGCGCGAGAGCATGTAAGAGACGGCATTCTTGAGGTCCTCGACCTGTTCGTGGGTGTCGAGGTGTTGGCGGGGCTCACCTGCGGATTCCCCGAAGTTGCGGTTGTCGAAGGCGAGGACGGTGTAGCCGGCGTCCTGGAGGCGCTCGGCGTAGTGGGGGAGGGTCTCTTCCTTGACGCTGGTCATCGGGCCGGCCATCACCAGGGCCGGTGCGCTCTCGCCTTCGGGGACTCCCCGAGCTCGGTAGATGTGTCCGGCGAGCGGGAGGCCTTCGCTCTCGAAGCGCACCTCGTCCCTCCTGGCGGAATCGACGAGTGGCATCACGTTGGTCGGTTCTTCGGCGCTCAAGGCTTCTGGCTCCTTTCTCCAATTGCGGGCATCTCTATGGGTGGCTAAACGGATGTCACTTCTACGATCTCGGTCCGACCGAGCATTAGCCCAAGTTCTCCCTTGCCGACTTTCCCGCAAGCTCCTTCCTCACGTGCTGACACAGCCCGGAGTATGTAGCGGCCGGGATCCTTAGTCTTGGAAGATCTTGCTGTTCTTGGCGTAGTTTCCTGGCGTGACGCCGACGAGGCGTTTGAAGGAGTGGGTGAAGTGGCTCTGATCGTAGAAGCCGGTTCGATAGGCGACCTCGGAGATCGTCCAGCCCCCGAGCAGAAGGTCCTTTGCCCTGTCCAGGCGCACGTTTATCTGGTAGGCGTGAGGCGGGATGCCGACCTCCTTCTTGAAGACCCGGCAGAGATGGTAAGAACTGAGATGGGCGATCCGCGATAGCTCTTCTAGCGAGACATTTCCGGCCGGATCGTCCTCCAGATACTCTCTGGCCAGCGCTACGGCCCGCGGTTCGTTTCCGATACGATGCGGCGAGAGACGCTCGCTGGCCCAGCGCACGACGAACTCCGAGAGCACGGACAGGAGGCGCGAATCCTTCTCCAGGGCGGAAGCCGATCCTTCAAGGGCAGTGTGCATGCCTGCGAAGCTCCTGGCTAGGTGCTCGTCGAGGACGACGGGGACCGGAAAGGAGGGTAATCCCCCCTCATGTCCGGCGATCTCCGTTACCACCCGCTGGAAGACGGAAGGTCTGGCGTAGAGCATCCGGTACTCTGCGGGGATCTCCCGGTCTTGCGGATCGTGGGCCGAGTGGATTTCGCCCGGATGGATGACGCTGAGGCTCCCCACGGGCACCGCGTGGCTTTCTCCCCGGTAGCGATACTCGCCGGGGAAGTTCGGGCTGAAACACAACTGGTAGTCACCGTGAGAGTGTCTGGGCGTTTCTGCCGCATGACCCGGTGCGTACCGGTACGACTCGAGGAGCACTCCCCCCTGCGACCACGCTCTTACGATATGCTGTCCTTCTTCGCTACCCACGCGTTTCCGCCAACGACTTCTCACGAAACACCGTCGGCATGGCTGACTTCCCCGTCTCCAGGCTCATCGGCCGATTCTACACTTCGCCCCAACTCGATGTCCGCCCACCATACATTCGAACGTCTAGCGCAACGCATCTCTTCTCCGTCGACCCTTGGACGGCGCTTCATCGAGATCCGAGGTCGGGCCGAAACTTACACCGACGGTGGAGAAGAGGTCGGCAAGCGCATCAACGCGAACAAGCCGTTCGATTCCGCGTCTATTCGCATCTGCCCGCGCCGGATCCTGACGATGGGCATCGACGGCGACCCGTTCGAGCTGTCCGCGCGTGACGTAGCGTAAACGCGGAACGACCCGCAGGCCCATGTTCGAACCAAAGGCCGAAGAGGACAGATGACCTGGATCGCCATCGGTAGCATCCGTCTACGGCCGCGCCCCGGCGGCCGTAGACGCGATCCACGAATGTGCATACCGGGTCGCGACGCTGGGAGAGGTCCCTGACAAGCGGCGCGCGAAGAACTCGTCCGCGTCCTGAAGCCGGGAGGCCGGTTGGTGGTCGGCGAGGGGCAGCCGGATCCCCACAAGGTCGGTCTGCAAACCCTGAAGGAGTTGGCCGAGGCGGCGGGACTGGATTTCGAGCGCCGAACCGGCGGCCCTTTCGGTTACTTCGTCGGCTTCGAGGCTCTCTGACAGTGCCATGGCTCGAATCGTCTTTAGCACCGAGCGCAGGTCGAGGATGCGGTAGGCCGACCTCGGGTAGGTTGCATGCTAGTACAATCTATCTGCAATGACAGCCGAAGGTGCGCAGGCACCACGAGGAGTAGAAGATTGGGTGTGCTTAGCTGGATCGTCTTCGGGCTGATCGCGGGTATAGTCGCGAAGCTGCTGATGCCGGGCCGCGACCCCGGCGGGTGCATAATCACTATGATCCTCGGAGTGGCTGGCGCCTTCGTAGGAGGTTTCATCTACAGGCTCGTGACCGGGACGGAGTTGTTGTACTTCGGGTTCGATCTCAGAAGCTTCGCGGTAGCCATCCTGGGAGCCGTGGCCGTACTGGCCGTCTACCGGCTCATCCTAAGATGAGCCAGGGACGCAATGAGAACCTGAACCTGCTGCCACCCAAGGAGGGCTTCAAGCTCTACCGCTACAAGAATGCCGCGAAGATGGTGACAAGCGGATGGTCGGGGCTGTACTGGGCGAGGAAGAACGAAGCGGGAGACTACGAGATCCGGGCCGTCACTGCGGAGGGAGAGGGGTACTCTTACCCTGGGGGCGTGTTCGCAAAAGAAGCCTTCGAGAGATACTACGAGAAGGCTGATTGATTACCCTGGCCCTGACCGGCGACGTCATGCTCGGGCGCGGGGTCACCGATGTCCTCGACGATCACATGCGTCCCGAGGCGCCGTGGGGCGACGTGATGCCCCTTCTCGACGCGGCTGACCTGCGCATAATCAACCTGGAGTGCGCTATCACGGAATACGAGCGGCCGTGGACCCGTACGCCCAAAGTCTTCCACTTCAGGGCCAAACCCTCCGCCGTAGAGATCTTGCGGAAGGCCCGGATCGATGCCTGTTCGCTGGCCAATAACCACACTCTAGACTTCGAGGAACAGGGGTTGCTCGATACCCTGGAGCATCTGGACGCGGCCGGCATACGGCACGCCGGAGCGGGCCGCAACCGGGCGGAGGCCGCAGATCCGGCCATCCTTACCGTGCCGGCGGACCACACCAGCCAAGTGGCGCTGCTGGCGTTCACGGACAACGAGCCGCCCTTCGCGGCCGGCATCGACCGGCCGGGCACGAACTACCTGCCGGTCTCCTCGAAACCGGATGTTCTTCGGCGGGTGGAGAGGGCTGTGTCGTACGTGCGCGACATGGGGGCAGACACGGTCATATTCTCCAACCACTGGGGCCCGAACATGGTGCAGCGGCCCAAAGAGACCTTCCGCCGGTTCGCCCGTGCGGTCATAGATCGGGGGGTAGACATCTACTACGGGCACAGTGCGCACGTCTTCCAGGGAGTGGAGATCTACCGCGGCAAGCCCATCCTTTACGATACGGGCGATTTTATCGACGATTACGCGGTCGACCCCGAGATGCGTAACGACTGGTCCTTCCTCTTTCGGGTCTCCGTAGAAGGAGACACCTTCGGGCGGCTGGACCTTACCCCGGTCAAGCTCTCATACGCGCAGGTTGACCTCGCTACGGGCGACGAGCGAGAGATCATCCTGGACCGGATGGAACGCCTGTCCGCCGAGATGGGTACCGTCTTCGCCCGTCGTGAAGGCGCCCTGGTGCTCGAACGCGGCTAACACCCCCTTCCGAGGTCAGAAGTACAGCCCCAGGCTCGAAGAGCCGAGTAGGTGATACGAACTCTCCAACTGGTGCCCACGAACGTCTACTGCTCCGGGAACGCGTGCGCGCCGTGGAGCCGGACGAAGCGGGCCCAGGCTATAGTGCGGCGACGCACAAGCCCTCGAGCGCCCTTCCGGAAGAGGACCACCTCCTCCCGGCCGCCATGGCCCACGGGCTGCACCAGGCGTCCTCCCGCAGCGAGCTGTTCCTCGAGCGGCCTGGGGACCGTTGGGAAAGCCGCGGCGACCAGGATAGCGTCGTAGGGAGCGTGCTCGGGTAGTCCCTCGGTACCGTCGCCCTCGACTACCTCGGCATTCGTCACGCCGAAACGTGCGAGGTTCTCCCTCGCGGCATCCGCCACATCCCCAAAGCGCTCCACCGCCCAAACGAAGCCGCCCAGGCGGGCGAGCAGCGCCGTCTGCCACGCGTAGCCGGCGCCAACCTCGAGCACCCGTTCCGGGCCAGCGAGCCCCAGAGCCTCCACCATCCTCGCCACCAGCGAGGGCTGAGTCGTCACCTGGCCGCGGGGGATGGGTAGCGGCCTGTCCTCGTAGGCTTGCCCGGCGAGGTTGGCGGGGACGAAGCCTGCCCTGGGGACCGCGCGCAGGGCCTCGAGGAGACGGGGATCTCCCACGCCCTCGTCGATGATGGTTCGGACGAGATCCTCAGGTTCGCTCAAGATCTTGCCATACTACACTAGCGTTCCGTCCACCTTCGCCCCGGTCTGCGGGTGGCCTTAAGCCTCGATCCCCGGCAGTGGCAGATCATGGCTGACCGCCGCTGATTCTTCAGTCCGCCGCAACCGCCAAGACGCCTGCTGTGCAATCGCTCGGATCAATCATGTGTGTGCGACGCATGGCCGTCACGACGCTAGAGTGAACCGGGCCGCGAATGGTACGACTCCGTGTGCACCGCGGGTAGTCGGGTGGTATCGTGGGCAAGCATAAGAAAGCCACGGGGAGAGGGAAACGATGAGGGAAACAGCAGAACCACAGATCCTGCTGAGCGGACTCGCGATCGGCGAGTCGCCGCGTTGGCATGAGGGGCGTCTGTGGTTCTCCAACTGGGGTACGCAAGAGATAGTCGCGGTCGATCTCGAGGGCAACAGCGAGGTGATGGCCCGCGTCCCCACGACCATCCCGTTCTCCATCGACTGGCTGCCCGATGGCCGGATGATCGTCGTATCGGGACCGGAGGCGCGACTGCTGCGCCGCGAACCGGACGGGACGCTGGCAATCCACGCCGACCTGAGCGGCCTGGTCGAGGGCTTCATCAACGAGATCGTCGTCGACTCCCATGGCAACGCCTACGTCAACGGCGGCGACTTCG
>DATMVF010000062.1:0-12609 GCA_035563475.1 Rubrobacter sp.
TCCCGGTTTGATCTCGGGCCCCCACGATCCCACGGACCGTTTCACGTACTGGCCGCGCCGGATCGATGCCGGCGGTGAGGTCCTGGCCCCCGACCGCCCGGAGCGTGTTGTGCAGTTCATCGACGTACGTGACCTCGCGGCATGGATCATAGAGATGGCCGCCGAGAGGAGGACCGGAACCTTCAACGCCACCGGCCCCGACCACAAGCTAGAGATGGGCCAACTGCTCGAGGCGTGCAAGGCCGTCGGCGGTGATGCGGAGCTCATCTGGGTCTCCGAGGATTTCGTGGAGGAGCACGGAGTGGAGCCGTTCACGGAGCTGCCGTTGTGGGTGCCGCGGAAGAATGCCGCCTTGCTGGACATAGATTGCGGCAGGGCTATCGAAGCGGGACTCACCTTCCGTTCCTTGTCCGAGACGATCGAGGACGTGCTCGAGTGGGACCGCGCGAGGCCGGTGGATACCGAGTCGGCGGCGGGCTTGACACCAGAGAGGGAGCAGGAGTTGCTCCGGGCCTGGCGCGGTGTCACCCTGTAGAATGCGGTTTGCGAGATGAGATGAACCTCACGCACGAATACATGCATCACAGGACGGGCTACAGGCTCGGGGCCGGGTGCTGCTGGATCAGGATCTACAAAGGCGCCGAGTGCGACGCTCCCGTGGTCGTGTGCGAGGAGCTCCCCAGGGTCGGAGACGTCGCCACCAGGGAGGTGTCAGGGTATCTGGCCGCCGAGGTGGTCAGGGAGCACTTCTCCGGTGGTCTGCCGGATCTACCCCGTCCGATGCTCTGGATCGAACACCGCCCGGCCCGCAGGCGCGGGCCGGGCAAGTTCTTCCTGCACACCTTCCCCTCCTACCGTCCCAGGACCGTTGGCGCAGGTTTCGTGCGGCGCGTCACCCTCGGAACGTCGCGTCGCGAGCCGCTGGATCCTGCAGAGGTGGCCGTCCTCATTCGAGAAGTCTAGGAGGCGGATTGGGCGAAGAGAAGGGCACGACCGAGTACGCCATAAAGCAGGTCGGAGACCGTTATTATCCCGTCATCATCGACAAAGATGCAGGCGGTCACTACGAGATAAACAACCCTCTGACCGGCGGCGTCCTGAGCTACAACAACCCCGAAGCCGCGGAGAAATACATACAGCGCGCCCGCGAGAAAGAAAGATCGTAGGGGCGGTTCGCGCTCCGTAACCCGTACGTTCTCGGGCAAGGCGGCCCCTGCCAGCCTCCCGAAGCACGAATGATCCCGTCCTGCGTGTAGACTGGGTAACCTAAAGGGAAGCACGCGGTGCCGTCGCTTGGCACTCCGACCGTACCGAGAGGAGACCATGGAGCGTACAGAGAGCAGAGTGGGCCTGAAGGGCGTCCTGGCGGCCGTCCTGACTCCGATGGACAAAGACTTGAACCCGGACCATCAAGCCTTCGCCGCCCACTGCCAGAGGTTGCTCGCGGCGGGTTGCCACGGGCTTTCTGTCTTCGGAACTACGGGTGAGGCAAACTCCCTATCCGTGGACGAGCGGCTTGCGGCGCTCGAAGCGCTGGTCGAAAGCGGTGTCGCCCCGGAGAAGGTACTGCCAGGGACCGGTTCCTGCGCCCTCACCGACACCGTACGGCTAAGCCAGGCGGCGCTCGAGGCCGGGACCGCGGGTGCGCTCGTATTACCGCCGTTCTACTACAAAGGCGTAGGGGATGATGGTCTGTTCCGCTTCTTCGCCGAAGTCGTCGAGCGCGTCGGCGACGACAGTTTGCGCCTCCACCTCTATCACATCCCGCAGATGACAGGCGTCGACCTCGGCCTGCCCCTGATCTCACGCCTCATCGACGCCTACCCCACCATAGTAGTGGGTACGAAGGACAGCTCCGGCGACAGGGAACGCATCATGACCCTCTGCCGGGAGTTTCCAGACTTCTCTGTCCTTGCCGGCACGGAGACCCTCCTTCTAGAAACGCTGCGCAGCGGCGGAGAAGGCTGCATCTCCGCAACCGTCAACGTCACATCCCGCCTCGCCCGCCGCGTACACGACGCGCACGCAGCGGGCAAAGCCGATGAGGCGGAAGCTTTGCAAGAACGCCTCACGCACCTGCGCGCATCCATCGAAGCATATCCGGTAATACCGGCCCTCAAGCAACTCATGACCCGTCTGACCGACGACGAGCAATGGCGCAACATCCGTCCCCCGCTCTCCGGCCTCGACGAAAAACGCACAAAAGACCTCCTCTCCAACGTGCCCCTAGCCGAACTGTTGTAGATTTACTGAGAGCCGAAGGCTGACAGCTCTCCTATCAGGAGAACAACTCTTCGAAGCCAACTTCGTCGAGTATCGGAACGCCCAGTTCCCTTGCCCTCTCCAGCTTCGAGCCTGCGTCTTCGCCGGCGAGCACGTAGTCTGTGTTCTTGCTGACGGAGGAGGTGAAGGTGCCCCCGGCCGCTTCGAGACGGCCGACGTAGTAGTTGCGGGGACGGTCTAGGGTTCCCGTTATGACCACGCGCTTGCCCGAGAGCGGACCCTCCGCGGGGCCGCCCTCTTCGCGCCCGAAGTCCAGGCCCCGCTCCATAAGGCGTCTTACGAGGTCGCGGTTGTCTTCGAGGTCGAAGTACTCCACGACGGCTCGGGCGACGACCTCTCCGACGCCGTCGATCTCCGTAAGCCGTTCGACCTCGACGCCTCGCATAAAGTCCTCTCCACCGAAGCGCGTGGCGATAAGGCTGGCCGTAACCGACCCTACGTGCCTGATGCCGAGGGCGTAGAGGACGAGGGAGAACGGCCTTTCCTTGCTCTTCTGGATGGCCTGGATCAGATTCTCCGCGCTCTTCTCTCCGAAGCCTTCGAGGGGGACGAGCTGTTCGGCCTTCAGGTCGTAGACGTTGGCAGCGTCGCTTATGAAGCCTAGGTCGAACAGACGGGTGGCGAGCTTCTCGCCCAGACCGTCGATATCCATAGCGGACTTCGAGGACCAGTGGATGATGTGCTCTAGAGCTTGCGCGGGGCAACGGGCGTTCACGCAACGGGTTACGGCCTCTCCTTCGGGGCGCGAGACCGGCTCGTCGCAGACAGGACAGTTGGCGGGCATCTCGAAGGCGTACTCGTCGCCTTTGCGTTCCTCTGTGACGGCTCTGACGACCTGCGGTATCACGTCCCCAGCCCGTTCGACGACGACCGTGTCGCCGACGAGGATGCCCTTCTCTTTGACGTAGTCCTCGTTGTGGAGCGTCGCCCGGGAGATAACGACCCCGCCGACGTTTACGGGCTCCAGCACCGCCTGCGGCGTCAGCGCGCCGGTCCTGCCGACTTTGACGATGATATCGAGCAGCCTCGTGCGCCCTGCGAGCGGCTCGAATTTGTAGGCGATCGCCCACCGCGGCGAGCGGGCTACAGAGCCGAGGGCGAGTTGCTGCTCGCGCGAGTCGACCTTTACCACGACGCCGTCGATCTGGTAGCCGATGGACTCCCGCTTTCTCGCCCACCGTTCGCACTCCTCGATCACCGTGTCTATGTCCTGGTGGATCTCGTAGGGGTTGACGCGCAGGCCGTAGGCCTTGAGCGCGGCGAGCATCTCCGAGTGGCTCTCGAAGATCTCACCCCCCTCCCCGACGCCGTAGAGCAGTATGGTGAGGGGCCTTCGTGCCGTGATCCTGGGGTCGAGCTGCCTGATGGAGCCGGCGGCCAGGTTGCGCGGGTTGGCGTACGGTTTCTTACCTTCGGCTTCGAGCTCCCTGTTCAACTCCTCGAAGTCGGCGATGGGGATGTACGCTTCACCGCGCGGCTCGAGCACCCCGGGCGGATCGTCGTCGAGCCGGTCGGGGATAGAACGTATCGTCCTCAGCTGCGCCGTGACATCCTCTCCGATGACGCCGTTGCCGCGCGTGGCGCCCCTGACCAGCCGCTCGTTCTCGTAGCGCAGCGAGACAGCCAGGCCATCTATCTTCAACTCCGTCACGTAGCGCGGGGTCTCGTCCTCGCCGAGCAGGCGCCGTACGCGGGCGTCCCACTCCCTCAGGTCTTCTATCTTGCGGGCGTTCGCGAGGGAGAGCATGGGGACGGAATGCCTGACCTCCTCGAACCCCTCGATGGGCTCACCACCGACGCGCTGGGTGGGCGAATCAGGGGTGATGAGCTCGGGGTGGTCGTCCTCCAGGGCTTCCAGCTCCCTGTAGAGGGCGTCGTACTCGGCGTCGGAGATCTCCGGCGCGTCATCTACGTGGTAGCGGCGGTTGTGGTAACGGACCTGCTCGCGCAGATCCTCTACCCTACCCCGAACGTCCACGCTTCTGGCCACGCAGGAATTATACGCATCCAGGCACCCGCTCCCAAGGGAAGCCTGGTTCCACCTCTCCTTTGTCTAGGTTTGACCCTCGTAGTGTTCGTGGATGGCTTCGTCGAAAGCTCCCGAAAGGTCTTTCATTTGTGGTGCTGTCTCTATGGTCCTGGCGTTGTAGGGAACAGAGACGCGTTGGTCTTCGGCGTCTACCTCAATCCTCTCGGCCGGGATGGGGCGTCCCCCGACGACGACGTATTTCAGCACGTCGCTCGGGGCGTCGTAGACGGTGTCTTCGATCTCCCCGACCTCCTCCCCCGAGGCGTCGTCGACCCTGTAGCCCTCCAACTGCGTGTAGGGGTTATCTGGGCGGTGGTTCGCTCTCTCCATACTTCATCCTCCGGTGGCAGGCATAAGAGTATGCGCGTATGATACTTCGGCGTGGGCGACAGAACAGATCGAGGCCGGAACGCCCGGAGCCTGAAGGCTTTCTCGATCTTGCTCCTTGCCCTCTTGGTGGCTTCGCTGCTGTTCGTGCACACGGCTTCATACGAACCTGCCGTCTCCTACATCCTGCTCTATTTCGCCTCCTCCGTGGGCATCATCACCGCGGCGTTCGTGGTTCCGCTGCTGCCGGAGGAGCAGTTCACCGCCGGTCTCTGCGGCTGGATCTACGCCCTGTACGCCGCCGTCGTCGCCATGATGGTCTTTTTCTCGGGTGGGACATCGAGCGAGCTGTACGTCATGTTCTTCCCGCTGCTTCTGGCCTCGGCGCTGCACGGGTCGTGGAGGCTGGTGCTCGCGGTCCTCGCCGCCGTCCTTTTCTGCCACGCCCTGGCGATGTTGCCGGACCTTCTCGAGAGAGGGACGGGCCAGGAGATCGCCTCGCTCGTCTTCTACAGGCTCGCCGCTTTGGGACTGACCGGCCTGTTCTTGATCTACGTAGCGAAGAGCTTGCTCCCTGCAGGTATCGACGAGGACTACGCGATGGATGAGGACGGGTCCATACTGCTCGGGCGGATCGAGGAGGAGCTCGCAACGCGCGGGGAGGCGCCAGTCGCCGTGGTACTCGTCGACCCGGGAGCCGAGCTGGAGGCCATGGACCTCCTCCTGGAGAGGGTGTGGTCGCGCATCGGGGAACCCGTATTGCTGGGCGAGGGCAACCTCTTCGGGGTGGTCGTAAGCGGTGTAGACGATGGAGAGGTGGAGAGTGCGGCGCGGCGCGTCCTGGCCGCCGCGAGCTCCCTCGGCGCGCAAGACACTAGGGCAGGGGCGGCGATCTACCCGCGCGACGCCCGGTCCGCAGAAGACCTCCTGATCGCCGCAGGACGGGCGCTCGAAGCCGCTTTCGAAGGCGAGTCACCCGGCGCCATAGTCCTGGCCGGCTCCGCCAGCAAATCAGCACGCTCAGGCTAGCGCCTTCGCTTGTCAGCACGGCGCTTCGCGCCTTGTCAGCATGTCAGCAAGGGCTGGAACGGGAGAAGCTGACCTGCTGACAAGCGAGGGCCTTATAGGCCCGAAGCGTGCTGACAAGTTGCCGCAGGCAGCGTGCTGAAACCCCCGAAGGGGGTTCCACGTACCGATGATATAATCCACGACGAACTTTGCAGGCGTGACGACTGCCGGGGGTGGGCGGCACAGATGGGACGATTTACGAGGGCTATTCGCGGTTTCTTCGGGAGGTTTCTCTCCGGGGTCGAGCAGCGCAACCCGGAGATACTGCTGGAGAACGCCGTCCAGGACGAGCTCGAAAACCTGAAGAAGCTCCAGGTCGCTGCGGCCCGCACGATGGCCTACGAGAAGATGCTCGCCAACGACGCCGTTGCGAAGCAGAAGACCCTCGCCGTCAAGGAACGTCAGGCCCGCGAGCTCGCCAGCAGGGGACAGCGGGAAGCCGCGATCGAGGTCGTCCAGCAGAAGCAGGAGGCGCAGGCGAGCCTCGCGGATATCGAATCGCGTCTGGAAGATGCCCGCAAGAACTCCCAGGAGCTGGAGCAGGCGTTCCGCGACCAGGAGCGCCGCTACAACAACGTGGTGCGCGAACGTGCGGCCCTGATGGAGGAGCACCAGCGCTCCCGTGCCCTGAGGACCGCAAACGAAGCCCGCTCCAACATCTCCCTCTCCGACTCATCCCGCGACCTGGAGAAGGCGCGGCAGTCCATCCGCCAGGCCTCCTACGAGGCGGAGGCCATAGGAGAGCTCGGCACCAGCGAGACCGAGCGCCAGATAGCGGCGGCCGAGATAGACATAAAGCGGCTCGACGCCGAGCGGGAGCTCGAGATGATGGAGGTCCAGATGGGCCTGCGCGAGCCGGAACCGATCGGGCCCGCGCCGACCGAGGAGACAGCGAGCCCCCAGGCCGAAGAGACCGAGGAGGGACCGCGTGGACAATAGAAAGAACCTCTCGCGGCGGCTGATGGTCCGCCTGGCGCCTTTCGCTACGTTCGCAGGTCTCGGGACCTTCGCGGCCTTCGGAGAAGCCTACGTCCTCGCCGGCCTGCTAGGCATCGGGGCCTTTGTCACGGGCCGTAGGCTCCTCGACAGGCGCGAGAACGCGCGCAAGGAACTCTTGAGCAGGGTCAGGCACAACAGGTGGGAGCTCGGCCGGGTGGCGAGGGAGGACCGCATCGCGGCGTCGCAGATGAAGCGGCTGATCGCCCTGCAAGACGGGCTGCTGGAGAGCTGGGAGCTTCTGCCCGAGGAGTGCAGGCCGCTACTGGACGAGGATATCTTCACCATCGTAGGCGAGATCGAGGGCGCGGCGCGTCTGGCGCGCCGGAGGGCGGCGCTGAGGAGGCATCTGGAGAGCGTGGACCGGGATTCTATCCACGGTCGTATCCAGGAGTTGCAGAACGATCTCACGCGCCTGGAGCCGGAATCGCCCATGCGGGCGCCGTTCGAGAGCGCGCTCCAGGGGCGCCGCGGGGAACTCGCGGGCTACCACGATGTGCTCGGCGGCATCAGCATGATCAACGCCCAGCTCGAGAGCGCCGAGAGCTTGCTGGGTAATCTGCGTGGAGAATTGTTGGCCCTCGACGACAGCATCGTCTCCGGATCTGGGGACCCTGGCCTCGCGCGGCTCAAAGAGCGGGTCGCTCTTTTCCGCCACGGGCTCGATGAGGTGACGCGGCGCGTCGAGAGCCTACCCGCTACGGAAAGGATATCGACTAGATGAACGAGGATCGCAACACGGCCCGGCAGAGCTTCTTCTCCAGGGTGTTCACGGGGAACACGGAGGCCGAGGGGACCTCCGGGACCTCCATCTACTCCTCGGAGGAGATCGGCATGCCGGGGACTGAAGAGGCGGAGGGCCTGGCGGCGCACGGGTTCACCGTCGAGCGGGCCGCCGAGGTCATCAGGAACCTCCCTCCAGAGGTGCCGAGGCCGGCCGCCGTGCGCATCGTACGTGGGACGCTAGAGGCGGCCGGTATCGACATCGCCGAGCTGGAGACCTCGACCAGGGCCAGGGAGTCCAGGCTCAACTCCGAGATTGACTTGAGCGAGAACCGTATACAGCAGTTCAAGGACGAGACCGAAGAGGTGATCCGGAACCTCGAAGACCAGATACGCAAGGCGCGCGAGGCCAGAGACTTCGGCGTCTCCGAAGAGGAGAGAAAGATCTCCTCCGCCGAGGCCGGCCTCGATAACATAGACCTGGTGCGCGACTTCTTCGGGCTGCCACAGGAAGAGACGGACGAACCGCCCACCGCCGGTGAAGAGACGCAGGTCATCGAGGGCGTGGAAGAGGAGGAGGACGACACCCAGGTTCTCCGCCGTCCAGGCCCGCTCTCGGACTCTGAGGACTACCTGGAACCCGGGGATGAAAAGGAACAGTGAGCATCCCGCGCCGCCTGGGGCGCCTCGCCCAGGGTTTCGTCTCCAGCCTGCGGGAAGATGAGCGATTCCGCGAAAGGCTCCGTACAGGACGCGAGCATAGCGAGGCCTTGAGAGGAGCCTTCGAAGCGGCCTGGAGAGGCGCCTCAGAGGAGTGGCGCAAGGCGGAGGAACGCCGCGCAGCACAGGAGGCGACCGCGGAACAGACCTGGGGATGGCGGTCCGCGACCACCACGTTCACTCCCAGGAAATACCCGCCCAACGTCCTGGCCGCCTACGACAGGCTCGGCCTCGTCCCCAGCGCTTCCATGGAAGAAGTCGACAGGAAACGCAGAGAGCTGGTCAAGCGCTTCCACCCGGATCGTTTCTCCGATCCGGAGAAGCGCCTCCGCGCCGAACGCGTAACGGCAGAGATCAACGCCGCCCACGACGCCATAGAACGCTATGAAGCGGGGTGAGGGAGGGTTAACCCTCCCTCACCCCGCGCGGTTAGCATTCCGCTATCAGCCTTCTTTGCTGACGGCTGACATACACGTGGCTCGCCGTCTCCGAGCACTCCATAACCTCTCGTTCACTTCAGGGGCCTGCAGAGAACCTCCTCAGGAGGAAGTTCGCACAATGCTACTTCTACGCAATTGGATGATAGGGAGAATAGACCGTGCAAGGGGTAGAATACTTTCGTGGTCGAAAGAAGAAGACAGGGCTCGGGTTGGCAGATGGCAGAGTCGCAACTCTCGGAGTTGCGGAATATTCGCGTGCTACTTGAAGAGGCGAGGGGATTGTCCAGAAGTCTCGCCTACTACCGTAGGGCACGGTTGGAGGAGGGAGTAGGCGCGGTCCTCGATGAGGTGGATCGCCAGATTGAAGAGCTGCGGGCCGACCGGCGCGGCTAGAGCCATGCCGATCCATCGCAGATTACCCCGGTCCTCTGTCGGCATGGCGCATCTCCTATGCGCCAGATGCCTGCAGCAGGTGAAGCTCGGCACGTTTGTTTGGCACACCCCTCCCGGCCCATCCCCGTGGGCTGACGGAGGCTACGACGCGGTCGAACCTGCGATCATCGGTAGCCGTGATCAGCGCGTACAAACGCCGAATACCTCCTTGCGGGCAAGCTCGATAACAGGTCACTCATCGCCGAGCCAACCCGCGTATGTGCCAGCGGATCTCGACAGACCAGCGTACTCGGTGAGGACGAAAAATGGCTTGAGGTATTTATGACCTTTACGTGCGAAGAGGCGTGCCAGCAGGGTTTCAGCGTGCTCGCAGTTGTGCGTCCGAATTTGGTTGAAAGCACCTTTTACGAAGGTCTGGAGAATAGGTCCGCGGCCCTGCTTGAGAACTGCCCTGTGGCCTCAGATGTTTGAACCGGAGCGCAAGAAAGACCGGAGCCTCGCGGTCGCACCTTGGCCCTTTCTCTGCGCGCTTCCAACGCCTGCGCAGTACAGTGCCTTCCTACCTTAGCGCAACTTCGCGTTGCCGAGCAGCCTGCGTATCGTGGGGCGCACTTGCCTTGCATTGTCCCCAGAAGTTATGGTTGTGTCCTGTCGTTTTTGCCCGCTAACGAAGGAGAAGCTCGATGCGCGGACGCAGGCGCCGTCGCAGGCGAGGACGCAAGGGTCGCAAAGGTAGCCTTGGCACCCGCCCCGAGAAATCCATAGACTTGATGGTAGAACGCAGCCCTAAGAGCAAGGTAAAGTCTGCGAAGGTGACGAGAATACGCCGCCGGAATGGAGAGGTCACCGAAGAAAGGTACGAACTCTAAGGGGTATACCTACTCGCAGAGTAGGTATACTTGCCGCAGAGCATGTTCAGTCTCTGATCTACGCCTGACTCTGACTTAGTAGGCTCAACTAGATACGAAAGAATACCGCCCAGCATAGGACCGGGATCCTCCAGACAGGCATTACCGCGGAGGGGTGTCTTGTTTGCGCGGATACGATCGGTTTGTACGGTCTTCTCCATGCATAAGAATCTCTCGGCCACGACGAAGACCGAGGCCCCGAAAGAAGGACCCCGGCCCGGTGAGTGGAGCGCTTGGCACGTCGCTGGCTGCCTTCCCCTCCTATGGCGTCTAGAGGCCGGTGAGATTCCCTACGGGGCCGCCCGCGCTGTTGAGCCGCTCGCATTCTTCGCAAAGGGTCTTGCCGCCCGTCCCCTTTTGGACGTTCTCGGGGGCGATGCTGTTGCCGGTCTGGCAGTTGGGGTTGTTGTGGTAGACGTCGGAGTTGGCCGAGTGCCAAGGTCCCCCACCCCCCAAGCCGGCACTCGTCGTCTCCCTCACGCTATCGGCGGCCCCGCCCACAATATCTGCGGCTCCTCCCACGAGCCCTTTGTCCTTGTCCGTAGCCACGCGTTTCCTCCTTCGTTAGCCTACCGGTCGTTCAGTATGTTACTAGATCGCGCCGAGTCTAGCCTACGGGGGCTCTCCCGCTGGCCCCGCGCCCCGAGAGCTCGCCTTCTCTCCGAGGGACACGAGCCATGTCCCTCTTCGCCACGAGATGCTCTAGCGGCCGGTCAGCTTGTCCGTGATGCCTCCCACGTGCTCCGTCGCGTCGGTGATGCCGCCCAAGGGGCCCTTGTCCTTGAGCCTTTGCCTGTCTCGCTCTTTCTCCGCCTGCTTGGCTTCGGCCTCGGCCTGCCTCGTCTTCTTCCTCTGCTCGGCTTCTGCTTCGGCCGCGGCTCTTCTCTGCTCGGCGCGGCCCTCGGCCTCCTTGGCCTTGCCCATCGCCTTGTCCATTGCCCTACCTCCCCATGGCTCGTCTGCGCTCTTCAATTGGTGTCTTCGTAACGTTAGAGACACGAGAGGGCCGATGCGGTTACGCCCAAGACGTTCGTAAGGGCGCACAAGACAACCTGCTTTTGCGTGCCTTTACAGGCGTACACCGAAGAACATACCTTCTAGGGCCCGCGGTGGAGAAGAACGACCCACCCTCGACCTTCTCGGTGGTCTACCTCAGGTTCTCTTGAGGAGGTGTTCACCGAGTCCGAGGTTCCGTTCGGCCAGCGAAAAGTACAGCATCGTCAGAACTCCCACCTGTTTGCCCAGTGGGGAGGGGGGTTATGGCTATGGCGTTCGGCATCATCTCGATCAGGTTCCGGTCGCACCGCTCGTCGAAATCACCCAAGAGGCTGTAGCACCGATCGTGCTCCCGGCAGACGAGATCCACGGCGTCTATGGGCGGCGTCTACCAGGTCGGATCGCCGTGGCCGAATCCACAGTAATTGCCGTAGAGAGGAAGGCTCGGCCGCTGAGGTGCATCCGGGCGTTCGGGCTGACTGTTCCTGGCCACGCGCACTTCCCCTTTCTAAGTACGACAAGGTCTCGCCACTTTACTCATCCTTTTCGAGCAAGACTCCTCCTAAACCCCCGAGACGGAGAAATAATCGAGACGAAGTTCGCAGAGCGCTCTTTTCCAAGCACTCCAGCGAATAAGGGTAAGTAGGATACTCGGGGCTGACATAGCTGTGGTACCCCTCTGCCGGGCATAACCTTGGGCTCTCTTGTTCTCGCCTTCGATGATGGCGCCGACTGCTTCCTTCGTCCTGCCTTTACATATCCTCGACGTTTGCGTGGCGACTTTGGTCGTTCACTTCCGGGCAAGTAAAGATCGGTGTGGCTGCCTTTCCGTCGTAGGTAGTCTCGACGATTAAGTCGGCCGCACCGACGCTGCGCAATAAACACTATGAGCCGCCTCCGTCGGTGGCGTCCTTGGCCCGAGTTGCGAGTCTCTCGCTTGGCCTCTTTGACGACCCGCTTTCCCTACCTCTCCCTTGCGCAACCTCCATAAAGATCTGAGGCGCTACGTCGGCCATCTCTGAGTTCTATGAGCGAACAGCTCCCCTAGCCGAAGCCCGGGCTTGCCCGGCTCTGTATGGAGCTTTTCGGCAAGCTCGAAAGTGATGCCACCCACCTCGAAGTACTTCCAGGAGACCCAGCCTTCACCTACGGGAGAAAGCGAGCCGGTTTTCACTAAGATCGCGCAACCCGAGAAAATCCAAGAGAGTTAGCTACCCACTGGAGGCTCCGGAACACTTACTAAAGAGGCTTACCACAAGGTCTTCCGGCACTCAACTCGGCTGGACCATGCGGACCTTGGCCACCGCGCGGTCCAGCTCAAACGCCTGTTGGAGATACAAAGATGAGGGCGTAGGAGTGCCAAACTCCTTTGGCAGAGACTCTAGCTCACCAGTTCGGCGCGTACTATGAGGCGGTTCTCGAACGTCGGTATAGGGGTACAGCTCTGAAGCGAGACTACGGTCTTGCCCTCTACAGGGTAGGTCGCCCAGTAGTCGTTTGGCTCGACGGTCATGAGGTCGTAGACCCTGAACGTGTATTCTTGGCCTTCCTTGTCTTCGACGAAGATCTCATCGCCTGGTTTCATCTTGTCGAGGTTGTAGAAGACGTAGGGCACCCTGGTCCGCGGGAAACCGAGGGCGTGCCCCGTGATAAACGTGTTCGAGCCCGCTATCCAGGGCAGGCCGCTGCCACGCACGCGGAGTATGCCCTCCCTGTCGAGCTCGGC
>DATMVF010000063.1:0-16840 GCA_035563475.1 Rubrobacter sp.
ATCTGGTCCCTCTATATGCAGAGCGCCGTCCAGAAGTACCCGGTTCGGGAGTTCGACACTCCTAGCCCCGACCTGCCCCTCGAAGTGAAGACCGACGGCCGCGCCTACGTCAAGCCCGAGCCCCCGCCAAAGCCGGAAGAGCCCAAAGAAAAGCTGAGCACAAACGCGAAGGAAGAAGACCCAGGCCCGGAGAATACGACTACCAGACCCGAAGAGCCGGGTCCCTCCGAGGAGCAGCCTCCGTCCGCGCCGGACCCGGTTCAGGAGCGGACATCGCAACAGTTCCCGGCGAGCGCTTCTCCATCATCGGCGTCTCCCGAACCGGACGGGAACGTACGCGGGGACAGCCAGCCTCGAGTCTTCGCCACGCCCCAGGAGCGGCGTGGGTACAGAGAACCGGAGTAGTTCGTGAAGCAGGCCGGCTTCGCGAGGGACGCTGCCACCTGGATGACTTATGGCCTGGTCGGCTTCTTCGCGTTTATGGAGACGGTGTTGGGGCCGATCATGCCCTTCCTGAGGAGGGAGCTGGATCTCGGCTACGCCGCGGCGAGCCTTCATTTCAGCGCCTTCGCCCTCGGCGCCGTCGTGCTCGGCTTCTTCGGAGACAGACTCGTGGGCCGCTGGGGGAGACGCGCAGCCCTCTGGGGCGGGGCATTCGGCGTGGCCGCCGGCGCCATACTCTTGATCTCGAGCCCGAGCGTCTGGGGCACCGTACCCGCGACCTTCACCATGGGCATCTGCGGCGCCCTGGTACTCATAACCTCCCAGGCTGTACTCTCCGACAGGCACGGTGAGTACAGCGCCGTGGCCGTCACCGAGTCCAATGTCACGGCGAGCGCATGCGCGATCGTCGCCCCGCTCCTGGTCGGCGCGTCCGCGGCGTCGGGGCTTGGCTGGCGTGCGGCGCTGATCTTGCCCGTGGTGGCCCTCGCGATGATCGCCGCCCGCTTCTTCTCCCGGACCCTGGATCTTCCGCCTAACGCGGCGAAGGATGATGCGCCGGCCGATGGACCGACCCTGTCTCCGCTCTACTGGGCGTACTGGACGCTCGTGGCGCTTGGCGTCGCCTCGGAGTGGTGCATCGGGTACTGGGGCGCGGATTTCCTCGCGGACGGGACCGGCCTCACCCGCCCGGCAGCGGCAACCTCCCTGACCGCCTTCTTCGCCGCGATGCTCGCCGGCCGCGTCGCGAGCAGCCGCCTGGCGCGCACGATGCCCCCAGCGGTCCTCCTGGCCATGACCCTCTTCGTGGCGTTCCTAGGTTTCCCGCTGTTCTGGCTCTCTCCGGGGACTCTCCTGGCCCTTGCCGGTCTCTTCCTGACGGGGCTCGGCATCGGTGGCGTCTACCCGCTCGGCGTCTCGGCGGCCATCGCGGCGGCGCCGGGCAACACCGATGCGGCCGCGGCGAGGCTCGCCATCGGAGGAGGCGGCGCCATACTCGTCGCCCCCTTCGTCCTGGGAGCCCTGGCCGACAGGGTCGGCATAGGCACCGCCTTCGGCATCGTAGTCCCCATGCTCCTCGCTGCCTGGTCTCTGGCACTCATCGCGGGACGGAGAGGACGCCAATAATAGGCCAACGTTTCGACGCAGTTACGTAGAGTCGAGCGTGGTCAGCCGCTGTGCAGTGTCTGCAGGACTTCGTCGTGCAGGGCGGCGTTGGTGGCGATGAGACCATCTGAGGAGAGGCTCCACGGCTCGCCCGAGAGGTCCGTGGCGCGTCCCCCCGCCTCGGAGACGAGGAGGACCGTGGGGGCGTAATCCCAGGCCGTGTTGTACGTGCCGACGGAGACATCCAGGTACCCGGCCGCGAGCCAGGCCCCCCTGATCGCCGCGCTGCCCAGAGCCCTTAGTTGCCAGGCCCTGCAAAGCACTCTCTCCACCCCTGGGTCTTGTGGCTTTCCGCCGTGCAGGGAGAGGTCGGCGCCGGCGACGGCGTACTCCAGCCTCCTGGTGTCGCTGACGCGCAGGGGTGTCTCTCTGCCACCACTCTCCTTGTAGGCGCCGCCCCCTGACCTCGCGTGGTAAAGGTCGCCGAGTCGGGGCGCGGCGACGGCGGCGTGGGTAACAGTGCCACCTTCGATAACAGAGACGCAGGCGCAGAAAATGGGGTTTGCCTTCATGTAGTTCGCCGTACCGTCCACGGGGTCCAGGAGCCAGGTGCGCCCGGCTTCGGAGACCGACCCGCCCCGCTCCTCGGAGAGTATGGCGTCGTCGGGGTAGCGCTCCCCTATGGCGTTGACCATCAGCTCTTCGCAAAGGAGGTCCACCTCGGTCACGAAGTCCTTGGGGGCCTTCTCCCTCACCTCGCCAGGGTCATGGTAGCGAGAGGTCTGAAGCTCACCCGCCCTGCGGGCCACGTCACACACGAACGCGTGGAGCTCTTCCGAAGTGTCCAGGGCGTCCCCGATCTTGGGTAGCGGTTCTCTAGTTGAGGTACTCGCGCAGGTTCTGGGTGCGGCGTTGCTCGCGGAGCAAGTTCAGCGTTTTCATCTGGATCTGGCGTACCCGCTCGCGCGTGATGTCGAACTCGCGGCCCACTTCTTCGAGGGTGCGAGGACGGTCGTCTTTCATCCCGAAGCGGAGCTCGATGATCTGGCGCTCCCTCTCGGGCAGCTCGTCGAGTGCTTCTCTGAGATGGGCCTTGAGCAGCGATTCGGAGACGGCGTCCGTGGGGGTCACGGAGCCGGCGTCCTCCAGGAAGTCGCCGAGCTCGGAGGAGTCATCGTCCCCGACGGGCGTGGCGAGGCTTATGGAACGCTGGCTGATCTCCTGCAGCCTCTGGATCTCCGCCACGAAAACGCCCAGCTCGAGCGCGATCTCTTCTTCGGAAGGCTCGCGTCCTAGGGTCTGGATCATGCGCCTGTGGGTCCTGTGGTACTTGTTGACCTTCTCGACCATGTGAACGGGGATGCGGATGGTCCGCCCCTTGTCGGCGATGGCGCGGGTTATCGCCTGCCTGATCCACCACGTCGCATACGTCGAGAACTTGTAGCCCTTGGAGTGGTCGAACTTCTCGGCCGCCCTTATCAGCCCGAGGTTGCCCTCCTGGATCAAATCCAGAAACGAGACACCCCGGTTGCGGTACTTCTTGGCGATGGAGACGACCAGCCTCAGGTTGGCCTCGACGAGACGGTCCTTGGACCTCTTGCATCCCCTGGCGATGCCCTTGGCGAGCCTTATCTCGTCAGCGTGGGTAAGAAGGGGCACCCTTCCTATCTCCGCGAGGTACATCCTGATGGAATCTCCCGTGGCAACGGCGTGGGCGATCTGGACCGCAGGAGGCTCGGAGACGTGGACAACACCGGTCACCGTCGTCCTGCTCCCCCCGTTCTCGGACGCCTCACCCTCCACGATCGTTATCTCTTCTTCCTCCAGCGTAGCGTAGAACTCCTCTACCTCCGCCGCCGAGAGATCCCCCTCCTGTAAGAGATTGGCGACCTCCTCTGTGCTGAGAAAGCCCTGACTTCGCCCCCGATTCAGAAGCTCGTCAGTCCTCTCCGCCAGCATCATGGAGTTCTGCGTCGCCATTTATCTCCTCTCCTGTGCCTCTGTGTACCAACCGACGGCAGCCGGATACACATCGACGCCATTGTGAAATCCCTGTAAAAAATGACCCGCGTAGGGTAGCACACCACATATGGTGAGTCACCGTATTTTTCGACCTATTTCGTGTGTGTTCTTTTACCACATTTCCGCTTTCGGAAAACCGGGACTGGTTTCAGCGCTGTTTCAGCGGTATTTCGGGCATGTTTCGGAGTGTTGTGTTCTCTTGAGAAAATCTATAGGAGGTTCTCGTTACGGCTCTTGTTAAACTAGGACCATGATCCTGGACCGGGCAAAGCTTACCGGGGATCTCGGGACGGAGATCCCTTCCGGCGTATGGGGCGTGAGGGGGGTGACTCATGATTCCCGTTGCGTAGAGCCTGGCTTCGCCTTCGTCGCGATTCCTGGCTTCAAGCGTGACGGGACGGAGTTCGCGCCCGAGGCCGTCCGTCGCGGGGCCTCCCTCATCGTGGCCGAGCACGACATTCCCGGCGTCCCGACCGCGGTCGTGGAGGACGCGCGGGGTGCTCTGGCGATGTTGGCCAGGAGGGTCAATGGGGATCCTTCGCGGGGCATGGAGGTCTACGGCGTTACGGGCACCAACGGCAAGACCACGACCTCCTACGTCTTGCATTCCGTCCTCGCGGGAGCCTACGGTGAGGGCGAGTGCGGGTTGATGACCACCGCCGAGACGATCTCTGGGGGCCAGAGCCGTCCCGCGGTACGGACTACGCCCGAGGCCACAGAGGTGCAGGGGACGCTTGCCTCGATGCTAGGGTCGGGTGTCCGCAGGGTCGTTATGGAAGTCTCCTCGCACGGCGTGTCCCTGAAGCGTATCGCCGGGACGCGCTTCTCGGGCGCGATCTTCACCAACATGACCAGGGATCACCTGGATCTCCACGGCTCGATGGGGGCCTACTACGCAGCCAAGCGGGAACTGTTCTACATGACGGAAGGTCCCAGGCTCGCCAACGCCGAGGACGCCTACGGGAGGAGGCTGGCCGGCGAGCTGGAAAACGTGAGTACGTTCGGGCTCACGGCTGAGGCTGACTACAGGATCGCCGAAGTCGAGCCGACCCGGAGCGGGACCGGCCTCACGCTACATCATCCCGAGGGCGTCCTCAGGCTCGAGACGCCCTTGCTCGGACCCTACAACGTGCTCAACGTCGCTGGGGCCGTCTCCCTCGCGCTCGCAATCGGGACGGATGAAACGGCGGTGAGGCGCGCGGTGCGAGGGATGGGACAGGTGCCCGGACGCTTCGAGAGGGTCGCGGCGTCCGGAGAGTACGGGTTCGAGGTTGTCGTAGACTACGCCCACACCGACGTTGGGCTGGATGCCGTCTTGCGGGTGGCGAGGGGGGTAGCCGGTAGCAGGGGACGGGTTATCTGCGTGTTCGGGGCGGCCGGAGATAGGGATGGGGCGAAGCGGCCCAAGATGGGACGCGTAGCCTCGCTTCTCGCCGACATGAGCCTGATCACGACGGACGACGCCTACTCGGAGGATCCCGAGAAGATAGCAAGTCAGATCGAGGCCGGCTCCGATCTCTCGCGGACCAGCATCGAGCTCGACAGGCGGAAGGCGATCCGGCGCGCGCTGGAGATGGCGAGAGCCGGTGACGTCGTAGTGGTGGCCGGCAAGGGACACGAGAGGGTCCAGCACCTCCCTGAGGGGGACATCCCCTTCCACGACGCCACGGTGGTCAGGGAGCTACTGGCGGAGATAGGGGATTAGAGGGAGGTAGCGAGGGCGTTGCAGAGGCAGACCAAGAGCGAGGTGCTACGCCGGCTCAAGAGCGTGGAGGGCCATGTCAGGGGGGTCGAGAAGATGGTCGAGGAGGGTGACGTAACCTACGCCGACATCGTCCAGCAGACCAACGCCATCTTCTCGGCCATCAGGCGAATAAACACGGTCCTCTTGAAGGACTTCGTCGAGGAGCGGGCCGAGCGGGATGGCGCCTCCGATGAGATGATAAACGACCTGATAAAGGCCATAGACCGGGTAACGAAGTGAAGGTAAGGTGCGGGCTGTGGTGTCCTTGACCGGGGTGCCTTTCGCGCCTCGCTCGTCGATGGTTGCGGCGCTCGACGGGCGCGGGTCTTCCGGGGGCCGAAGACGGGGTTGGGATGGTGTATAGTCCGGGACCAATGGAGGATCGAGGGCAGCAGGACGATCTGGGAGGTCTGGAGGCGAAGGTCGACGAGCTCGAGAAGCTCACCGACTCTCTCGATGACGTACCAGAAGAAGAGCTGGTAGGGGCCCTGGGCGAGGCCGTGGAGCTATTGGCCGAGATCAACGCACGTATAGAAGCCAGGCTCGAGAGTGCGGGGGATGAGTCACGCGAGATCGGCGCGCTCCTCGGGCAGGTAGACTTCGGGCCTTTCGATGAGGCCATGGAGGATCACGAACACAGGGAGAGGACCACCGGTGAACCGGGTGTCTGATCTCGCACCCCGCATCAGGGACGCGGCGCTCCTGGAAGGGGACTTCGTGCTCTCCAGCGGGGAGCGCAGCAGCTTCTATGTGGACAAGTACCTCTTCTCGACCGAACCGAACCTCCTGCGCGACGTGGCCGGCGCCCTGGCGGCGGAGATACCCGGGGGAGTAGAGCGGCTCGCCGGTGTGGAGCTCGGTGCCGTTCCCCTCGTTGTCGCCACGGCCCTCGCCACAGGGTTGCCCTACGTAATCGTCCGCAAGAGTGCCAAGGAGCATGGCAGCTCCGCCGGACGCAGTATCGAAGGCAACCTCTACCAGGGCGAGAGAGTAGCCCTCGTGGAGGACGTCGTTACCACTGGTACGCAGGCCTTGCGGGCCGCCAGGAACCTCGAAGAGACCGGGGTAGAGGTCGTGACGATAGTAGCAGTACTCGACCGCAGGGAGGAGGACGGGGGGAAACTCGGGGGATTTCCTTTCCGGTTCTTGCTTAGAATGGACGATTTACGGGTAGTTAAACCGAATTGAGGCGCTATAGTGTCTCTGGTAGGTCCTTCCGGCAGGCCGGAGGGAGAAGGAGTGGAAGCGAAGCAGGGAGGAAGTAGTGGCGCTGAACAAGACGGCATTGATAGAGGAGATCGCCGGCAAGGCGAACGCCTCCAAGAGCGACGCACAGAAGTTCTTCGACGCGTTCACCGAGGTCGTGACCGACAGCCTCAAGAACGGCGAGCAGGTCCAGATCACGGGCTTCGGCAAATTCTACGTGCAGAAGCGCGACGCGAGGCAGGGGATCAACCCGCAGACCAAGCAGAGGATCAACATACCGGCATCCAAGGTGCCGAAGTTCACCGCTGGCAACGCGCTCAAGGACCAGATCAAGTAGCCGCCCAAGAACGTTTTTGGTGCCGCGGGGATAAGCCCGCGGCACCCTTCTTTTCGCCCGTCAGTCGACGAACCAGGGCGCGATGCATGCGCTGGTAGACGCGGCGCGCCGCAAGCGGAGCGTTCTCGTCGCCGGTCTCGACCCCATACCCTCGCGCTTTCCGGAAGAACTGCGCGTCCTGCCCGAGGCCGAAGCGACCCTAAAGTTCTGCCGGGGCATCCTGGAGGCGGTGGAGCCTTACGTCGCCGCCGTAAAGCTGCAGGCGGCGTTCTTCGAGCGCCTGGGTCCCGCCGGGATGGGGATCTACGCGGACCTGATCGAAGCCGCTGCGGAGGTCGGCTTGCCGACGATAGCGGACGTAAAGCGCGGGGACATCGGCCCCGTGGCCACCGCTTACGCCGGGGCGCATCTCGGTCTCTATAGCGCTACCTGCGTCACCGTCAACCCTTACATGGGAGAGGATGCGGTGCTCCCATTCCTCGAGGAATCCCGCAGACAGGACCTGGGCGGTGGCGTATTCGTGCTCGTCGCGACCTCGAACCCGTCCTCCCGAAAGGTTCAGGAGACCACGGCCCCGCCGCTCTTCGAGGTCGTCGCCGGGCTCGTTGCCGGGCTTGGGAGCCCGGCCGGCGACTACCCCGATGCGGGGGCGGTAGTGGGGGTCACACGGCCCGAGATCGGAAGCCGCGTGAGAGAATTGCTGCCCGAAACCCTATTCCTCTCCCCCGGCTACGGGGCCCAAGGGGGTGACGCCTCCGGCGTGCGCCCGTTACTCGATCGTCGCGGCGGCGGAGTCCTCGTCAACAGCAGCCGCAGTATCCTCTACGCCTACGAAAGTTCGGCCACGGGTTACAAAGAAGCCGCCAGAGAAGCCGCCCGCAAAGCGCGAGACGAATTACACCTCGCCGGCGCCCACCTGTAGAGCGGTCAGCAGTCAGCTTTCAGCCATCCGCAAGAACAGTAGTGATCGGTACTGCAAAGCACTAATGTAACTCACCCTAGTAGTCCCGCTTTTCTTCCTCCAGGCTGCGATCGAACGCTCATACTCTCACGAACAAAAAGCTGAAAGCTTAGGGCTGAAGGCTGATAGCTGAGAGGGTAATGGAAGGTCGACCTTCCATTACCCTCTAAAACAGGTGGGCGACCGCCAGCACCGTCACCAGCACCGTCGCGGCCGCGACCACGACCCCTAGAATCTGCACCACGCTCTCTCTGCTCATCTTCTCCTTCCGGTAAGCCCGTGGCTATGGATCGGGCTCCTGTTCGCGGAGGGCGCTCTGGTGGCCCTTCTCCGGCTCACTCGCGAGGATCTCGTCCATTTTCTCCCTGAGACCGTTCTCGTAGCCTTCATAATAGTAATCCTGGGCGTACGCTATCGTACCGTCCTCGACCACGAACAGCCTGGGCACCCTCTTGACGTTGTACTTGGAGACAAGCTCTCCCGTCGAGTCCAGGAGCATCGTGTAGGGGACGTTGTCGTCCCTCGGAGCGCTGTTGACGTAGACCACGGCGAAAGAGGCCTCATCGTCCTCGTACTCCCTGGCGAGATCTTCGAAGCCGGAAACGGCCTCGTTCGAGTCCTTGTTCAAGGTGCTCCAGAAGGTGAGTACATAGACACCTTTATCCGAGAGCTCGAAGACGCGGTCGTCCACGCTCTTCACCCTGAATGCGGGGGCGCTGTCGCCCACGCTCGGGGCTGGTTGGGGTAGCGTGAGAGAGCCCGTACCGGTCTCGGCGCTGCCGAAGGAACGGTAGAACAACGCGGCGACCACGACGACGAAGACGACGATGGCCAGACGTTTCACGAACCCTCCGAAGCAGGTCTGAAGAGACACACGACATAAAGATTGTATCCGTTACCGTTGCCCTTGTTGTAGGGTAGGAGACTTCGTAGTCTCTGGGCCTCGCGCGGGCAGCGGGTATGGTATACCGTTGAGGGGAATCTTGAATGGAAGATAGGTAGGGAGAGGCATGATACTAACCGTCACCCTCAACGCTGCCGTTGCCAGGACGCTGGTCGTTCCCAGCCTGACGCTCGGCCACAGGCATAGGGCGCCCGAGAGCATGACGCTGGCCGGCGGAAAGGGCATCAACGTGGCCAGATCACTGAGGGCCCTGGACGTGCCCGTGCTCGCCGCCGGCTTCGCCGGCGGCCGCAATGGTGACGCCATCCGCGACGGCCTCTCAGAGGCGGCCATCCCGTTCGACCTCGTCGAGATAGAAGGATATTCCCGCACTTCGACGGCTATCATCGACCCCATGGCGGGTACTCAGACCGAGATCAACGAGTACGGCCCCGAAGTTACTCCCGCCGAGGCCAGGGAGTTCTCCAGGCGCCTGGAGTACTTGATGGAGTACGCTACGGCCGTCGTCTTTGCCGGCAGCGTCCCGCCGAACCTGGACGAGAGCTTCCTCGTTGGCCTCGTGCGGCGCGCGAGAGAGCGTGGAATCTACACGGTTGTGGACTCGCCGCCATCCGTGCTCAGGTCCGCGCTCAAGGCGAACCCCTCGCTCGTAAGCCCAAACCAGCACGAGGCCGAGAGCGTCGTCGGCTACGACTTTATAGAGGAAGGGGACTTCCCTCTCGGCCTCACCAGGCTCGTCGAGCACGGGGCCGCGAATGCCTGCATCACCTCCCCCGAGGGCCTCTCCTACCTCAGCACCGAGAACGGCACCGTCTCGGCGCGCGCGCCCAGGATCGAGGCCGTCTCGACGGTAGGGAGCGGCGACGCCTACCTGGCCGGACTCCTCGCCGGTCTGCTGCACCGCAACCTCGCGCCGGCCGAAGCCGTCCGGCTCGCCGCGGGGTGCGCCGCCGCCAACGCCGAGACCCTCGGCGCAGGTCTCTTCGAGGCGCGCAGGGCCGAAGAGTTGGCCGACTCCGTGCAGGTCGGAATCTCTTCGGTTAGCCTCCAGGAGAGCCGGACCTAGGTTGCTTTCGAGGCTCCGAGAAGCCCGCGTTGGCGTGCTAGAATGTTCGGCGAAGTTCACTTCCAGAGACTACGGAGGTTCGAGATCATGGCGGTAGCCGAAGTAACGGACGCGACTTTCGAGAGCGACGTTCTGCGGTCGGAGAGGCCGGTTATAGTGGATTTCTGGGCGCCCTGGTGCGTGCCTTGCCGGCGGGTGTCCCCGATCCTCGAAGAGATGTCCGAGTCGCGCGAGGACGTCGCGTTCGTCAAGGTCAACGTGGACGACAACCCTCAGGCAGCGATGAACTACAGTATCTCGAGCATTCCGACCATCGCCCGTTTCGAAGAGGGGCAGGTTA
Organism: Rubrobacter sp.; assembly: GCA_035563475.1. GTDB lineage: Bacteria > Actinomycetota > Rubrobacteria > Rubrobacterales > Rubrobacteraceae > Rubrobacter_D. Next base: position 10,129 of record DATMVF010000063.1, read on the forward strand.
CCCAGCAGGCGGTAGGAGCCTTGCCGAAGAACCAGCTATCGGCACAGCTCGGCCTGTAATTGCCAGGAGCAACACTCCCGGTTACAATCTCTGGCGCATAAGCTCCGCGGAGCCGGGTGAGCCCGGTCGTCTCGCGCGGGGCATCGTACAAGAGTCCGAAGACACAAGGAGGTCAAACGGATGAAGTTCAAGCCTTTGGGAGAGCGGGCGCTCGTCCAGATCGTCGAGCGCGAGGAGACCACGGCTTCGGGGATAGTGCTGCCCGACACGGCCAAGGAGAAGCCGCAGACCGCCGAGGTCGTCGCGGTCGGCCAGTTCGAGAACGGGGTCAAGGTCACCGAGGGCGACGTCATCGTCTTCGCCAAGTACTCGGGAACCGAGATCAGCCTCGACGGCGAGGACTACATGATCCTCGACGCGGACGACATCTTGGGGATAGTCGAGAGCTAGAGGAAAGAGCAAGAGTCGGCTCTTTGGAGCGCCGGGCACCTATGCCCGGCGCTCGCGCGTTGGCCGGCTGCGAACACTGAGCGAGGATAGCGGGGAGACCGGTCGGATACGTGCGTACGCTGCGTAGGGGAGATAGGGGAAGGGAGGTCGTCGACCTCCAGACCCGCCTGCAGGCGCTCGGCTTCGATTTGGGAAACAGGGGCATAGACGGCGTCTTCAGGGAGAGGACTGAGCTCGCTGTGAGGGCCTTCCAGCAGCACCTCGGTCTCCTCGCTGACGGTCTCGTCGGTCCCATCACGTGGCGCGAGATCGTGGAGGCCGGCTACAGGCCGGGAGGACGCCTGCTTTACCTCAGGCAGCCGCCTTTCAGGGGCGCCGACGTCGTCGAACTCCAGCAGATGCTCGACGACCTGGGGTTCGACCCCGGCGCCGTCAACGGCCTGTTCGACCCCCGTACCGTCAGGGCGGTTCGCGACTTCCAGAGGAACGCCGGCCTACAGGATGACGGGGTGGTCGACACCGCGGTCTTCAAGGTCCTGAACACGTTCGCCGCCCAGTCCCTCGGCACCCACCAGCTCCCCGACAAGAGCGGAGGTTACTTCACGGAAGACCTGTTCTCAGGGGCCATAGTCGTGGACGCCGCCCACGGCGGCAGGGATACGGGGTACGAGAGCCCGACGGGGATCTCCGAGGCAGACTTGAACCTCGCCGTGGCGCAAGAGCTGGCCCAGATCCTGCCAGCCAGAGAGGTTCTTCTGACCAGGAGCGGGGACGAGGAGGTCTCGGCGGTCGACAGGGCCTTCCTCGCCAACTCCTCGAAAGCGAGGATGATCGTCTCCATCCACCACGCCTCCCACCCCACCCCGACCGCCTCCGGCACAGCCTCCTACTACTTCGGTCGGCTGGGCTACCAGTCGCACAGGGGCAGGATGGCCGCCGCCTATCTGCAACGAGGCATCAGCCAGGCTCTGGGTACCCGAGATATAGGGGAGTTCGGCAGGTCTTTCGAGATCCTGCGCGAGACGAACATCCCGGCCGTGATCCTCGAGCCCCTGTACCTCACCAATCCGGGAGAGCTAGATCTCGCCTCGGATCCCTACTATCCAGCGACCGTCGCCGAAGCCATAGCCAGCGCCCTCGAACTCTACGCCGGCCGCGACAAAGCATTCATCGCCGTGTAGCAGCATTTCAGCACGCGCCCTGTCGGGCGCTTGTCAGCAGCTCAGCACGCTTCGGGCCTTAGCAGGCCCTAGCTTGTCAGCAAGTCAGCTAGGGCCTGTGGACATGCAGGCCGAAATGCTGACAAGTCGCTTGGCGAAGCCGGAGCGTGCTGACAAGCTTAACCGCTGACAGCGAGTAGCCTGCTGGTATAATATTCGCTTCAGTCGGGACGTAGCGCAGCCTGGTAGCGCGCCTCGTTCGGGACGAGGAGGTCGGAGGTTCAAATCCTCTCGTCCCGACTTCCTTAGCTGGTCAGCCCGGCGCCTTTGGCGCCTTGTCAGCACGCTTCGGGCCTTAGCAGGCCCTCGCTTGTCAGCAAGTCAGCTTCTCCCGTTCCGGCCTCGCCTGGCAGCGCACAACGAACCACTACCAGCGGCAGTCGGGTCCTACGCTCATGATGAGGCCACGACGCGACTTGCTGAAGTGCTGAAATGCTGACGAGCGAAGGCTAAAAGCCAGAGCGTGCTGACAAGCTGCCAGCGGCAGCGTGCTGACTAGCTTTGTTCCGTCTCTTCGAGTAGCGCCTCCCAGTCGGCGTATAGTCTGTCGAGAGCACCTTTCAATTCGCGGTGTTCGGTGACGATCTCGCGGGAGCGTTTGCCGTCGGAGTAGAGCTCTGAGGTGGCCAGTTCCTTTTCGAGGCGGGCCACGCGGCGCTCGGTCGCGTCGATCTCGCCCTCCACGGCGACGAGGCGGGTGGCGAGGACGCTTTGATCTTTGCTCTGGCCGGGCCTGATGCGCCGGCGCTGGCGGCCCTTGGTGCCCTTCGAGCCCTCATCGAGCCTGCGGTGGGAGCGGTAGTAATCGTAGCCACCGAGGTAATTCCTGAGTCTCCTGCCTTCCAGATCAACGACCCTGGTAGCCAGCTTGCGGAGGAAGTAGCGGTCGTGGGAGATGAAGAACATCGTGCCCCTGTACTCCAGGAGCGCGTCTTCCAGGGCCTCGCGGGCGGGGATGTCGAGGTTGTTGGTGGGCTCGTCGAGCAGGAGCATATTCGCACCGCTCACCACGATCTCGGCCAGGCTCAGACGGTTCCTCTCGCCGCCGGAGAGGGACCTCACCTTCTTGAAGACATCCTCGCCGGAGAACAGGAAGGCGCCGAGAAGATCCCGGGCCTCGGGCGCGTCGAATCCCGTGGCTTCCATCGCCTCCCCAAGGACGGTCTTGGAGTCGTCGAGGCGGGCCAACTGCTGGTCCTGGTAGGCGAGCGTAACGTTGTTGCCAGGCCTTACCGTGCCCCTCTGGGGGGAGAGTTCCCCGGTGGCTAGGCGCATGATCGTGCTCTTCCCCGTCCCGTTGGGACCGAGCAGGGCCACCCTCTCCCCCCGCTCGATGACCAGGTCGAGACCTTCCAGGAGCGGCTCCTCAGCGTCATCATGGGCGTAGCGCACGTCCTCCATCTCCAGCACGACTCGCCCGGCCCGCACGGTCTCCCCGCCGAGGTAGACCTTGACGTTCTTGGAGGATCTCCTGGGGTCCTCTATCTGCTCCATCCTGTCGAGTAGCTTCTGCTTGCTCTTGGCCTGGCTGGCCTTGCTCGCCTTGGCCCGGTTCTTCTCGACAAAGCGTTCCAGTTGCGCCCTGCGTTCGGCGTTGGCCTTCGCCTTGCGGGCGAGTTGCTCCTCGCGGGACCGTTTCTCGGCCACGTACTTGCTGTAGTTGCCGGGGTAGCGGGTGAGACGGCCATCTTCGAGATCCAGGATCGAACCGGCGACGGCGTCGAGGAAGTAGCGGTCGTGGGAGACGACGAGGACGGCGCTTCTCGCGCCCTTGACGAAGGCCTCCAGCCACTCTATGGCTCGCAAATCGAGGTGGTTGGTCGGCTCGTCGAGGAGGATGAGGTCCGGCTCCTCCATCAGCAGGCGGGCCAGGGCGATGCGGCTCTGCTCGCCACCAGAGAACGAGCCCACGGGACGCTTCCAGTCTTCGGGCGAGAAGCCCAGAGAAGTGATGGTCGAGGCCGCCCGGGCGCGGTACTCGTAGCCACCGTCCCGCTCGAACTCGCTCTGAAGCCTGCCGTAACGCTCAATGAGCGTGTTCGATGGGTCTTCGGAGAGGCGTGTTCCAAGCTCCTCGAGCTCCTTCTCGCGGGCCATCAAAGGCTCGAAAGCGGAGATGATCTCCTCTTCCAAAGTGAGGACGCCCCGTTCTCCCAGATAGAGCTTCTGGGCCGTCATCCCGACCTTCGCGCCGCCAGGATGCTCCACCGAGCCAGAATCGGGTTCCGAGTGTCCTGCCAGAAGGTCCAGGAGGGTCGTCTTGCCGGCGCCGTTGCGCCCGACCAGCCCGATCTTCTCCCCGGCCTCGACCGAGAGCGTCGCGCCGGAGAGGACCTTCAGATCTCCACCGTGGTACTTTACGAGATCACTTGCGACAATCACCTTCATGGCACAGAGATTATACAAAGGAGACCACCTGACGCCGGAAGAGCGCGAGGAGCTAGAAGACGACCTCATCGCCTTCTGCGACCGTGAACTCGACCTCCTCGGGGACATCAGCGGTCTAGACGTGCTCTACGCAGGAGGTTCCTCGCCGCTCTGGATCGAAGGCCTCAGCCAACGTGTGGGGGAGAATGGTAGCGTCACCGCCTTCGACATGGATGCGGTACGCGTCGATGATACGAGAGCTTCTCTTGGCGAGGCCGGACTTGCTGCTCCGGTCTGCCTCCTCGCGGCAGACCTCTTCGGGATGCCTTTCGACCCAAGCACCTTCGACCTCGTCTACTCCTCGGGCTTGTTCCACGAGTTGGACGTAAAGGGGAGGAGCGCCCAAGAGGCACTCGCAGCACTTCACGTCATGGCACGGTCCGGTGGCAAGGTCGCGACGAGCGACTTCGTCGACTCTGAACCGGCGGTGCAACTCGAGGAAGAGAAGCTGCAAGCAGAGTCGAGGCGTGAGGCTTATGGAATTGAGCTCTACGGGATCGGGCCGCCCGAACGGCTCGTCGCCCTGCACGAGAAACATCTCGAGAACGTAAGGTGGCTGGTATCACCACCACGGAGAATCCATCACCTCGGGAAGCTCGTCTTGGCTGAGGAAGAGCCTGCGGAACTGTCCTTGTTGCCACCGGCGACAGCGAGACGGTTACGCGAAAGCCGCGACGCCTTACGAGGTAGGATCCTGGGCGAAGGCTACACACGCCCGGCCACCCTGTACGTCGAAGGTCTCGTACGAGAATCTCGAGATCTCGAAGATCATCCAATTGAGTGATGCGCCAATACTGCACGGGCGTCATCATTAGTCCGGTGAGAGTGCTACGTCTTATTAGAGACAGGAGGTCCTTATGACCATCATTGGGCTGAGCTCCGTGGAGAAGTTCTACGGAGGCAGGGCGGTGCTGCGAGGTCTGGGGATGAGGGTGAACGCGGGCGCGAGGATCGGGCTCGTCGGCGGCAACGGCGCCGGCAAGTCCACGGTGCTTCGCATCCTCGCAGGCGCGGAGGACGTCGACGGTGGGGAGGTGATCCGGCGTCGGGGCTCGAGCGTCGCCACTCTGCCCCAGCACATCGAGGGCGACGAACGTACACCGATGGAGGTCGTACGCGCGGCGCGGCCGGAGATCTCGGATCTCCAGGAGGAACTGCAGGCTTGCGAGGAGCAGCTCGGCTCGCCCGGGGTGGCGTCCGACCTGCGCCGCATGCAGCGGGTATTGGAGCGCCAGGACCGGCTGTTGCGCCGCTTCACGGAGCTCGGTGGCCCCGGCTTTGTGGGCGAGGCACGCGGCTACCTCAGGTCGCTGGGTCTCGGTGATGACGACATCTACCGTCCGATGAGTGACCTGAGCGGCGGGCAGCGTAAGCTGGCGGTCCTGGCCGCCTGCCTCGCGCGGCGTCCCGACGTCTTGCTCCTCGACGAGCCAGAATCTCACCTCGACGCCGGGCGCAGGGAGCGTCTTGAGGCGATCGTCCGCACGTTCGACGGCGCCGTCGTCATCGTCTCCCACGACCGCTACCTGCTGGACGAGACGGTCGAGGAGATCGCCGAGCTGGAAGACGGGAGGATCACCTCGTGGCCCGGCAACTACTCGGCATATACCGTGGCGCGCGAGCTCAAGCTCAAACGACAGCAGCAGCTCTACGTCGCCCAGCAGAAGGAGATAGCGCGGCTCGAAGAGGCCATCCGGCGCTTCAAGCTCTGGGCCAGCTTGGTCGTAAACGAACGTCACATCAAGCAGGCCCGTAACAAACAACGCCAGATCGACCGCATGGACAAAGTCGAACGCCCCGTGCTGGAGCGGCGCAAGATAGGGCTGGAGTTCCGCGGCAGGGTGAGGGGCGGACGGAAGGTGATCGAACTCCAAGACGTGAGCGTTGCCTTCGACGATGAGCCTGTACTCATCGGGGTGGACCTTACGGTCTCGCGCGGCGAGCGTCTCGGGATAGTCGGACCCAACGGCGCCGGCAAGAGCGTGCTCGCGAAGCTCCTCGCCGACATCCTCCCGCCGACGGAGGGCGAGCGCTGGGCGGGCCCATCCATAGACATCGGGTACCTGGCGCAGAACGACGAACCGCCACCGGGCGCTTCTCCACTCGGGCTGGTGCGGGACGCGAAACCAATCTACGAAGGCGACGCCGTAAAGCTGCTGGGGCGCTTCCTGTTCCGCTACGAGCAGGTCAGGGAGCCGGTGACATCCCTGAGCGGGGGAGAGCGAACCCGGCTGCAATTGCTCCTGCTCATGCTGAGAGAACCGAACTGCCTCGTCCTCGACGAGCCGACCAACCACCTCGACATAGACTCGTTGGAGATCCTCGAAGACGAGCTGGAACGGTTCCCTGGCACGGTGATCTTCGTCTCGCACGACCGCTACTTCCTCGACCGTATCGCCGACGGCATAGTCGAGATCAGCGAAGGCGAAGTGCACCGCCACACAGGAGGCTACAGCGACTGGCGCATGAAAGCTAGTCAGCCCGCTGCCTTCGGCAGCTAGTCAGCATTTCAGCACGCCGCCTCCCTCTGGTCGGCGACTTGTCAGCACTTCAGCATGTCAGCTATCGCGCTTGCGAGACCTGGCTGACATGCTGACAAGGCGGCGCAGCCGCCG
>DATMVF010000064.1:0-2059 GCA_035563475.1 Rubrobacter sp.
AGACTACTCGGGTGTTCGTTGTATGCAGCGCCGAGAGAACGGTCTGAAGGGCGTTTCGAGCGTTGGCGCGGTATGAACCCAGAAGGAGTCGAGCAGGGTACCGCGTGAAGAAGAGCCCGAGCCGCGCCCGACCAGCCTGGGTTGTGGTCGCGGTCTTGCTTTGCGGCCTCCTGGTGTCTCTGATCGTCTTCGGGGACGGCGGAAGGCTTGCTTTGGGGCCGTGCACGCCGGGGCGTGCGGGGGCCGCCGAAGGCGTAAGCGGCGAGGCCAAGGAGCTTCTGGAAACCTCCAACTTCGAGGCCTCGCGCAAGGCGATAGGGGACCTCAAGACCGGGGTCGTGGATCCGCGCCTCGTGAGCACCCTGCAGACCGTGGCTGAGGAGCACCGGATCTGCGTCGACGCTTTCAAGGAAGGCCACTACTTCTTGCCGGGCGTCCCGGACGGCCCGCTGATCCCCGATAGTTACGGTGACGCCGGCGGTCTACCGAACACGCACTACTATGGCAGGGCCGCGGACATACGCAGGGTGGACGGCAGACCCGTTCGAGGCAACGGCGGCAACTTAAGCGTCCTGAACGTCGGTAAGACCCTCGCCGGCATCCCCCCTCAAGAGAGGCCCGACCAGATCATAGGCCCGTCGAGCTGGGCGGAGGCCCTGGACCGCTCGTACGGGGAGGGTTGGGTCCTGAACCCCGACCAGCTGGCGCTCCACGAAGACCACCTCCACATCGGCTATAGGAGTAACGACGGAACCCAAAACACGCGGTGAGCACGAAGGCGCAAGTAGGTCAGGTCTGTGATTTAGAGGACTGCTTGCTCCCGATTCGCGTCCGCCAGTTCTCCGAGCTCGCGGGCGGCCCGAATGGCCTGCGGGGCCGAAGAGCAGAGGTCGGGAGAGAGCTCCACGCAGCACGTGGGATCTTCGGGGAAGTCCACCCGCGAGAATATATCTCGAAGCGGGATGGTCCCTCTACCCGGCGGCAGGTGCAGATCCCCCAACCCGTAGACGGGGTGCTCCGAGACCGGAGGCACGCCTGTGAGATTGGTTTTGCCCAGGTTGTCGTGCAGATGTATGTGGCGAACGAGGGGTGCTGCGGCGGCACACTCCTCGAAGTAGTCGAAGCCGAAGACGCCCGCCGCCAGGGCCGCGTGTCCGACGTCCAGGCAGACGCCGACCGCGGGATGGTCCACCGCCGCGATCTGCTCCGCCAGCTCCGAGGGCCAGACGGAGTAGTCGTAGATCGTACCGTGAAGGATAGTTAGCTCTGGGTAGTAGTTCTCGACGGCGATGGTCACGCCGAGCTCCCCAGCCAGGTCTCCCGCCTCCCTGAGGGCGAACCGCTCGGCGGCGAGCTGGTCCTTGAAGTTGAAGCGGGCGTCGCGCGCCGCCACCCGCTGGCCGGCGTGGCAGACCACCACCTCCGCGCCGACGCCGTTCGCGAACCGGATGCTGGCGTTCAAGACGTCGCGCTGAAGGTCGTAGGCGTTCAGGTCCATGAGGTTGATCTCCAGCGGGGCATGCACGGTGTAGGCCAGATCCGCCTCTAGCAACGTCTCCTCAACACTCCGTAAGCATGTTGGGTCCAGTTCGCCCCCGAGGATGACCCCTAAGTGATGCGGCCAGAGCTCCACAAAATCCGGCCCGGCCCCCTTCAGGGCCTCCAGGTCTCCGGCGAGCCTGGAGGCGCCGTCCAGATGCAGAAGCGGCAGGTTGATGCCCACGCTCCGAAAAGCCATACGATGACTTCCTCCCTTAGAACGGTAGACGCGTCAGAATCATAAACCGCGGCCAGTAGTATATGGGGTAGGAGCGTTCCTTGAGTAAAAAGAGCGTTAACGGAGGGTAAACCTTGGTTTAACTGGCCCTAAAGAACGCTCTCGTGTACCCTCCTGGGAGGAAAAGCGAGCCCATTAGGGAGGTTTAGATGAGTAGCTACGAGAACTACACGCGGACGTCCAGGAACTACGACAGGACGCGGCAGCCGATAGGCGCCGAGATCATCGTCGGCTGTTTAGCCCAGGCGCCGGTGCCCCTGGATCGGACGGTGGTGTTGGATG
>DATMVF010000065.1:0-2115 GCA_035563475.1 Rubrobacter sp.
GGCTTTCGGCGAGGTGGACGTCCACGAGCTCTTTCGTCCGGATGGCGCGGGGACGCACGCGGCGCCCGCGGCCTTTACTGCGGGGTCCGGCGATCCTCACGACGTGGGCGACACGCACTCCGTCTCGGTGACGTTCGACGGGGCCATCGACTGGACGGCGTTCGGAATCTGGTTCAGCATGCTGCTGAATGCCCGGGGTGAGGACGTGTTGCGTGTCAAGGGACTGCTTGACGTCGGCGAGGCAGGGCCCGTCGTCATCAACGGCGTGCAGCACATAATCCATCCGCCGGAGCACCTCGGCGAGTGGCCCGACGAGGACCGCCAGTCCCGGATAATCTTCATCACCAGGTACATCCATCCCGAAGAGTTGTTGGACTCCCTGCTCGCTTTCCGCGGGTTGCTCGGAGCACGACCCGTACCCCTCCACGCCGCCGAACAGAGAGTGCCGTTCCTCTAGTCGCTTGAAGGATCTCGCAAAATGGTCGTGGGACCATCAGCCACTCCGGTCGAGTGGCGTGGGGTCTCAGTGAAAGTCCCCCGGCGACCGCCAACCTTCGGGAATGCTCGCTCCGGCAGGCGCCACCGACACCTGGGGAGGCCGGCCGGCGATGAGCGTGGTAAAGACCACACCAAGAGGAGTTCCGACCTGATCGCGGACGCTGCACGCGAGCATGAGCCTGGAGGTCCCCCCGACGCTCTGGGGTCCGGCCGTGACGCCGGGGTAGGGCGGATCGAAGCGGAGACGGTACGCGCGCTCGATCGTGCCCGCTCCCTCGCTCACCCCGCAGGCGAGATCCAGGAGTTTCCCAACGCTAAGGTTGGCAGCGAGGCTGCTTCCCAGGCGCCGCCGGGCCTGCGCGGTCAGCGCCGCGGATATGAGGAGGCGTCTCCTCTCGAGGTCGAGGGTAGGATCCATGCGCAAGATGTGCTCGCTCGTACGTGGCGGGTCGCCCACTCTCCAGCCGATCATTCTAACTATACCGTCTGTACCTTGTTGCATACAGACAGGAGGCGAACATGAGCGCGCCGCGCAATCTTACCCGGAAGCTGCTGGGCGACCATCTGCTAGAAGGCAACCTCGTCCCCGGGGAGGAGATGGATCTCATCGTGGACCAGATCCTGATCGAGGACGCCACTGGCTCTATGACCGCCCTCCAGTTCGAGGCGCTCGGAGCAGATAACGTCGCCGTCCCCCTCGCGGTGATGTACGTTGATCACAACGTCTTGCAGATCGACGACAAGAACATGGACGAGCATCGCTTCCTGCAGTCTTTCTCGTCCCGCTACGGCATCCAATACTCCCGCCCCGGCAATGGGATCTCCCACTACGTCCACCTCGAACGTTTCGCCAGACCCGGCGAGCTCCTGGTAGGCGCCGACTCGCACTCCACCATGGCTGGCGCGGTCGGTATGTTCGCCGTCGGGGCTGGGGGTCTAGACGTCGCCGTCGCCATGGCGGGGTACGGCTTCTCTCTGGAGTGCCCGAAGGTCGTGGGCGTCGAGCTGCGCGGAGAGTTGCCCAACTGGGTGCAGTCGAAGGACATAATCCTCGAGCTCTTGAGACGCTACGGGGTACGCGGGGGCGTGGGACGGGTCTTCGAGTTCACGGGGGAGGGTGTTTCTACTCTTTCGGTGACGGATCGGGGTACGATCTGCAACATGATCACGGAGATTGGAGCCACCGCCGCCGTCTTCCCGAGCGACGCGCAGACGAGCGAGTGGCTCGCCGCCCAGAGGCGCGAGGAGGACTACGTCCCGCTCGCCGCAGACCCCAAGGCCTCTTACGACGAAAACGAAGTGATCGAGCTCTCGCAGCTCGAGCCGCTGATCGCGGAACCGTCCTCTCCGGGCAACGTGGTGCCGGTTTGCGAGGTCGCCGGCACGCAGACGGTCCAGGTGTGCGTCGGCTCCTCGGTGAACTCTTCCTACGAAGACCTCGCCACCGCCGCGGCCATCCTGCGGGAGAACATCGTGCATCCCCGCGTAGAGATGACCGTCACGCCGGGGTCGCGCCAGATCCTGGACACCATTTCGAGGAGTGGCGTCTACCAAGACCTTGTCGCCGCTGGCGCGCGCATGCTCGAGCCCGTCTGCGGTCCCTGCATCGGCGTAGGA
>DATMVF010000066.1:0-2643 GCA_035563475.1 Rubrobacter sp.
GCCGTATCTGGTGTTTACCGCTCCTGAGTCCGTTCCCCCGTGGCCTGCGTCCAGGACCACTTGTCCCTTGCAACCGGTCTCCTGCGCCCCCGCGCCAGGGGTAAAAGCAGCCGCAGAGAGTAGGGTCGCGGCGAGAACTGCTGCCAGCACCGTCGCCCACATCTTGAAGAGAGCCGAGAATGTCATCCCCCATCCTTCCCCATAAGATTCTTCAGCCGCCGAAGAGGCGGGCCCAGAAGCCGCGGTTCTTCATGGCGTTGAGCTCGGCTTCGAGGCGGACCCGGTCTTCGGAGAGGGCCGACTTTTCCTCCGTAAGGTTCATCTGTTCCTCGAGGAGACGTTCGCGCTCGGCCTGTAGCGTGGCTTTCTCTTCTTCGAGGGTCGAGATGGTCTTCTCCTGCAGTTCGCGTTGGAACTCCACGAGGTTGAGGCGTTCGATCTCGGACCAGAGGCGGTCGATCTCCATCCTCGCCGCGTCGCGCTCCTGGCGGATCTCTTCTATCTGGCGGGTCCGCTCTTCGAGGCGGGTCTTGTAGTCCTGGCCCTGCTGCAGGAGGCGCTCGTAGCGCTCGAACGGCACGGCAGGGAGCCTGGAGTTGCCGGCGGGCTCGTCCCCCATCACCTCTCCCTCGAAGATCTCCTCCTCCGCGGATTCGGCGCCAAGCTCACGCGCGAGCCCGAGGACATCCTCGAGTTGGAAGACGTACCCTCCTTCCTCCCCGCCCTCGGGGCGAAGCCTTCCCTCCTGCGCGAAGCGCCTGACCGTCTCGGGCGGGACGTCGAGAACGGCCGCCGCCCCGTTGAGCCCGATGATCTCCTCGCCCCTGTCCATGGGAGCATTTTACTTTAGCTTTCAGCGGTCAGCCATCAGCCGTCAGCTTTTCGGTGGACAGAGAACGTCTTGCCGGGAAGGTGGGACCGCCCTGGGGTCTCTAGCTCGCTGCTCTCAGGCCCTTACCACTTCGCCGCCCTCGACCTTCACCGGGATCTCGGGCAGCGGCCTCTGGGCCGGGCCAGCAACTACCGCGGCGCCATCTGCCGGATCGAAGATCGATCCGTGGCACGGGCAGGCGAGATTGCCGTCCTTGTAGGCCACGTCGCAGCCCTGGTGCGTGCAGACCGCCGAGTATGCCACGAACTCCCCGTTGTCAAGGTGGACCAGGACAGCGGGATTCCCCGAGTCCTCGAACTTGTGGGCACTCCCTGGCGCGACCTCCGACTCGCTCACGATGGCCGTTCCACCCGCCTTGGCCCCACCGCCGGACGACTTCTTCGTGCCACCGCCACCCGAGTCCCCGCCGCCACCGTTCCCGCCGCCCGAACCTCCAGAGCTGCTTGCGCCTCCTCCGCAGGCGACCAGCGAGGCGCAGGCCGCGCCCACTCCGAGCGCGCTGCCTAGCCGGATGAACCTCTCGCGCGAAATCCTCTCCAAGACTCCCTCCTCGTCGTCGCCGGGTCTCCCTGATATACGCAGCGCACCCGGCATCGGTTGTGTTCAGCTTGTCAGCACGCTCCAGCCTCCGGCTGTCGCTTGTCAGCATTTCAGCACGTCGCCTGTTCCAGGCGACTTATCAGCACTTCAGCTGGTCAGCATTTCGGCTAGATCCTAAACTCTCTCTGGTGCGTATGAAGGATAGCGAAGCGTAGCAGTTTGGCAGTGCCGTGCCCAAGGCTTCGGCCTTACCTTCGATGAGCCGTCGGCAAACAGAAAGCTGACCAGCTGAAACGCTGACTAGCTGATTAGCGCGGTGTTTGGAAGGGTCAACCCTTCCAAACACCGCATTGAGAGGAGTTTGGCACGTGAACGGCATGGTGTTGGTGCGCGTCTTGATCGGGGCGGTCTGGCTCAACGGTGGCCTGGAGAAGCTCTTGAATCCGGGCTTTCCTGGCCAGTTCGCGGCGAGCCTGGAGGCAGGGGGGTTCGTCTCGCAGGCTCCGCCTTTCTTCCAGGGCTTTATGAGGGGCTATGTGGTTCCTAATGCCGAGCTCTTCGCCCAGTTCATGCGTGTGGGAGAGCTGATGCTCGGCATCGCCCTCATCCTCGGGTTGCTTACCAACCTCGCCGCGATCGGCAGCGTGGCTCTTAGCGCCGTGATCCTGCTCTCCCAGGGTGGCGTGGGGCTGGGAACGGGCCTCGGCGCCCCCGAATTCCTCACGATTAACGTCCTCGTGGCCCTCTTCTCGGTGGTGATCCTGTTCAGCCCGGCCGCGAAGTCTCTCTCCTTAGACTCCCGCCTCGCCGAGCGCAGACCCGTACTCTCACCGATTCTCATCAACCGTCGCCAGAACTAACCGCTCAGGCGCCGATGGCGTAGTCGCGTAGCCGTTCGTAGAGGGGCAGGCACTCCTCTAACAGCGGCTTCAGGTGGGCCGGGAACGGGTCCTTACGGGGTTGGTAGGGCGCAAAGCCGGTCGAAGCGTGAACGTTATGGTACCAATGCTTGGCCCACACGCCGTCTTCCGGCTTCGGTCCGGCGGGCCAGGAGAGCATCGCTTTGTCGAAGGGTATGCCGAGCCTGGAGCAGACCCGGCGCAGTACGTCCGGTGGGTCGAGGAGTAGCTCGCGGACGTCGAGGACGATGGGTTCCCCGCCGCGGGCCAGGATCGAGTCGAGGATTGTGGCCTGCTCGCGCAGACCAGTGT
>DATMVF010000067.1:0-3967 GCA_035563475.1 Rubrobacter sp.
ACCCAGACGGTCGAGAAAGGGTCTGAGATCAGAGCCAGAAGCACTGGCAAGACGACCGAGATGAGCGCGCCCAGGTAGGGGATGAACGAGATCAAACCGCTGAAGATGCCGAGGAGCAACGCGAAAGGCACCCCGATCAGGGAGAGCGAGATGGCCCAGAAAACAGCGATGAAGGTCATGGCCGCGAGCTGGCCGAGGAACCAACGCTGCACCGTGTGGTACAGCGTCTGAAGCACCTCTCGCGTCCTCTGCCGCCACTCCGCGGGGAAGAGCGAGACGAACCCGTTGACCCAGGGCTCGGGCCTGATGACCAGGTAGATGGTGGAGATGAACACGACCACCCCGAACGAGACCACGGTCGCCGCGGTCAGCCCAACCCCTGCGGCCGTCGATACGGTGCTTCCTGTGAGGAACTCTCGCGCGACCCCGGACAGGCTTTCGGGGTCGAGTCCGATCTGGGTGCCGAGCCCGAAGAAGCTCTGGAGGCGGTTGGCCAGGGCGAAGGCTTCTTCCAGGAGCGTCGGGAAAGCCTCGGCGAACTGGCGGGATTGCGTCTCGACGGCGGGGACCAGCGCGAGACCGAAGAGCCAGAGCACTGCCACCAGCGCCGTGACCACCGTCAAGGCTCCCCACGTCCTGGGCCACCCCCGCCGGGCGAGGTAGTTGACCGGGGCGCTGAGTATGATGGAGAGCAGGATCGTCAGCAGGAACGCCAGTACCACAGCGCTGACCCGGTAGACGAAATACCCGCCCACGAGCAGGGCGAAGACCAGCCCGATGACCGTGTAAGCCGTTCTTCCCGAGCCTACGGGTTTCTCCACTGCTATCCCTTCGGCCGTCTCTATGGCCGGAGTTTACTTGTTCGTGGCGTGTTGGGGAAGGATTAATCCTTCCCCAACACGCGCATGTCAGCACGCTCAGGCTTTTAGCCTTCGCTTGTCAGCCCGCCGACCGGCTTCGCCGAGCGGCTTGTCAGCATTTCAGCCAAGACTTGCGCAAGAGAAAGCTGACATGCTGATGTGCTGACAAGCGCCCGACAGGGCGCGTGCTGACAAGGCGCCAACGGCGCCGTGCGGGAAACGGCGGGTAGGGCGACGCCCTACCCGCCGTTTCCGGTCTCTCGGGCTTTGCGGTATTCGGAGACGACGAGCTCGGTGAGCTCTTCGACGGAGCTCTCGGCGACCGGCTTGTCGTACTCTATGCGGCCGTTTCTCAGGAGGTTGACCCGGTCACAGACGTCGAAGACCTGGGCGTAGTTGTGGACGATCAGGATCATGGGTATGCCCCGCTCCTCTTTGAGGCGTTGGATGAGGTCCAGGATCAGGGCCCCCTCCTTGGCCCCCATCGCCGCGAGCGGCTCGTCCAGGAGCAGCATCTTCGCGTCCGAGTAGACCGCGCGCGCGACGGCTATGGCCTGGCGCTGCCCGCCCGAGAGTCTCGCCACCTCGGTGTCTATGGAAGGGATGTTCACGCCCATGTCTGCAAGGTACTGGGAGGTCTTCTCCTTCATCTTGCGGTTGTTCAGGAATGGTCCTACGGTCATCTCGCCGTTCAAGAACATGTTGTGGAAGACAGAGAGCTCGTTGACGAGCGCCAGGTCCTGGTAGACGGTCTGGATGCCCAGAGAGCGCGCCTGGGAGACGGATCGGAGGTTGACCTCCTCGCCTTCGATCAGGATCCTCCCGTCGTCGGGACGGTGGAAGCCGGTTATGGTCTTCAGCAGCGTGCTCTTGCCGGCCCCGTTGTCGCCGATGAGCCCGAGGACCTCTCCTTCGCCGACGTGCAGGTCGACGCCCTTGAGTACGGAGATCGCCCCGAAGCGCTTGATGACGCCCTCGACGCGCAGGTAGTCCGAGCCGTTGGCGGAGCCATTCTCCATCATGCCCTCCCCGCGCCGCGCAATCTCGCGACGTAGACGTTGAGGATCATGGCTACAAGGATGGCGACGCCAAGGATGATGTTGAAGGTGTAGGCGCTTATGCCCTGCAGGGTGAAGCCGTTGCGGAGGATGGTAAGCACCAGTGCCCCGAGGAACGCGCCCGTAACGGTCCCCACCCCACCCAGTAGCGCCGTCCCCCCTATGACCGCAGAGGCGATGCACAGGAGAACTATGTCTGGTCCGCCGGCGAGCGGGTCTATGGAGTTTATGCGGAAGGCCTCTATGATGCCCACGAAACCGCCGAGCACGCCACAGAGTATGAAGTTGCCGACCTTTATGCGTGCGATGCTAACACCGGCCTCCCTGGCCCCGAGCGGGTTGCCGCCGGTGGCGTAGGTGTGCAGCCCCCACCGGGTGCGCGAGAGGACGAGCTGCAAGACAGCCACGATGATCAGGGCCCAGATGGTCCCCGCCCAGGAGGACTCACCGAGGACCTGAGTGAGGGAGCTCGTCTCCGGCGTGATCGCGGGGAAGCCGCCGGTGAGCGTTACGTTGAGTCCGGCGAGAAGGAAGAACATCCCCAGCGTGGTGATCAGCGAGGAAACGCCGAGGTAGACGGTGATCAGGCCGTTGATCAGGCCGACTACAGCCACGGCCAGGAGCCCGACAAGGACGGCGAGCGGCAAGACCAGGAAGAGCTTGTCGTAGGCCAGGTACATCACTATGGGCGCGAACGCGAAAGACTGGCCTACGGAGAGGTCGATCTCACCGCAGATGAGCAACAGACACAACGCGGACGCGATGACCACGTAAGGCACGGCGAACTGGGCGAGCGAGAGAATGTTCTGCGGGGAGAGGAAGGCGGGGTTTGCCGTCTGGAAGTAGAGCGCCAACCCCACGAGGACAATGAGGATGCTCACCTCCCTTACCCGGACGAGCCCGCCCAACAACCGGCTTCCGAAACCGCGCTCCTGCGTTCCGGTACTCACCTGTGCGGAGCTCTCGCTCAAGTCTCCTCCTCCCGAGGGTTGCTACCTAAGAAGGCGCCTTCACGATCTTTTGCGCCTCGGAGTCCCCCTCGAAACGCGACGTGGTCTCGAGGTAGCGGTCCACCGTGTCGGGCGTGATGAAGACGAGGCCAGTGTTCGTCTCCGCCGGTCCCGTGACCCCTCCAGAGATCTTGTAAAGGTAGAGCTGCATGACGGGGAAGAAGCCTTGCAGATAGGGCTGCTGGTCGAGGGTGAAGTCCATGTGCCCGGCCTTGATGAGCTTGAGTGTCTCCGGAAGGAGATCGTACCCACCGGCCCTGACGCCTTTTTCGTGCAGGCCGAATTGCTCCATTACCTGGGCGACGCCCTGTGTGCTCCCCGCGTCCACGGCGAACATGCCGGCCACGTCCTTGTGGCCGTTGTACCAGGCTTCGATCCTGGACCTCTCTTCCGGCAGCTCGGGGCTCGTTGTGATCTGCTGTATCTCTATGTTCGCTCCCGAGTCCTCTATGGCCTGCTTCGCGCCGTCGATCCTCGGCTGTATGTTGAGCTGACCAGGCGTCGCTATAAAGAGCGCCACAAGCCCTTCGTCGACGAGGCTGACGATCCGCTTGCCCATCTCCACGCCGGACAGGAAGAGGTCCTGGCCCACATACGCAAGCGCAGGGTTGGTCCCCGTCCCCTTGCCGTTGGCGTTGTAGGCAATGACGGGAATGTCGTTGTCCAAAGCTTTCTGGATCGGCTTGTTGAAAGCCACGGGATCTACGACGCAGACGGCTATGCCGTCGGCGTTGCCCGAGATGGCCGTGTTCATCGCGTCGACCATCTCCGAGACAACTGATTCCTCC
The DNA here is from genome assembly GCA_035563475.1 of Rubrobacter sp. Lineage (GTDB taxonomy): Bacteria > Actinomycetota > Rubrobacteria > Rubrobacterales > Rubrobacteraceae > Rubrobacter_D. The sequence continues at coordinate 3,717 of DATMVF010000067.1, forward strand.
GACCCCGTCCACTGTGACGTAGTCCCCAGTAGAGCCTGCGCGTCCTCGATACCGTACTGGGTCGGTACGAAGAACGGGTTGGTGGTCACATGGTTGACGAAGACGAAATTCCACTCCGGCGTATCCGGAAAGTTGCCGCCAGACCCGCCTCCACCGCCCTGGCTCGCCTGCTGCGCAGCCTCCTGCCTACACCCCGCGAGCAGCAACGCCGCGGACGCCAGTGCGCTCCCCGCGAGAAACTGCCTGCGGCC
>DATMVF010000068.1:0-10781 GCA_035563475.1 Rubrobacter sp.
TGACGCGAGCACCACGGGCGTCCCAGGCCCCAGGACGTCCTTCCAGAGCGACGCCGTGCCATTCCCAGCTAAGACCGTCTTCGCTGGTGGCGTAGGCCGTGTTCATGCGATCCTCCTCGCCTGGCTGATCGAGGAGGTGGCAGCAGATCCAGGCCCGCCATCCCTGGCCCGTACGCTGCGCCAACGGGTCTTTGACGCCGGTGAGGCGATCGCCCGGGAAGATGGTGCGGGCACCCTCCGCTGCGAACCCTTCCGGTTCGTCGGCATCGATTGCCTCGATCCACCAGTGGGCACTTCCAGGGTCGGCGCAGCAGACATAAAGACGCCAGCTCCCCGTCTCGGTACGGAGGAGCGATGGGCGTTCCATGCTCTTCGCGCCGAACTCGGACTGCTCCAGGGTAGCGACCGTGGTGAACCGCTCGCCGTCATCGGAACGCGCGATCACGGTCTCAGCGGCGCCATCGTGACCGTGGCGGAGGCGGTAGCCGATGAGGAACGTGCCGTCCTCGTCGAGGGCGGCGCTCGAGGCGCCAGCCCAGTAACCGGGTCCGTCTCCCGGAGCAGGCACGGCGACAACGGAAGCCGCGGATCCCGGCAGCGGGAAACCGCGCAAGGAGTCTTGCGGTCCAGCGGTGTTGGAGGTTTCGTCTGTCGTCACTGGGGACTCCTCTCGGGTTGTGGTCTCTGGATGCACCTTCGGAAAGCACCGGCGAACCCATAATAGATCGGGAATGGTGGATCAGCATCGGTTTTCTCCTGGAAGCCGACCACGAGTTGTGCTGAACAGGCAAACTCGAGCTTACGATCCTCTCCCTAACCTTGCAAAACCGCCGTGGAGAGATAAGCCCCGGAATCTTCATGGGAGCTACGGAGACATGCGCGCATGCGTTCTTCCTGGAACTGCGTACAGCGGAAGTTCGACTATCGAGAACGATTCACAGGCGAACTTCAGGTCCCTTGCGCATCGCATGATCGGTGGGCATCATAATGTTATTGGGACTATATGCCTTGGGGAAGGAGAAGTAATGTGTCGGATCAGACTACGGAGCCGAGCGTGGTCGAGGGGGCCCACCTGCAGAAGCTCCCGAAGAGGCGGCGCATATCCACGGTCTCTTTCGTTGGTGCCATCGAGGTCGGGCCGTTCGTCGGTGCATGGCCAGGGCTCGACCAAGATCTTGCGTAGTTCGCCGGTGGGAGTACTCGTCATACCCCGCGGCGCGGACGTGCGTCCCCGGGATGCAGCGCCCGTCACTCGAGGTTTCGAACGGGAACAATAAGGTTGCAGCCTGCGTCGGATATCGTTGCCCCCGAGACCTTGGGTTTCGAGAGTAGCCCGGAAGGGTGGTGGAAGACCGTCGGTGAGCGGCGACTGCTTTTCATGCGCCTGCGCTCGCGCCTCGACCTGGAGAAAACCGAACGGCTTCAGCGCTCGGTCTTCGGCGTAACCGACCGCGACCTGGCCTCATCCAGCATCCTCGTCGCCGTCCACGAAACCGGCGGGGAGGTAATCGGGGCTTTCGATGGGGAACAGCTGGTGGGCTTCGTATCGGGCTGGGGAGGTTACGTGGACGGCCATGCGCGTCTGGTCTCCGACCTGATGGCGGTGGAGAGTGGATACCGCGGTGGCATCGGGTTCGCCCTGAAAGGACTCCAAGCCATCATTGCTTTCCAGGCCGGTTTCGAGGAGATCGTGTGGACCGTCGATCCACTGCGGGCCGCGAACGCGCGGCTGAACCTCGAGCGCCTCGGTGCCCACTCGCGCAAATACCTCAGGAACTTGTACGGGGAGCATTTTGCAGAAGGCCTCTACGGAGGTCTGCCAAGCGATCGCCTGCTCTTGACCTGGCCACTGCGCAGCGCTCGTGTGAGGTCGAGGCTTCTGGGAAGGTACCGACCACTGGAGCCAGGCGCGCTCGCCACGCTACCAGAGTATGATTCCGGCACCTCCGAGAGGAGGGTCCGCCTCGCCATCCCCGGTGACTTCGACGGTCTCCTGTCCTCCGATCCGGCCCGGGCGCGCGAGTGGCGCTATAGGCTAAGGGATAACCTCGAGGCCGCCTTTGCCTCCGGGTACGTCATTACGGGCTTCGCTGGTCGGCGCGGTGAACCCTATGGTTACTATGTGCTCGAACGCGATTTCGTGTTCGAGTGAGAGTGAGTAGCGTCACCTGATTCTCTGCGGTCGAACGTATGCGAGGAGGCACAGTGCGAATCACCGGTGTAGAGATCGTACCCGTAAAGCTGCCCCTGCTCGAGCCGTTCGTCGTCTCTTACGGCACGTTCCCGGACTTGGCGACCGTGTTGGTGCGTCTGGAGACGGACGAGGGATTGACCGGCTGGGGAGAGGGGACCCCAGATCCGCACGTGACCGGCGAGACCTTCGAGGGAGTCGTCGCCACGCTACGCCTCCTCGCCCCGGCGTTGCTGGGGCACGACCCGCTCGATCGTTCCACCGCCATGCGGCTGCTGAAGTCGCGGGTCGTGGGCGTGCCGACTGCGAAGGCCGCGCTCGACATCGCGCTGCACGACCTCGCCGGCCGCGTCGCCGGGCTGCCGGTCTGGACGCTTCTAGGCGGGCGCGCTAGGGAAGCCTTGTCCATCTCCCGGGTCATAAGCCTGAAGTCGCCCGAGGCGATGGCCATCGACGCTAACCAGTTCGTCGCGGCAGGATTCCGCACGGTCAAGCTCAAGGTCGGAGACGCCCACGACATCAGGGGGGACGTGCGGCGGGTTGCGGCCGTGCGCGAGGCCGTCGGGCCGGACATCGGGATCAAGATAGATGTCAACGGAGGGTGGCGCACAGCCGGCGCAGCAGTCGGCGCCGTAAGGGGCATCGCCGCCTACGATCCCGAGTACGTCGAGCAGCCTGTCGACCGGCGCGACCTCGAAGGTATGGCCGAGGTGCGCCGGTTGGGCGGCGTGCAGGTGATGGCCGACGAAGCTGTACTGGACGCCCACGACGCGCTGCAAGCGGTTCGACTGCGGGCTTGCGACCTGATCAACATCAAGTTGATGAAGTGCGGCGGACTGCTGGCCGCGCTGGCGCTCGACGCCGTCGCTGAGACCGCAGGAGTCGGCTGCCAGATAGGGACCATGGTCGAATCTTCGGTGGCATCGGCGGCCGGCCTGCACCTCGCCCTGGCGCTCCACAACGCCGCGACGGTAGAGATGGGCGGACCGATCATGTTGGCCGAAGACGTCGGTGATCTGCGCGCCTACTACGAGCAGCATCGGGTTACCGTACCCGCCGGTCCCGGCCTCGGTGTCGAACCGGAAGAGGCCGTCCTAAAGCGTTACGCTGGCCAACGTGACTGGATCACCGTCTAACGCAACCGCGCGTCCGAACTCTGGTATGTGCGACTCCCTCTGCCCCAAGCCAAGGCTATATAATGTGCGTATGAAGTACGTATTAGTACAAACATAGACCGAAAGGCGGAAGGGGTTGTTTGCGGACAAGGGGGAGCTTTCTCCGATCTACCGGGCTGTCGCCGAAGCACTCATCGAGCGTATAGACGATGGTGATCTACGGCCAGGAAGCCGATGCCCGTCAGAACGTCAGCTCGCGTCCGAGTATGGGATCTCTCGTATGACTGCCAGGGCAGCCGTAAATCTTCTGGTGCAGCGCGGCTATGTCGCACGAAAGAATGGATCGGGTACCTTCGTTGCCAGTCCGAAGATCGAGTTGGACTTATCAACGGTAGCAGGTTTTAGCGACCGGGTCCTGCGCCATGGCATCGTGCCCGGAGCTCGAGTGATCGAGGCTCGTACGGTCAGCAACGAGGAGCTGGACGCCAGTGTGGCGACGGCCCTGGAGATCACCGGAGAAGAGCTGGTGCACGTGCTTGTCCGCGTGCGTACCGGCAATAACGAGCTCCTGGCTCTCGAGAGATCCTACTTTCCCGCCCGCCATTGCCCGGATCTGCTCGACAACGAACTGACCGGTTCGATATACGAACTCCTGCAGACTAGATGTAACCTCGAACTCGCACACCTGCGTCAGAAGCTCGAAGTGACCCAACTCGACGCATCGGCCGCCGAAGCGCTCGCTACCCATCCGGACGCCCCGGCGCTCCGTATTACCCGTACTACCTGGGATGCCCATGGGCGACCGATCGAGTTCGCCAGAGATCTGTATCGCGGGGACAGGCTGCTGTTCGTCACCGAGGCCCCTGCATCCTGATGGTTTGAACCCGCCCTTCTACAGCGGGGCGTAGCACTCCACGTCGGCTACCTGCGCAAGAACCGTACCTCGGTGAAGCATCTCATAAAGAATTGACACGATGAGCGCATCTGTGTACGCTCATCTATACCACAACGGTATAGACCACTTCCGTAGGTCAGGGGGAAGGGGGTGGTGTTGATGACGATGAGCGCTTCGAGGGCGCTCGGACATACGCAAAGCGTGAGTGGTTGACTCGGTTATGAGTCCGGGGACGCCGCAATCGTCGCTGCAAGTGGAAATGTGAAGATCTGCGAGGTGTCTCTCGTGAGAGAGGGCGAGACGTTTGAAGTCGTCGGGGTGAGGTGGAGATGACTTTGGAAACTTCGGATCCGGCCCTGAAAGAGGTCGTGAACTCGATGCCGGCATGGGCGAGCGCGGACGGTGTGGAAGCGGAGTACATCTCCGGCGGTATCACCAACCGCAATTACTGCGTACGGGTGGACGGGGAACCTTTCTTCGTCCGTCTGGCGGGAGAAGAAACGGAGGCATTGGGGATAAACCGGGAAAACGAGCGCTCGGCGATAGAGGCGGCTGCGGCGGCCGGGATGGGCCCGGAAGTCGTGGCTTTCCTGCCCGAACACGGTTGCCTCATCACTGAATGGATAGAGGGCGCACCCGTGCCACCGGAAGATCTGCGGCAGCGGACGATGCTAGATCGGCTGGTTCGCTCCATAAGGGCGTTCCATGGCTGCTCGGAGATTCCGGGAACGTTCTCACCTTTCAGAGTGGTGGAGGTGTATCGGGAATCTGCCGAGAGCAGGGGCGTCGAGGTACCGGAGATCTACTGGTGGCTCTTGGAGCGGGCGCGAGAAGTCGAGGAGGCCTTCCAGCAAGAACCTACCCCTTCACGTCCGTGCCACAACGATCTGCTCAACGCAAACTTCTTGCTCTGCGACGACCGGGTAATGATCGTGGACTACGAGTATGCGGGCATGGGCGACGTGTTCTTCGATCTGGGCAACCTCTCCGTGAACAACGATTTCGATGAGGACGCCGATGTAGCGCTACTGGAGCTCTATTTTGGCGCCGTTACTCCTTCGCGGGTAGCAAGGCTGAAGCTCATGCGGCTTATGTCGGATTTTCGTGAGGCAATGTGGGGCGTAATGCAGCAGGCTATCTCCACACTGGACTTCGACTACGAAGACTACGCTAACCAGCACTTCGCGAGATGCAGAGAGCACGCCGAGGACGAACGGCACCCGATGTGGCTACGCGACGCTGCTAAGAAAACTTGAGCACAGGAAGACGCCCGTTGTTGCTGACGGCCGGTTTGGAGGGAGCACACAGCACCCCCGAACGCCAGAGTATCCGGCAGCACTCGGCTAGAGCGTTACGCAGCTAAGGAGGGAGATCCCATGGCGATAATCGGGGACGTAGTTGTATACATCATAATGGCTTTCGTGGTTGCTGGCGCCATCGCGGCTATCCGCGACGATGAGCATGGAATGGGCAAAGAATTCAAGGAAGGGTTGCACGCCATAGGACCCATTTTCATCCCGGTGGCTGGCATAATGGCTTCGATCCCGTACCTCTCGCAGTTTATCAAGGCCGTGGTTGGCCCGGTCTTCGGTCTGGTGGGGGCGAGCCCGGCGATGGCCTCGACGACCGTAATAGCTGTGGATATGGGCGGTTACCAGCTTGCGGAGGCCACGGCCAACAGCACGGCGAACTGGATCATGGCGGCGGTAGTCGGCTATATGGCCGGGGCAACCATAGTCTTCAGCATCCCTGTGGGACTGGCTATGTTGGACCAGAGGGACCACAAGTACATGGCCCTCGGGATCATGTCTGGCATTCTTACCGTGCCGCTGGGCGTCCTTATTACCACCAGCATCCTGTCGATTACCAACGGGCAGGTGAGGGACGAGGTCTCCACCACCACCAACTCGGATTACGCCCTCAACGATCTCACCTTTGGCATGATATTCGCGAACCTGTTTCCCTTGGCCATCATCATGATTGCCATAGCGCTCGGGTTGTACTTCTATGCCAACGCGATGATCAAGGGCTTCATGTGGTTCGGTAAGGCCATGGATACCGGCATCAAGCTGGTCCTGGCCTTCTCCATCGTGGAGTACTTCACCGGGTTCTTCTCCCTGGTCTTCGGTAGCTGGGGATTCGACCCGATCATCGCGGATGCCGAAGATCAGTTCCGTGCTCTGGAGATCGCCGGATACATCGGCATCACACTGGCGGGAGCATTCCCAATGGTCTACGTGATCAGGACGTACCTCGCCAAGCCCCTGGGTGCGGTGGGACGCAGGTTCGGGATCAGCGCCGAGGGGAGCGCCGGGATCCTGGCCGCTGCCGCCAACATCCTGGCTCTTTATCATCTGATCCGGCGCATACCACCGAAGGACAAGGTTCTGTGCATAGCCTTCGCAGTCTGTTCTGCGTTCCTCCTGGGGGACCATCTGGCGTTCACCGCGAACTTCCAGCCCAACATGATACTGCCGCTTATGCTGGGCAAGGTCGGAGCAGGAATAATCGCCATTGCGCTGGCCTACTGGATCGCCGTACCCACGGCACTGGAGCTAGAACGACGAGATCGCGAAGAAGGCGTCATAGGAGAAGACGAATATCCATCTGTCGGAGCGTCAAGGGCCGGCGAAGAGGAGAGCGTCGAGGAAGTCGCTACCGGCGGGCGCGAGGAGAGGGAGTAAACTGCGCGTTCCTCGCAAGGGGGATGCTCGTAAAGCCGCGTGATTCACGACAAGAGTCCGAGATACAGCCGGGAGGTGCAACGGGTGAACGAGGAGGCGCAGGCAGTGATCATCGGTGGTGGGGTGGGGGGCGCAAGCATCGCTTACCACCTGACCGGGATAGGCTGGCAAGACGTGGTGCTCGTCGAGAAGAGCGAGCTCACGCATGGCACTACCTTCCACTCGGCGGGTCTGGTCGGACAACTCAGGCCCACCGAGACGCTGACCAGAATGAACATGCACAGCGTGGAACTCTATCGTCGGTTGCAGAAGGAGACCGGCGCCGACCCCGGTTGGAAGGAAGTCGGAAGCCTCAGGCTGGTCTCCTCGCGCGACCGAATGGAGGAGCTCACCACGCTCGTCGGCCGTGCGAAAACGTTCGGACTACCTCTGGAACTCATCGGCACCGAGGAGGCGCTCGAACTCTTCCCTCTCTTCGATCCGAGGGGTGTGTTGGGCGCCGCTTACGATCCGACAGACGGGTACATCGACCCGAGCGCCCTCACCCAGGCCCTGGCCGAAGGAGCTCGTTTGAGAGGAGCCAAGATCCACACCAACGTGCGGGTCACCGGGATCACCGTCGATAACGGGCGCGTAAAGGAGGTTGCCACAGATCACGGCGTCATCAGGACTGAGGTGGTAATCAACGCAACGGGCATCTGGGCACCAGAGATCGGCAAACTCGTCGGGGTGAACGTGCCGCTTATCCCGTTCCAGCACCAGTACGTGCACGTGAAGCCCGAAGAGCCTATCTCGCCGGACTTCCCAACCATGCGTGATCCCGACGACCTGGTCTACTTTCGCCCCCACGAGGGCGACATAATGACCGGAGGCTACGGCAGGCACCCTGCCCCCTTCGCGCTCGACGGCGTCCCTGCGGACTTCGGCCACAAGCTCCTCGAGCCTGACTGGGGCAGGTTCTCCCCGCTGTTCGAAGCCGCGTGCGCCCGGGTTCCCGCTATCCGGGATGGCGAAGTGGTCCAGCTCACTAACGGGCCCGAGTCCTTCACCCCGGACGGCGAGTTTATTCTAGGCGAGTCGCACGTGCGAGGATTCTTCGTGGCGGCGGGGTTCAACGCCCATGGGATAGCCGGCGCCGGAGGCATGGGCCAGATCATGGCCGAGTGGATAGTCGAGGGCGAACCGAGCATGGACGTCTGGCAGATGGACATCCGCCGGTTCGGAGAGCATTACCGCAGCCGCCGATACACCCTGGAGCGGTCATCCGAGGCGCTCTCCACCTACTACGACATCCACTTCCCCAACGAAGAATCGCGGAGCGCGCGCGGGCTCCGGCTCTCCCCCGCCTACGAGAGGTTACGGGCCCTGGATGCCGAGTTCGGGGAGAAGGCCGGTTGGGAACGGCCGAACTACTTCCGATCCAACGAAGATCCCGCCTACGAACGCCTACGTCCACGGGGCTGGGCCGGACGGCTCTGGTCCACGGCTATCCCGGCGGAGCACCTGGCCACCCGGGAGCGTGCCGGGTTGTTCGACCAGACCTCCTTCGCGAAGATCGAGATCGAGGGGCCCGGGGCCTGTGCGCTACTGCAACGCCTTTGCGACAACGACGTAGACAAACCGCCCGGCACAGTGACCTACACCCAGATGCTCAACCCTCGGGGGGGCATCGAGTGCGACTTCACCGTGACCCGCCTCGAGGATGAGCGCTTCCGTATCGTCACCGGAACGGCCTTCGGAATCCACGACATGGACTGGATCCGCCGACACCAACCGGACGACGGCTCCGTCCAGATCAGGGACGTAACGTCCAGTCTCGCTTGCATCGGCCTTCAGGGTCCGCGAGCGCGGGACATTCTTTCCTCGGTATGCCAGGACGACCTCTCTAACGAGGCCTTCCCGTATATGAGGGCGCGCGAGATAACCGTCCAGGAGGTACCGTGTCTTGCGCTACGCGTGACGTACGTGGGGGAATTGGGCTGGGAGCTGTACCCGCCCATGGAGTTCGGCACCCGCTTGTGGGACGTGCTCTTCGAGGCCGGGCGACCCCACGGTCTCGTACCGGCCGGCTACCGGGCGATCGAGTCCATGCGTCTGGAGGGGGGTTTTCTCGCGTGGGCGGCCGACATCACTCCTGAGGACAACCCTTACGAGGCGGGGCTCGGTTTCGCCGTCAAACTCGACAAGTCGATGCCTTTCATCGGCAAGGAAGCCCTGGAGAAGATAAAGGCTCAGGGCACACAGCGTCGGCTGCGCTGTCTCGTACTCGCCGACCAAGGCATGGTCGCCCTCGGCAACGAACCCGTCAGATCGAAGTCCAGCGAAGTCGTCTCCCGGGTGACCTCTGGCGGGAGCGGTTACTCGTTAAACAAGAGCATAGCGTACGCCTACCTTCCCATGGAGCTCGCCGAGTCCGGTACGGATCTGGCGGTCGAGGTGTTCGGCGAGGAGGTACCCGCCGAGGTGGTTTCGATGCCGCTCTGGGATCCCAAGCACGAACGGGCTAGGGGGTAGGAGGCATGATGAGAGGTGGGAGTCGATGAGCATTTTCCCGACAAGGATCCTCCTAGCCACCGATGGTTCGAAGGAGGCGGTCTTGGCCGCCTGCACTGCGGTGGATCTGGCCGAAAAAACCGGCTCGGAACTGCACGTAATCCACGTTCACCGCATCTTGCCAGTCCCTTACGCTTACCGTGATCGCTTTACAGAACCAGAACCGCCTGGAGGAGAGGCCAGAGCGCTCCTCAATAGACAGGCCAGAGAGATCGAAAAAGCCGGGGGGAAAGTTGTGGGGACTTACCTCAGGGAAGGTGACCCCGACGTAGAGATTGTGGCTGTGGGAGAAGAAATAGGCGCGGGACTGATAGTCATGGGCAGCCGCGGCCGCGGTGGAGTTCGACGAGCCCTTATGGGAAGCGTCTCCGATGCCGTAGTTCGCCACGCCCACTGCCCCGTGATGGTGGTACGCAGTGAACACTAACGGGCGGCAGGCATAACCTCCTTCTCGTGTACGAATGAAGTTGAACTGCGGTTTGCGATCCTGAACTTGCACGCTCGTTCATCGCGAACTGGAGAATGCAGAGGAGTATGTTTTGCTACAGGCGGCCTTCCCCTCGGGAGCCTCCCCCGCAATCGAGCCACTCGTCCCGCCGCTCCTTGAGCCACGCCTCCCGCAACCTGGCAGCTGCGATCCTGGCCGCCATGTCCTCTTCTGTGAGCTCGTCCACGAGTTTGTAGAACAATTTGCCGTTGCTCGTTAGCGCCACGAGCCCATCTTCGGCCTGTCTCTGGTCTTCGCGGGCCAACCGCCGCAAGGCCGCCGGTGGCTCTCCCGCCAACGCTTCGCCCAGCAACTCGGCCAGCTGGCCGTCCTTGCGCAGCTCGAGCTCCCGCCGTTCCTGACTCATGAACGATTCCCAGGCAGCTTTGCGGGCTCGGCCACGCTCTTCTTCCCGGAGCCGGCGACGTTCTTCTCGAATTCGGGCTTGTTGGCGCTCCTCGGCCCGCTCCCGCGGTAGGCTCGGCTGCCACTGCTCCGCCCTATCGTCGCGATGGGGACCCTCGCGCAGCCGCTCGAGGCGCCGTCCGGCTTCGGTTTGGAGAACGGCTCTCAAGGCTACTTCCAACGATTCGCCGGTCCGTTTGGCCCGGGTGCCCGCCTGGCGCGCCAGGACCTCGGTTGCCATCTCGGAAACACTTTGATCCTGTTGCATAAGCTAGCCTTCCTAGAAATACTCGGGCCGACGAAGCCCCTCCTACAGGGAGTCGGCGATCGCGTGTTGGAGAAGGAGAGGCTCCTATCGGTTGGCTTCCCCATCTGGCATCTCGGTGGACACCTCCTCGCTCGACACCTCGCGCGTAGCGTCTCCTACGGCCTCCTCGTAGAGGCGCTCGGC
>DATMVF010000069.1:0-15286 GCA_035563475.1 Rubrobacter sp.
GACGGCGGCCAGGGTGGCGAACTGGGCCCGCATCTCCTCGATCCTGTCCTCGACGTCTTCGTCGGAGATCTCCACCTCGCGCCGTGGAACTTCGACGCCCTTGTAGTCTCCGAGTACGGCCTCGGGCCGCACCTCCACGGTGGCCGAGAACTTGAAGCCCTCCTCCTCGTCCAGGGGGTCGTCGAAGTGGATCTCCGGCCGGTCTATGGGGCGTACGTCGGTCTCGACGACGGCCTGCGAGTACCAGCCTGGGAGTTGCTCCTGGAGGGCCTCCATGTAGATGAAGTCACGCCCGAGCCGGTTCTCGATCACCCGCCGCGGCGCCTTGCCAGGGCGGAAACCGGGGACCCTGACCTGCTGGCCGAGTTCCCTGATCTTCGCCTCGACACCCCGCCTGACCGTCTCCGGGGTCACCTCGACGTCGAGCCTGACCTTGTTCTCCTCGAGTTTCGTTACGTTAGCCGTCATACCCTCCAGTTCCTCTTGTGCGGCCCGACGCGGGCGGCGATGTGCGAGAGGCGGGATTTGAACCCGCACGCCGTGAGGCACTAGATCCTAAATCTAGCGTGTCTACCATTCCACCACTCTCGCTCACCGTAGGACCTGCGCCGGATTATAGCAGCCACCCAATCGCTTCCCGCCCGCATTTCGCCCCTTTACGCTACAGGCGCAAGCGTTGCGGTCAGCTGAAAGCTGATCGCGCATGTCAGCACGCGCCCTGTCGGGCGCTTGTCAGCATTTCAGCACGCTCGAGCCTTCGGCTTTCGCTTGTCAGCAAGGACTTACACCTGCGAAAGATGAAGTGCTGACAAGCCTGCGAAGCAGGCGTGCTGACTCGCTGAAGTGCTTTACTGGCGGAACTCGTCGAGGATAGCGTAGTTGGCGTCCTCGTCTGGTATAAGGACTTGCTCTCCGTTGGGGAGGGTCTCCGGGATGCCGTTGAGTTGCTGGGAGGTCATCTCGGCATGTCTACCCTTGCGGATGAGGACCTGGCCGAGGGTTATTGCTCCGTCGAGATCCAGGTCGGTCTGGATGTTCTCGTTCATGACCGCCATGATCTCGGGCAGGGTCTTGACGGTGTGCCACCTCAGGGCTTCGCTGCGGAGGGCTCCCACGAGCTCCCGCTGGCGCTGCATGCGGTCGAGGTCGGCACCGGGGGTGCCTCTGTACCTGGCGAAGATCAGGGCTTTGTGGCCGTTGAGCCGCTGCACGTCTTCGCCCATGCGCCACTTCTCGGGGAACTGGCCGTCTCCTACATCGACCCTGACCCCGCCCATCGCGTCGATGACCCTCTCGAAACCCTCGAAATCCACGACGGCGTAATGGTCTACGGGTACGCCCGAGTAGTTCTCCAGCGCGTCGATCGTCTCGTTTACGCCGCCGTAGTTGTAGGCGGCGTTAATCTTGCCCCATTCTCCCGGCTGTACTTCGACGAGGAGATCCCGCGGTATAGAGAGCAGCTTGACGTTTCCCGTCTTCGGCACCACCTGCACGAGCATGATGGTATCCGTGCGACTGCCCATCTCCTGGCTGTCGGGCCTCGTGTCCACGCCGAGAACGAGCACGTTGAGCGGTCCGCTGGCGAATACTGGTCTCCCACCGAACATCCTCTCGACCCAGTCACTAGGGGAGGCCTCGACCTTGCCAGGATCGGGCGAAGACGCACTGGTGAGCCTCTGGATCGAGACCGGGCCGGCGACGAACTCGATGCCCACGAAGAGGGCGATGAGCACGAAGGGCAACGCCCAAATCCTCCAACCGGACCGGCGCGTGCCTTGACGTGCCCTGGTGTAAGCCTGGAACTCCCTCATCCACAGGGAGTCTAGCACGCTCCGCCCTTCGGCCTCCGCTCGTCAGCTAGTCAGCACGCCTGCTTCGCAGGCTTGTCAGCATTTCAGCCAGTCGTTCCAGTGCGTCGCCACCTGCGTCGAACCTGACCGTCCCGAGCAGCGGTTCCTCGTGCGCGGCAGGGCGACGCTGGAAAGGCACTAGCTGAAGTGCTGACAAGCGAGGGCCTGCAAAGGCCCGAAGCGTGCTGACTAGCTGACATGCTGACCTACACTCCGCTGAATGCGGAGAAGCCTCCGTCTACGGGCACGACGATCCCGTTAACGAAGGCGGAGGCCGGGCTGCAGAGCCAGATCAGGGTCCCTGCCAACTCGTGGGGTTCACCGAAGCGCCCCGCAGGGGTGTGCTCTATGATGGTCTGTCCCCTCTTTGAGGGACTACCGTCCTCGTCGAGCAACAGGTTCCTGTTCTGCTCCCCTATGAAGAAGCCTGGGGCTATGGCGTTGACCCTGAGGCCAGGGCCGTAGCTGCGCGCGAGCTCTACGGCGAGCCAGCGGGTGAGGTTGTCGACGGCGGCCTTGGCGGCCGAGTAACCGACCACGTTGGTCAGGGTCTTGGAAGCGGCCATGGAAGAGATGTTCACGATACAGCCCTCGGGTTCCCCGGTGCCTTCGACCATGGCAGCCCCGAAGATCTGGCAGGGGAGCAGGGTTCCCAGGAAGTTGAGGTCCATCACCTGCCGCAGGGCCTTCTCAGGCAACTCGAAGACACCGACTTTGTCGCTGAGCGTGGCCCCGGGTACGTTCCCGCCGGCGGCGTTTACGAGTATATCCACCCGGCCCCAGCGCTCGAGCAGGGCGTCCCTGGCGCTTCTGAGCTGGCCGGTATCGAGCACGTCGGCGGGTAGGGGGAGCGACTGCCCACCGGCCACTTCTATCTCTTGCGCCACCCGGTTGGCCCTCTCCTCGCGACGGCCGAGCACTGCCACCCTGGCGCCACTCTGTGCAAGGGAGCGGGCCATCTCGGAGCCGAGTACACCTGTCGCGCCGGTGACGACGGCGACCTTCCCCGCGAGGGAGAAGAGATCCTGCACCTGTTCCACCTTTCTCCTCCTTACGCCCTACCCACGGGCTCTCTTTGGAACCCGTAGGCCCTCTTGGCGAGCCCGCAGGCGAATTCGCGCGCCATGTCAGGTGCTTCTTCTTCGTCGACGACGCCGGTCAGGACCATGCCTGCCAACCAGTCGCTACTTGTGCGCCTCCACACGTCGTGGCGGGAGGGAATGCTGGCGAACGCGCGGGTGTCGTCGTTGAAGCCCGCCGTATTGTAGAGTCCTGCCGTCTCCACTACCGCGTCGAGGTAGCGCCGCATGCCGAGCGGGCTGTCGAAGAACCACCACGGCGCCCCGAGGAGCAGGGCCGGATAGTGCCCGGCGAGCGGCGCCAGCTCCCTGGAGTACGCGGCCTCGTCGAGGCCGAATACTACGAGCCGGAAGCGCGGGTCGTTCCCCCACTCGTCGAGGAGGGCCTGCAGGCCCCGCGTCCAGTCGGCCGCTATGGGAATGTCAGCCCCGGCGTCAGGACCGAAACGCCTGTGCACGACCCTGTTGTGGTTGCGGAGACTGCCCGCGTGTAACTGCATCACCAGCCCGTCCTCGACGCTCATCGCGGCCATCTCGACGAGGGCGTTGGCCGTGAACCTGGCGACGTCCTCACAGCTGGACTCTCCCGAGCGTGCACGGGCGAAGATATCCTCCGCTTCTGTCTCTGAGAGACGCTCGGTGTGCGGGGTGGTCGCGCTGTGGTCCGTTGCGACCGCCCCCATCTCCTTGAAGTAGGACCGCCGCTCCTGAAGGGCCTCCAAAAAGGAGCGGTAGTCGACGATGTCGATGCCGGAGGCCTGGGAGAGGAGGTCTATGTTCTCTCGCCAGCCCGGTGTAGAGATGTCTGTCACGGCGTCGGGCCTGAAAGTTGGCCTCACCCTGCCGCCCCAACCCTCGGCGCGCAACGCCTGATGATGCTCCAGCGTGTCAGTGGCGGCGTCCGTCGTGCACAGGATCTCTACGCCGAACTTTTCGAAGAGGGCGCGCGGCGCGTACTCGGGACTGGCCAGCTTTTCCTGGAGATGGTCGTAGATGTTCTGCGCGTTCTCTGCCGACGGTCTCTCGGTGACGCCGAAGACGCCTGTGAGCTCGGCGGAGAGCCAGAGGCCGGTCGGAGTAGCGCGGAAGAGGTGGAAGTTCTCGCAGAAGCGCTGCCAGACGTGCCTGTGGTCCGTCTCGACGGGGGTGCCGTCGACCGTGGGAACACCCAGGTCTTCCATCGGGACTCCCTGGCTGTAGAGCATCCTGAAGACGTAGTGGTCGGGAATGATGAACAGTTCGGCCGGCGTACCGAGGGTGGCGTCCGGGTCCGCGAGCAGCGCCGGGGGCACGTGGCCGTGCGGCCCGACTATCGGGAGACCCTCGACTTCTTTGTAGAGGCTCCTGGCCAACGTACGCCGGGCCGGGTTCGGGTCGAAGAGCCTGTCGGGGTCGAGCGTCCAGGGCTTGCTCATTGGCCTCCTCCGTTCGCAAAGGGCTCGAGGTGTCGCAAGAAATGCTTTTCGAGACCGCCGGCGTAGTTTTCGGGATGCTCGCGCAGCAGCCCCAGGAGATGGTCGCGGAAGTGTGCCTCCTTGAGCACCGACCCGAAGGTAACGTGCAGGATCTGACGCTCGTCGAAGCGTTCGAGCAGAGCGGGAAGCTCCTCATCCGGCACGGCCTCTGGCTTGGCGGCCTGCTCCAGACTCGCGCAGACGTGGTAGCTCGCCCTGTCCTCCTCGTAGCGCGCGCGGGAGAGTTCGTAGATCTCGCGGAACAGGCCGGGGTCGAGCGCTGCAGCGGTGCGCAGGGCCTCCAGGTAGCTCGTGCCCGCCGTCTTGAGGTGGGCGAGTCCCCTGGTCTGCCTTGCGAAGGCTGGGTAGACGGAGAATTTGTCCGAGCCGGAGTGCAGGCTAAGCTTGTACGGCCCGTCGGGCGAGACGGTGCGGGAGATGGCGGCGTGGACCTCGATGTCCTCCTCGAATTCCGCGACGTCGCCTATGTAGTCTACGCCCTTCTCGAAGCGTCCGACGTAGCGAGGGGCCAGGCTCACCCACCTGACCCCGAGACGCTGAAGCTCCGTAGCGATGTAGACGTGCTGGGCGTGGGTCGTGGGGCTCTCTGTCTCGTCCACGGATACCTCGACCTCGAAGTCCCCCTCCCCCATCGCAACCTGGAGGTGGCGGTGGAGACGCGCCACGTGGGCCACGGCGGCCCCGTACTTGACGGCCGCTCGTACCAGGGAGGCATCGTCTAAGGGGACCCCGTGCCCTTCGACTTCGAATGTTTCGCCGAGATAGCGCCTCCTCAGATCGCCCGGAGCATCTTCGAGATCCTGCCACGGCAGGTTGTCCAAAGCTGCACGCAGGTCCGAGGCGCTGGCGGCTTCAGCCCCGTCCTCGACGTACTCGCCGGGATCGAAAGTGAAGAAGGTGTAACCTGCGGAGACGCAGGCGTCCACATCTTCGGCGGTCTTGAGGTGGTCGGCGTCGGCCCCGAAGCCCTCCTGCCAGCCTTCGGCGAAGACGCCCCAGGTTGCGTCGTCGAGGACTTGCCGGGGGCTCCTGCCCGTACGCTCCATCTCTCTTATGGACTGCTGGGCGAAGATGGGCGCGAGCCCTCCTCCGGCGGCGCGCAGGGCCCTGACGTGGCCGGGGGTGGCGGGGCCAAGCCTGTCGCCGAAGCCCGCAGAGGTACGCGTGCCGAGCGGCCGCGGGCGCAACCACGGGAGCAGGCCGCGCAGGACATCCAGGTTCGCAGCGTTCGTCGGGCCGAGCACGAGCGTACGATCGCCGACAGCGCTGCTCTCCCCTTCGAAGTCGGAGAACACCCGAGATCCCCCAGGGACAAGGACGGCAATCTTTCGGTCCTCTTCGACCAGGCCGACTTCCATGCCCTCGACGGAGACGGCCGAGTTTGGGCGTACGCCGAGGCCGTTCAGGGCGAGCAGCGCGGTGGGCGTGTTCCCGGTCAGGCCCATTCGATGCCCTGACTGCGGAGGAGCTCCTTGAAGGCTCCGGTGGCTTTGCGAAACAACTCTGGGCCGCTGAAACCCGAGTAGGTTCCCGCGGATGCCAGATGCGGTTCCAGCGAGAAAAAACCGTCGAAGCCGGAGCGACGTAGCGCAGAGAGGGTCTCGGGCCACTGCCCGTCCCCCTCACCCGCCGGAACGACCGTGTCCGAGCCGGAGAGGGCATCCTTTACGTGCACGTACTCGATATAGGGCCGCAACGATGCGTATCCTTCTTTGTACGGGCTGATGCCACACTGCACGAAGTTGGCGGCATCCCACGCGGCCCGTAGGGCGGGCGAGCCTACACCAGCGAGTATGTCCAGGCAACGGCTCGGGATGTCGCCGTAGATCTCCTTTTCGTTCTCGTGCAGGAGCGTGACCCCGGAATCCTCCGCCTCGCCGGCCATGATCCCCAACCGGTCGATCACTTCTTCCCGATATTGCTCAGGCTCCTCACCTTCGGGAATAAAGAACGAAAAGATGCGAATGTAAGGCGCACCCATGACGTCGGCGGCGTACAGCGCGCGCCTGAAACGCTCCAGGTGCGGCCCGAACGGGTTTGTCACGGGGACTTTACCGATCGGCGAGCCGATGGAAGATATCCTGATACCGCGCTGTGCGGTCGAGGACTTTACCCTCTCCAGTTCATCATCGGTCAGGTCGAGCACGTTGGTGTTCCATACGCTGCGCAACTCCATGTAGCCCATGGACTCCTGCGCGAGTGTCTCCAGTTGCTCCTCCAGATCGGCGGAGATCTCATCTGCGAAACCCGTCAAGGTCCACACGTGTCATAACCCCTTTCGTGGGAGCGGTTCCCTCGCGGTCCGCCCCGGCTCGATCTATTCCTCGATACGTACGGGCCCGCCGGTACGGGCAGACTCGTAGATCCCCTGTACTACGGCGAGCGGCCGGCGTCCTTCCTGGAGGTTTACCAGCGGCTCGCGGTCCTCTCTTATGGCCTCGATGAAGTCGTGTATCTGGTCGCGATGCGCCATGGAGAGGCTGCCAGGGTCTGCACCGGCGCCGGGTCCGGATGGCGCATCGTCGTAGGGCTGCATGACCAGTTCGGCCTGGTTTTCACCTCCGCCCGCGCCGTAGGCATCTCCCTCCTGTCCCTCGCGGGCGGCGTGGAAGTAGGTCAGTTCATCGTCGTCGATAATGGCCGATCCCCGATCGCCGTGCACGGCTATCCTGGTGGTTAGTCCCGGATATGCCGCCGTCGTCGCCACTATGGTGCCGAAGGCGCCGTTCGCGAATTTCACGATGGCTACCGCCGTGTCTTCGACCTCTATCCTCTCGTGGGCGATAAGCCCCGTGTAGGCGGTAACTTCGACTACCCGGCCCATCAACCACTGCAGGAGGTCGATGCTATGTATGGCCTGGTTGATCAAGACTCCCCCGCCATCCAACTCCCAGGTTCCTCGCCAGCCGCCCGAGTCGTAGTAAGACTGCGACCTCCACCACCGCACGTCGGCGGATCCCGAGGTCAGGCGGCCGAACTCTCCTCTGGCGAGCGCCTCGTGAACGGCCTGCGTGGCAGCGTCGAAGCGGTGCTGGCTTACGACGGCGACCCTCCCGCCCGTGGCACCCTGTACCTCGATCAGGCGGTCCGCCGCCTCTAGCGTCACGTCGACGGGCTTCTCGATGACGACGTGCTTGCCGGCCTCGAGCGCCGTTATGGCACCATCGGCGTGCATGCCACTGGGGGTGCAGACGCACACGGCGTCGAGATCCACACCCGCCAACATCTCTTCGAGGCTAGCGTAATGCGCGCACCCGTACTCACCCGCCAGCTCCTCGGCTCGTTCGGGGACGACATCCGCCACTGCCACGAGCTCCGCGCTCTTTAGGCCGGCTATGGACTTCGCGTGGTGCGGACCGATCACGCCGCATCCCAATATACCGAAACGCAGTTCTTCGGAGCTCATGTATCTTCTCCCCCTGTGTTCGTTCCAGACGATCGATATGTGCGGCAAGCTCTGGCGGACGATGAGCTCGGGCCTGAGCAAGATTTCGCTCCCCCGCAGCCACCCATACTATCGAGGAGCATCCTGGCAGGTCTCGCGACGATGGCGTACTTGGGCACGCTGAAGGTGGTTAACGCAGGCGAGAGAAGACCGGCGACCGTTCCGTCGTCACACCGACCCACCGCGATGTCGTCAGGAACATTCAAACCCTACCCGGCACTGACCCTCAACGCTTGGACGGCGATGTTGTGCCTGTTCACCCTCTCCCGAGAACCGACCCCGCTCTTTGGCGCTAACGCGCACGGTATCATAGCTCCTTGCACGTGTCAGCGGGAGTAGAGGGAGGAAGACGTGGAAGCGCGTGGCGGACCCAGGATAGCGTTTGTGGGTGGGGGGAGCTACCAGTGGGGGCCCAAGATCATCCAGGACGTCGCATTGAACGAGGAGTTGCGCGGGGGCACTCTGGTCCTGCACGACGTAAACGGTGAAGCGCTCCAGGACATGTACGAGTGGGGAACGAGGGCCCTGGATGTGGCGAAGGCGGATCTGCAGTTGGAGAAGACGCAGCGGCTGGAAGAGGCCCTCAGCGGTGCGAACTTCGTGGTCTTGAGCATCTCGACCGGGGGACTCGATGCTACGGCGCTCGACCTGGAGATCCCCGCCCGCTACGGGGTGGTGCAGAGCGTCGGCGACACCGTAGGTCCGGGTGGTCTCTTCCGCGGCCTACGGAACATCCCTGTGGTCGTGGAGATCGCCCGCTCTATGGAGGAGTATTGCCCCCATGCCGTACTGCTGAACCTCACCAACCCGCTAACGGTACTCACCAGGGCCGTCACGAAAGCAACATCCATCAAGGCCATCGGTCTCTGCCACGAACTCTTCAGCACCCTCGGCATGCTCTCCAAAATGTTCCACGCTCCCGAGGAGGGCATCAACGTCAGGGTGGCAGGGGTCAACCACTTTATCTGGGTCACCGGCGTCTCGGTGCACGGTCGCGACGTCACTGGCGAGGCGTTCCGCAGGATCTCCGGCGGCGAGGCGCGTGAGATCTCACTCTCCGATGATGCCGATGACACCGACCCGTTTACGAACACGTGGGGTTTCCGCACCGAATTGTGCCGGCTCTACGGCTATCTGCCTGCGGCTGGCGACCGGCACGTGTGCGAGTTCCTCCCTGGTTACCTCCCAGACGAGAAAGAGCGGGAGCGGCTCGACCTCAGGGTGACTGCGGTAGACGTCAGAAGGGAACGGCTCGCCGCAGACAGGGAGAGCGTGCGGCTTATGGTCAGGGGCGAGGAGCCCATCCCGACCGGGCGCTCTCGGGAGGAGATCTCCGACATCATGGCGGCCATGTGGACCGGCGTAGACTCCGTGAACATCGTCAACCTGCCGAACGCCGGCCAGGTCAGAGACGTGCCACTAGGAGCAGTCATGGAGACCTACGGCGCGCTCAACGGCTCGGGGGCTTCCGGCATCGTCTTCGGGGAGCTTCCCCCACCTGTAGCCGCGCTCGTCCATCCACACGTGTTCAACCAGGAGGCCATCGTGCAGGCCGGTCTTACAGGAGATAAGAACCTGGCTTTCTGCGCCTTCTTGAACGATCCCCTCGTTGATCGCGGGCCCGATGCGAGAACATTGTTCGAGGAGATGTTCGAGGCTCAGAGGGAGTATCTGCCACAGTTCTAGCATTTCAGCACGCTCCAGCCTTTGGCTGTCGCTCGTCAGCAATTCAGCTCGAGATTTGGTGCAGGATTGTGGGGTCTTTTATCTCTTTGTCTTCTGCCAGCAGGAAGGCTTTGCTGAGGATTATTGCGAGGTTGCGGTCGCCTTCGAAGGGTAGGAAGAGTCTGTTTCCGAGGTTTCCTGTCGTTCGTGTGCTGGTTGGGACGATGCAGAGGTACTGGTCGTTTGGCTCCATCAGGATGTTGCCGCTGCCGAGGTGGATCTTGTAGGTGCGCACGTCGCCCTGGACGATCAGGAACCTGCCTTCCAGGCGGCAGCGGTCCGCTATCTTGAGGCGAGGTATAAGACGTTGCAGCACTTGTTTGCGCGTCTTTGCGGTCTGGGAGAGGGCGCCGAAGGAGTAGCTCGTCCAGTAATCCCTGTAGCGGCCCTCTGGTCCGCCGTCGGCCCAGTTCGGGTCGTTGCCGACGCTGGCTACGCCCACGAACAGGTCTACGTCCCTCATCACCTCGGAGAGCACGAGTGGAGGGACCTCTTCGAGAGCGAGTGGTCCTGTGGGAGCGCCCCGTCCACGAAATCCGGTGGCGTACCCTCCACCTCCAGCGTGGGCGTAGTTCTCCCTGGCGTCGATGCTGTAGAAGCGCACCTGGTCCGTGGCCAGGTAGAGGTAGGTCCCCGCCTCCGTGGTGTCGGCGCCGTAGTTGTCGCCGAGACCCTCGACCCAGAATTCGGCCCTCAATCCCCAGGCCGGTAGCTCCCTGGTCGCCGGCGGGTATTCGTCGTCGACCATCAGCCTCAGTTTGTTCTTCCACCCCCGCGCCGCGCAAAGGGCGTTGAACTGGTGCTGCTTGATCACGTGCGCGGCGAAGCGATTGGAGTAGGTTCTCGTCGTACGCTCTGCGTCGGTGAGCAGGTAGACTTCCCTGTGCGCCTGCTTGAAGGGCTGGCGTATCTCCAGCTCGGCGAGCCAGTCACGCCAGGCCAGGACCTCGTTAGGATCCTCCTGCATGGAATGCCACAGCTCTACGCTCGTCGAGGCGTCGATCCAGTCCAGGACGTGGCCGTTACGGCCTACGATCCGGCCCTCATAGAAGACGCCGGCTTGTGAACGTGCTTCGTTTGTGAACTTCTAGATAAGGCGCCGCGCGAGCGTGCCTACGACAGGATGGTCGAGATAGCGTTCGCGCCAGGACTGGTATGTCCAGCTCTTCTGCTCCAGACACAGGCTCTCTATCCTGTCGCGCTGGGCCGGCAGCATCTTCCGCAGGTCGGTGGCGACGGCTTTGATCTCCTTCAGGTTCTCGGCGCTGTGCTCTTTGACGGCTTTGGGCACGGATTTCTGCCTCTTGCCGTCGGGTTTGGTCCAACGCAGTTCGGTCGTGCTCGTACCGGTTACTACCAGCTCGGCGCCGAACTCGCCAAACCTCGCCCGCCTCACCCCCACGTCTTGCAGGCCGTAAGTGGGGACGGAGATCTCCTCTATCTCCTGCAGCGGCATTCCGGCCTGTCCTGCCGCGTTGTCCAGCGCCTTCTCGATGCCTTTCTGCGCCGTGCCGAACTTCACCCTGGACCGTAGCATCGCGAGCTGCCCCACGCCCCTTGCGTCGGGCATGGCGCCCAACGCCCAAACACAGGCGTTGCCAAGCCTGACACACCTCGGGCCCATCTGTGGTGCCTTGCGATAGGCGGAGAGCGCCAGTGCTCCCAGCGCACGCGCGACATCCGCGTTATTGCTCCCCGCGCAAAGCCAGGCGAGGGCCTTGAGGATGTCCGCGTTCTCGTCCTGCAAGAGCAAATTGGGGTCCGGCTGCCACTGTGATCCACGCTCGACGGGCCTGGTGCGCGGTTTCTCTACCAGGGGGAACCAGCGCACGACGGCCCTCTCGAAGGCGGGGCGTCCGGTCGTCTTCAGGGCTGCGTCAGCTCGCTTCGACCACTTCTGGGTGGGCTTCGCACCCCTGGCCCCGGTGCAGTGTTGCAGGAGCTCGACCCAGGCCGCACGCTCTTCTCCTTCCATGGCCCAGATATCGCCTATCGCAGCATCAGACCACGCCTCCCCGGGTACGAGCGGCAGGCTCGAGGCCGAAAGCCCACCAAGGTCTTTCAGTCTCGCTGCCCAGCGGCGCGTCTCTTCCGTGCTGTAGTCTTTTTGGAGACTACTGGTGAGTTCGTTGACCCTTTTGCGCAGATCCGGAGTAAGGTCGTGATCCCTGAGGTGATCCTGGAGCACCTTGATCATCTGCGGTGTACCCCGCACAAACGTGTACGGCTGGCGGCTGGACCACTTCAGGAGGCGGCAGACGTCGTCATGGTCGAAGGGGAGCCTGCGCCTGAGCACGGTCTGCATGGTCTGGCGGATCGCCCAGGTCTCGTGGAAGGCCGCAGACTGTTTGCCGTGACGGAGGTCCAACCACTCCACCGCGGCCAGGACGAACCCGCGCTGCTCTTCGGGGGTTGCCGCAAGAATTCGACGTTCCGCCTCAGATTCCCTATTCTGCAGGGTGTACCGCCGGTATGTCTCCTCCTGCTCCTCGGCCAGGAGGTCGTCGATCCAGGACCTGTAAGGTTGCGGGATGCGCCGCCTGCGGAGGAACACGTTCATCCTCCGACGAGCGGGACGAGCTTGAGGAAAGTTACCGTGGTGTCTGGCCTGACCTCGATCTCCTCTTCGAGCTCGTCTACCTGCCTGTCATCGACCAGCAATATGAACCCGTTGGTGTAGAATGCTCTCACCGCCAGCTCGAACTGCTTCTCGGGGTCTATACTGCGCCTCTTACGCATCTTGAAGCCGTTGAGGGACCTCTCTGCGTCGGACGGCTGGATGAGACCGTGGAAGTATTCGGGCTGGTCGAGGTTGTAGTCGTGCACCTCCCTATAGACGCGGGCGCGGATCAACTGCCGCACCGTGATCCACTCGTCCGGTACGTCGAGAATGAAGTCTCTCTCGTCATCACCGCCGAGGCTGAGAGTCGTTTCGTCCCTGATCTTCAGCGCCGTTGGCATAGTCACACTCCGTGCTCGAAGCCCTCTGGAAACGTACACGAATCGTACGGCCTGTAGCACACTACGACAAGAGGCAAAAGCGCTGCAACACACAGGATTCGAGGGTCACCTGGCGCCCGGGCTCACACGAGTCAATCCCGGTCGTGTTCTGCTTGCTCGCCTTTCGATGAAGCTTTGGGGCGCGACCTCAGAGGGACATGGTGGGATGCATCGTCTTCCTCGCCATCCGGGCCGGCGCGCCGTTCAGCGCGGGTGCGCCGTCATCCACATGCCGTTGCTCGGACGCAGTGTGGCCATGGCTACTGATTCCACTCGCCTACCCGGCACGAGGTGCAGGTCGTAGTGTTGTGCAAGGAGGGCCAGCACGAGCGTCGCTTCCATCAGCGCAAAGCCTTTGCCGATGCACTGGCGTGGTCCACCTCCGAAAGGGAAGTACGCGTAGTGTGGGCGTCGGGCCGAACGTTCGGGGGCGAAGCGCTCGGGGTCGAAGCCTTCGGGGTTTTCCCAAAGTGTTGGATCTCGGTGTGTGACGTAGGGGCTTATGGAGACGATCGCGTCGGCGGGGATGCGGTATCCGCAAATGGTGTCGTCCTGGATCGCCCGCCGGTTGGTGATCCAGGCCGGTGGATACAAGCGAAGCGTCTCGTCGACCACCATCCGCGTGTAGGGTAGGTTGGGCAGGTCGGCGGCCGTGGGGATGCGCCCCTGGAGCACTTCATCGACCTCGGCACGAAGCTTGTGCGCGACCGCCACGTGCGTAGAGAGGAGATAGGAGGCCCAGGTGAGGGCGTTCGCCGTCGTTTCGTGGCCGGCTACGAAGAGCGTGATCACCTCGTCGCGCAGTTGCCTGTCGCTCATCCCCTCGCCGGTCTCCTCGTCGCGCGCCTCCATGAGGAGCGCCAGCAAGTCGTCGTGTTCGCCCGGCCTGCGCCGTCGTTCGGCGACGATGCCGTAGATGACGCCGTCGAGGGTTGCGCGGGCCGCCAGGAAACGACGATTGCGGGGCGTCGGCACCTTGAGGGGTGGATAGAAAGGGAACGTGAACCGGAAGGTAACCTCATTCAGGAGCGTGGTGATCGCGTGGCCGATGGCATCTACGTCTTGCTCTACAGAGGTGCTGAACAATGCCCTTGTGGCGACCTCCAACGTCAGGTGCATGAACTCCGTAGACACGTCGAGTGGCTGGCCCCTGGCCACGCTCGGTCCCCAGCGCTTTAGCATCGCCAGGGTTGCATCGGTCATCAAGTCGCCGAAGGCGGCGACCCGACGCCTGTGGAAGGCGGGCTGCGCCAGGCGACGCTGGCGCCGCCAGAAGTCGCCGTCGCTGGTGAAAAGTCCGTTGCCGAGAATCAACCTGAGCGTCCCGAAAGTTGCGACGTCCTTCGAGTAGTTGCGGTGATTGTCGTGCAACAGGCGCCCGACGCCCGCCGGATCGTTGACCTGATACATCCTCACGTGCGCGACGCGATACTGCGCCACGTCGCCGTACGTGCGTGCCACGTCGAGCACGAAGCGCAGACGGTCGCGGTAGAGATCGCCGATGCTGCCTAGCACGACGTTTCCGCGTGGTCCCGGTGGCACTTCTGCAGTGGCGATGGCCTCTCTGCTCGTCGTGCGCATCCCTGGCCCTCCCCAACAGTTTACGTTGGGCGGATCGTGCCGCCCGCTCCTCTGTTCTATCTGTCAAGACATTACTCTACCGGACGATTGTCTTCTCAACGACACCACCACGGAATCTGATGGCTGACATGATTCTTGGTTCTGCCAGCATGGTAATGGCCAGAGGTAAGATCGCCAGATTCCGGCGGCCGGCGAGCACCGATGGGCATACCGGGGATGCACCGGGGTTCTAGAGGTGAGATCATCGGCACGTCGGTATTAAGGGGACTTCGGGCGATGATGAGGCGAGAGGGGGGCTAAAGTCGCTTGGAAACACAGGTTCTATTCTTTGTCGCCGCTGTGGTTGCGGGCCTGATCAACTCGCTCGCGGGCGGTGGAGGGCTGATTACGTTCCCGTTGCTGGCCCTGGTCGTCCCGCCGGTGGTCGCCGACGCTACGAGCGCTTTCGCCCTGCTTCCGGCCTACCCTAGCGCAGTATGGCGGACCCGTAGCAGGTTGCGCGAAGTACGACGGCTGTGGCTCTGGTTGCTCCTCGTTACCAGCGCTTTGGGCGGACTCGTGGGAGCGCTGTTGCTGGTCTGGACGGGTGAGAGGAACTTGCAGTTTCTCGTGCCCTGGTTGGTGTTCGGAGGCACGGTCCTTTTCGTACTGGAGCCGTGGCTCTCTCGCCGTAGCGGGGACGCCCACACAGACCGCGGCCTCGCGACGGCGCTGTGGCCGCTTGCGGCGGTCGTGGTGTTCGTTGTGGCCGTATACGGTGGCTACTTCGGGGCCGGTATCGGCATCCTGATGATCAGCGCCCTTAGCATGCTGCGGATGGGAGACGTACACCGCGTTGTTCCCTTCAAGAACCTGCTCGTGGGATGCCTCAGGGCCGTAGCGGTGTTCGTGCTCGTGATCTACGGCGAGATCGCCTGGAGATATGGGTTTCCTATGGCGGTCGGCGGTCTCATCGGCGGTTACCTGGGAGGCGTGCTAACAGGCAGGGTAAACCGCACCATTCTGCGCTCGGTCGTCGTTACGATCGGGTTCGGGCTGGCTGCGTACTACTTCTGGACCCTCTACGCCCCAGCAGGTCTACCCTTCGGCGGCGAGTAGGCCAGACAGTCCTCGAGAACCACGCTATCCCTT
>DATMVF010000070.1:0-3525 GCA_035563475.1 Rubrobacter sp.
CACGGCAACGAGCTCTCCGGCCTCGTGGCGCACCGCGAACTGGCGATATCCGTCAGCCACCATCTCTTCCAGCAATCGCGCGTAGCGATCTTCGTCGAGGGAAGGGTACAGTTCGCGGAGGATTGGTAGGGCTTCTCTACGCTGTGCCACAGAGCACAGTTCTACTATTTCCATAGCTCTCCTCCTTCTGGGCGTTGCGTGATCTCCAATATCTCCTCAGATTGTGCCCACTTGGCCTAGCTGGGTATCGCTAGATCTTTCGGCGGTGCTATCAGTCTAGGTAAGCGGATGATCTCGCGGAGCAAGTACCCGACCTCAAGGCAGCTCATAATAGCTCGCGAGGAGACGCAAGTGGGGCGAACTACTACCGCCTTCGTCTGGGCCCACGCAAGTTAGGACAACGGCGAGCATGACCTTCCAGGCTTTGCTCTCCGGAGAGCATGTTCATCTGATGGTAGCGCTCTAGCCACGCACTTGGGTGAACGGTCATGTTCTAACAGCAAATTCGAGCGCGATCGCTGCACATAACGATCACACCCTTGGCGTAATGCGGCTCCCCAACCTTTGGGGTAGCCAGCCCCCGCAAGCCCCGTACACTCACGGCGTTGTCCATGGAGATAGGGGGAGGATACGCTGATGAGCGAGCGAGCACCACTGCGGGTGGTAGCCACCCACGACTTCTGTTGCGCCTACCCACCGTCGCCGACCTCCTACGGCTCGCTGCCGGGCGGCGAGGGTCTGAAGAGTACGATCGACGCGCTAAGGGCGCAAGGGCCCATCGTCAGGGCGGACGCGGGCGACTTCGCGGCGCCTGGAGCGCTCGCCACCCTTTCGGGCGGCGAGGCGGGCTTTGCGGCGGCGGCCGACCTAGGGATAGACGTCGGCGTGGTTGGCAACCACGAGTTCGAGTGGGGGGTGGAGCATCTGCGTACGCACGCGCCGCAGACGGGCTTCCCGCTGTTGTGCGCCAACGCCCCCGAGGTCGGACTGCCCCCGACGGCAGTCGTCGAGACTGAAGGGGGCGTAGTGGGCTTCGTCGGGCTGACCTGCCCCGATCCGGAAGTCTACGTCTCCGCCCCTAGCCTCGACCCCGACCTCGCTGGCGTGGCCATAAGGCACGCCGAGGAACTGCGGGCCTCGGGCGCGGAGTGGGTGGTGGCGCTCTTGCACGACGGGGTGGATTGGCGCTTCGGGCCGCGAGGCTACGAAGCCATCCCCGAGCGCTTCTCGGAGGTTTGTAGGCCGTGGGCGCAGGCGGTGGACGCGATCATCGCGAGCCACACCTTGGGGCGTTGGATCGGCCAGATCGAAGGAACACCGGTAGTCCAGCCCTGGCCGTTCGGGGCGGAGCTCGGCGTCGTCGAACTTGCCCGAGGCGAAGAACCCAGAGCCTACTGCACGACGTCTGAGTCGAGCGGCCGATGGTCTGGGGCTGGCAGCGACCTACTCGAGGAAGCCTCCTCGAGGGTGCTCGGCGATCTCGTCGAACCCCTGAGCTCCAGATCGGGCGGTCCTGCGCCGCTGGCCGACTTCTTCGCGCGGGCCTTGCGGGAGGCGACCGGAGTCCGGGCCGCTGGCGTGGACATGCTCGCGTCGCAGCCGTCCGTGGACGGCGTGCTCTCCTACCTGCCCGCCGGTCCCGTAACACAGGCCGACGTCTTGCGCCTCTACCCCTGGCCCGATGCCACCGTGGTCGGCGAGATCGGAGAGGAAGAGCTCCGGAAGGTACCTCAAGCGTCGTGGCCTTGGCCGTGGTCGGTGTGGGGCTTCGACGCCACGGACCGATCGGACAGAGGACCCGCGACCCTCGCAGTCTTGGAGGGCGACGCAGTAGCGCACGTGGAGCGCGTCTTGGGACGCCCTGTGGGGTGGCGGAGGACGGAGGTGGGGCTGCGGGAGGCCGTCAGTAGGGCACTCAGTTAGTTCGCCCTGGCGCATAGGGGCACGAAGGGTGGTCAGTGCACCGGTCGTCCGCTGGAGGTCTGGGCCGAAAGGTCGGCGAGGACGCCGAAGTGGTCGCTGCCCCAAACTCCGTCCGCGGGTTCGTCGAAAATGCGATCGCACGCCCTGATGTCGAGGGTGGGACCATGGTCGCTGCAGCGCACCATCACATAGTCGATGCGCCTCCCTAACTCCAGCTCCCAGTCCCAGTTCTCGGCAGTAACCAGCGGATTAGCGGCGGTGAAAGTGTGCCCCTCCTCCCCTGGATGTGTGCTGCCCCATGCATCACGGTAGCACACGCTCATGTCTCCCAGGGACTGCCGCCCGCGCAAGAAGCGCACGCTCGCCGCGTCGGGGGTGGCGTCGAGGTCGCCGGCCAAGACCACATGCAGGCCTTCGCGCCCTTCGGCGATCTCCTCTATGGTGCGCGCCGCGATGACCGTCTGAAGCTCGCGCTCGTGCTCGAAGGTCAGCTGCCAGTTGGGCAGGTGGTTGACGAACATGAGCGGCCCGATGGGCTCCGGGGCTAGTACCTCGGCGATGAGGGTACCGCAGGCGAAGTCCTCGGTTCGGGGCGTCACGTTGAGGTCCGGCTCCCACACCTCCCCTAGTGGCCAGCGGCTCGCGATCGAGATGCCCTGCCCGTCCTCGATGTCTCCGCCACGGTCAGCCTCCCTATCGGTCTGGTGGACGATGTGGTAGCTGCGACCGAGGATGTCGGCAACCTGCTCGTAGCCGTCGCCGACGACCGCCTCCTGGAAAGCCACGAGGTCGGGTGCCAGCTCGCTAAAGCCCTCTACGAGCACACGCTTACGTTCGTTCCACTCCCCTCGCCGCCCCCACAGGTTGAGCGTGACGACGCGCATTTCGCTCGTAGCGGTTGTCTCGTCCATAGCGTGCCTCCCTAAATTCGCTTCCGCGCAACCATACGACCGGAGAATAGTAGCCCGTACAGGCACGAACATCCGCCCCACCTCACGCTCAGATGCACGGCGGCGTTAGCGGGTAGCGTTGTCGCGACCGACCGCGTGTCGGTCGACGCCGATTACGACAACGGCATACCGTTTAGCGTACGCCTAGACACAGAGGGTATGATGGACCTGCGGCTCATCGCATAGTCGCAAGGCCCGCGGGGAGGCGGTAGCAGGATGAGGCAACCGGGCCGGGGTCCTCGTTTGGGCGCCCCGTCCCCGTGGTAAGGACCTACCAAGACGCGGTAGGCGTCGCTAGAGTATGGGAAGGAGGCCACCACCTATGTGTCCCCACACGCCCGAGGACTACTCCCCCGCGGAAGAGGTGCACAAGCTGCGCGCAAAACAGAACGAAGAAGCCCGTGGACGGCGCGAACAAGCAGAGCGCCGGATGACAGAGAAGGAAGAAGAAGCCCATGAACGACATGAAGATGCGGAACGCCAGATGAGGGGCAGGAGAAACCCCTAACCGAGACCCCCATCTCTCCTTGATTGGAAGACGACGCCTTCGTAGCAGGGGATTCTCGCGTCGGCAGGAACATGCATGCAGTTAGGTGTCTTCGGGTAAGCGCGGGGGAGGCGCCGGGCGGGTGGCGAACTACTATCACCTTCT
>DATMVF010000071.1:0-3723 GCA_035563475.1 Rubrobacter sp.
GGGAGGAAACTCCTCCACGGCCGCGACGTGCTGCATTCCCGCGTTGTTGACCACGATGTCAGCATCGATCTCGAGGCTTTTCAGCACCTCGTAGTCAGAGAGGTCGGCCTGCACCGCCTCTCCGCCGATTCCTTCGGCGACCTCTGCGGCAGCGTCGCCGTCCAAATCGAGCACGGTAACTGCTGCGCCTGCCTGCGAGAACCTCTCGGCGCAGGCACGCCCGATCCCGCTCGCCGCTCCCGTCACTATGGCACTGCGCTTCGTAAGGTCCACGTTTACAGATGATGGTCCCGTTGCTATGGAAGCTTCGCTCATGTTCCTCCTTCATCCAGGAAGTCAACCGACCTCGACAGGATCTTTCCCCAAAACACAACTGAGAAACCAGTTTACAGCGGGTAGGGGAAGGGTTGGAGCTTTCCCCACCACCGTGCTAGTCAGAATCTCACGAATCAGCTTTCTTGCTGGGAACCGACAGGTTGATGGCTCGCCTAGCGCAAAGCTCATGCACAGCGCTGCAGAGCACAGTGTTTTGAGAGATCCAGCGAAGGGCGTGAAGAGCACGACTATGCTGGTAGATCTTCCAGTATCTCTCCCGAGGCAGCCTCGCCGGCGACCTTTCCCAGCACTGCCGCGGCCAATAGTCCATTGCCGCTCGAGTAGCCTTCGTACCCACGCCCGCTGATCCCGACGGCCGTCCCACCACCAGCATATAGCCCGGGTACGTGCTTGCCATCGGACTTGAGTACCCTGGCATGCGTGTCCACTTTCAAGCCGCCCTGGGTGTGGAAGAGTGCGCCGAGCACGTGGATACCGTAGAACGGAGGCTCCAGAGGGCCACCCAGAAAATCCTCGCGCCCGAAGGGGTCAGGGGCTTCGCCGCGGGCCGAGGAGTTCACGTCTTCCACGGTCTCCGCCAGGGCGCCTGCGGGAAGATCCAAGGTCTCGGCCAGCTCTTCCAGGGTCTCGGACCTCGCCACCTTGGCGGCCTCTACGACCTCATCGAAGCGGGTACGGAGGGAAGCTTCGTAGATTTCATGATCAAAGATCTCCCAGGCCTCACCCCCCGACTGGGCCATGACCGCGCCCGCGTACTC
Source organism: Rubrobacter sp. (assembly GCA_035563475.1). Lineage (GTDB taxonomy): Bacteria > Actinomycetota > Rubrobacteria > Rubrobacterales > Rubrobacteraceae > Rubrobacter_D. The sequence continues at coordinate 1,095 of DATMVF010000071.1, forward strand.
GGAGTAGCCGACGGTCTCACACCCGAACCGGCGACCTTCCCTGTTGACGAGGATGGCGCCGTTCACGACGACTCCCCAGGTCACGAGCGGACCATCCGGGGCGGCGACCGAGGCATGCCCCTGGTAGGAGCCCATGTGTCCTGTCGCAGCACCAAGGGCGACACCCCACTCTATGCCCTCACCCGTGTTGTTCGGCGAACCATAGTACAGTGCGGCCGCGGCCGCGGGACCGAGATATCTCTCTACCATCTCGCGGTTGCCACCGAAGCCGTTCAGTGCCAGCACGACGGCTCCTGCCTCGATCGGACCTTCCGCGGTCTCGACACCGGTGACCCGGCCGCCTTCCGAGAGGAGTCCGCCCACGGTGGTGTCCATTCGTAGCTCTATGAGAGGCTCTTCGACGACGGCATTCTCGAGTTGCCGGAGGAGTTCGGAGCCGTAGCTCATCTTCGGGCCGTGCATCCTGTGGCGACTCTGGCCTGGATAGAGGAAGTCTGTGTAGCAAAGCATCTCGCATCCGAACTCGTCCACGAGCCACTCGACGAGCGGGCCTGACTCCCTGCACAGCAGGTGTGTGACCTCCGGGTCGCTCTCGCCATTATTCTTCTCGAAGATGTCTTTGGCCATAAGTTCCGGGGAGTCGTCGAGGACGCCCGCCTCGCGCTGGAATCGGGTTCCAGCGGCGGGTATCAGACCGGTAGAGCGGGCGGTGTTGCCCGCTGGTTCGGGCCCCTTCTCCAGAACGAGGACCTGTACTCCACACCTGGCAGCGGCGAGAGCCGCAACCATCCCGCATGCGCCCGCGCCGCCCACGACCAGTGGAGCGTCGCTCCTGGGGCTTGGTTCCACTGGCACCGTACCTTATGGCGCGGCGAGGGGCTTCCCGGTGGTGAGTGGGCGCTCAAGGTAGGTGCCAGCGGGTTCCCCCACGGCTTCCCCTTCGGCGAAGGCCGTCCGCCCGCGCAGGAGCGTGTGAACCGGCCAGCCGGTAAGCTCCATCCCTTCGAAGGGCGTGTATTCCTGGGCTGAGAGGAGGCGTTCGGTCGTCACGGGGTGGGTTTCTTCCATGTCCACGATGGCCAGGTCGGCGTCGGCGCCTACGGCGATCGCACCCTTGCGCGGGCTCAGGCCGTAGGCGCGCGCCGGGTTGGTCGCGACGAGTTCTGCGCAACGCTCTAGAGAGAGGCCGTGCTTCGGTCCTTCGGTCAGGATGAAGGGGTAGATCAAAGCCGTCCCGCCGAAACCGGGGAGCGCCTGCCAGAGGTCACCCTCTTTATGCTCCTCCGAGCAGCAGGCGTGGTCGGAGCAGATCCAATCGATCTCACCCCTTACCACACCGCGCCAGAGCGCATCCACGTCTGAGTCGGCCCTTATGGGCGGGTTTACCTTGCCGCGCTGGTCGTTGTAGTTCTGGTAGGTGAGCGCGAGGTGGTGGAGCGTCGTCTCCAGGCGAACATCGAGGTAAGGGTCCAGAGCCTTCAACTCTAGCGCCGCCTGTAAAGCCTCCTCGCTGGAGAGGTGGAGGAGGTTTATGGGGCAGCGCGTGTGGCCGGCGAGGACGCCTACCTCTGCGACGGCGAGGTGCTCGGTCAACGTCGGGCGCGAGGCGCTGTAGGCTTCGAGGCCGGAGAGGACGCCTTCTTGCCTGACCCTCTCCGAGAAGACCCGGATAAGCTCGGGCTGCTCGCAGTGTATGGAGAGCGAGACCCGCGAGTCGCTTGTCTCCTGCGTTTTCGCCACCTGCTCCATGATCTCGAAGAGGTGACCCAGGTCGTAGTTCTCGCTCATCGTGTAGCCGCTGGCGTCGCTCGAAGCGCCGGCGAGGTCGAGTCCCTTGTAGAACATGTAGTACTTGAAAGAGATGACGCCATCTTCGACGGCGAGGCGAGGGATCTCGGAGATTTGATCCCGGACCATCGGCGCCAGGTGATAGCCGTAGTCCACGCGCGAGTGCCCGTTCGTGGCCGCCAGTACCTCGGGGAAGATCTCCGCGTAAGGGCCGCTCTTTCCGAGATAGTGGCTGCCCGTCCTGAAGTAGCTGATGATGCTCGTGACGCCCCCCGCGAGCGATGAGAGCGTCTCGCTGCGCGTATCCTCGGTTATGTCGCGGTAGATGCCAAGATGGAAGTGGGCGTCCACCGCACCAGGGAGCACGAGTTTCCCCGCGGCGTCGATAGTTTCCTCAGCGTCGCCCGAAGCCAGGTCCTCCCCTATTGCCGATACACGCCCGTCCTTGATACCCACGTCCGCCCTGACCAGGCCCTGTCCCGGCAGAACGGCCCGCCCGCCCAGAACGACCGCATCGAATCGGCTCATCGCCACCCCTTCCCCGAAGAACGCGTAGAGAGTCGCCAACATAGCACGGTGCGCGCGGCCCGGTCAAAACCTTGCGGTCAAACGGTTCATGAGCAAAGATAAGCGCGACCAGTCTCGGGACAGGAGGGCGTGGCTTGGGCGGAAGACGGGCGCTGGAGGGGATCAAGGTTATAGACGCGGCGACGCTCTTCGCCGGACCGCTCGCCGCGACGGTGCTCGCCGACTTCGGGGCCGAAGTCATAAAGGTCGAACATCCCAAAGGAGACCCCTCGCGCTCGCACGGCTACTCGAAGGACGGCGTGGGGCTCTGGTG
>DATMVF010000072.1:0-9716 GCA_035563475.1 Rubrobacter sp.
CGAGAGGGCTCTCCTCGGCGATCCAACGCGCGCACTCGACGTCGAAACCGGGCGAGTGCGGGTTGCCATCCTGCGCGTTCAGGAACGCTTCGGCGTCCTGGGCGCGCGCGTCCCACCCCGTGTGTAGCAACAGCCAGCCGCCTTCGGGTAGCGGTCCGTGCTCATCTTCGAACGCGCGCACGTCATCGACGGTGAGCAGGTAGTCGGGGTTCTCGGCGCTCTCGGCAGACCGGTCGATCACGACGGCCGGGGCTATGAGGTGCCGGGGAGGCACCTGCGAGACGTCTTTGCCGTCGCGGCCGCTGATCCAGTGTATGGGCGCGTCGAAGTGCGTGCCGGTGTGCTCGCCGATCTCGAGCCAGTACCAGGCCCATGCGGGCCCCCGCTCATCGTAGCGGCTGATCTCGTGCCGCTTCACCGCGGGAGTCTGCGCGAACTGCTCGGGCAGCTGGATAACCGGGGTGCGCTCGTTCAACGGCTGGGTCAGGTCAACGACCTCGACGGCACCGCTGCCGAGCGCCTCGACGAGTGACGCGACCGGGTCTTGCGGTATCATCTGGTGCCTCCTCTCAATGGGTCCGGAACGCCTCTGCGAGCCACTCGGCCCGTACCTCCGGGTTGACCTTGGCGTCGATTACGAGTGGGCGATCTCGCCTCTCCAACCAGTCCCGAACCGGCGACAGGTCTCCTTTGTTTCTGACCGTGATGCCCTCGGCCCCGGCTGCCCGCGCGAGCGCGGCGAAGTCGGTGTCTGGAAAGCGCGCCACGTCTACAGGGCGTCCCATGGGGCCGAAGTGGTGCACCTCCGCGCCGTAGGCCGCATCGTTGTAGATGACGACTATCATCGGCAGGCGATAGCGGGCGGCCGTCTCCATCTCCCCCAGGGCCATGAGAGCGCCTCCGTCGCCAACGGCGGCGACGGAGAGCCTCTCCGGGCGCGCGACCGCGGCCCCGATGCCGCTTGCGAGCCCCAACCCCACCGACTGGAAGGCGTTGGGGAACACGAAGCCTTGCCGGTCGGGCACGTCGAGGTACATCGCCGGATAGCCGAGAAAATGCCCCGAGTCGGTGCAAACCGTGCGTTCTCCTGGTAGCAGGTCGTCCAGCGCGATGGTCAACGTGCGCGGGTCTACGTGTTCGGCGGTGCCGAGGTCCTCATAAGGCTCGTCGCGGGGGCGACCAGCGGAGATCTCACCCTCTATACCGTCGCTCCTGAATCCCTCGCCGCCCACGCCTCGTCGTTCGAGCTCGTCGACGATGGCCCGGGCAGCCCCTGCCGCGTCCCCGACGACGCCAACGTCGGCGCGATAGAGCCGGCCGATCGCCTCCTCATCAAGATCGACCTGGACCACGCGCGCATCGGAAGGGAACAGATTGCCGTGGCGCACGGTCCAGTGGTTCAGCGACGCGCCGAACGCGAGCACGACGTCCGCCCTCCCCAGCAACCTTGCGGCGAGCGAGGAGGAGAACCCGCCGGCTATCCCGACGGAATAAGGGTTGCCGGTAAAGAGCCCGTGCCCCATCGCGCTCGTCGCGAGCACGGCCCCCACCCTATCTCCCAGGGCCTCGAGCGCCTCCCGCGCGTTTGCAAGGGCGGCGCCCTGCCCAGCGACGATCACAGGCCGGTGCGAGAGAGCGAGCAGGTCCGCGACTGCGGCGACGGAACCTTCCGCCGGACCCGGCGGCTCCAGCGGTGGCCAGTGCGGGACGGCCGGTGGGCCGTCGGGGCATTGCTCTTCGACCACATCGATCGGTATGCTCAGGACGACGGGACGGCGCTCGATCTGCGCCCTCCTGAGCGCCCTGGCGGTGTCGGCGGCAGCGGTCTCGGGCCGACGCACGCGCTCGGGGATCGCGCCGACCGTCGATGCCAGGGAGGCTTGATCTACCTTGAAGTTCGACCAGAGCGTCCCTGCCGGAATGTCTGCGGCCAGCACGATCAGCGGCGTGCGGGCCTTTGCGGCCTCCGCCAGACCCGTGAGCGTATTCGTAAAGCCAGGGCCTTGATGGACGCTTGCGACGCCAACCTTCCTAGAGGCGCGGGCGTAGCCGTCCGCCATCATGACCGCGCCGCACTCGTGGCGGGAGGAGTAGAATGCGGCGCCCGCCGCGTTTAGGGCGTTCAGGACGGCGAAGTTGCCGCTTCCGGCAAGCCCGAAGAACGCTTCGATACCACCGTCGACCAGCACACGTCCGATCGCTTGGGAGACTCGCATGCCTCAGGTCTCCCCACAGACAGATAGCCGGCCGGTAAAGACGGAGCTAGTCACCCGTGCCCCTCCTCGTTCTTCGAGCGTGATCCAAAGAGTATCGCCCGAACCATAAGCGAACACAGGGGCCCGCGCAACATAGGGGAGATCGCCCGGCGGTTGCTCCTGGAGGGCAGAACGTGGTTAAACTTGAACTGTGAAGCGAGGAAGGCCGCCCTTTCCTGAGCCGGGCACACTTCGGATTTTGTCGGAGTGACAGCTTGAAAACTGTGATGATAGGCTGCTCTTGTGGATTTGAGTCGACTGTCCAGGCCCCGAAACGGACGTGATCATCGAGTTCCAACGTTTGCTCGAAGACGTACTGAATAGGATCGACCGTGAGGAGCTCGTGCGCCTGGCGCGGGAACTAGTCAGCATCCCTAGCGTCTACCGTCCCGAAGAGCCTGACGGAAACGAGGCGCGCGTCGCCGGGTTCGTCGCGGACTATCTGGAGAGCGCGGGTTTCGAGGTGAAAACCGAGGAGGTCGCGCCTGGCCGTCCGAATGTGTGGGCCGTATGGGAGGGAGATCGTCCGGGGAAGACCCTGCTCTTCGAGGCACACACGGATGTGGTTACGGAAGGAAGCGCGGAGGACTGGGACTACCCGCCGTTCGGCGCCGAGAAAGATGGAGGCCGCATCTATGGGCGCGGGGCATGCGACACCAAAGGGAACCTGGCGGCGGCCGTGGCGGCCGTGCGTGCTTTAAAGGGCTCCGGTGTCCCTTTCCCCGGCAGCCTGATACTCTGTCATCCCGTGGACGAAGAGGGGATGATGGCCGGGATCAAGGCGTTTATCGAGCGGGGGCACGCTGAGGGCGTAGACGCTGCCGTTATCTGCGAGCCCGAGGAGAACCAGCTCTGCATAAAGCAGAAAGGCGCGCTCAGGGTGGAGGTCACCCTGCGCGGAACGATGGCCCACGGGGCAATGCCTCAGAGCGGCGTCAACCCTGTTACGCGGGCCGCGAGGTTCGTAGTCGCGGTCGAGGAACTGGAGAGTGAGGAGATCGAGCGCCACGGCGAGGATCCGTTCCTCGGCTATCCGAGCCTGACGCCGACCATATTGATGGGCCCAGACAGCGCGGAACCGCAGATCAACGTCATCCCCGCGAGCGCCTACGTCGCCTTGGATATCCGCACGGTGCCGGATCAGTCCCACAGAGACCTCGTAGAGCGACTGGAAGACATCATCGCGAGGCTAGCCTCTGAAGACCCCGACTTCGACGCGACGCTGGAGGTGATCGAAGAGCGCCCGCCGACCGAGACCCCGAAAGACGAGCCGCTGGTCAGGGCGATGGCAAGGGCATACGGTAGTCTGACCGGCGAGGAGCCGGCATACAATGGGGTGCCCGGCGCGACCGACGGCACCTTCCTGCATGCGTGGGCCGGTATCCCCATCGTCACGACGGGAGCCGGGGACCGGGAGATCCCACACCACGCAGACGAGTGGGTCGATGAGGAGGAACTCCTCACCACCTGCAAACTCTACGCCGCAACCGCGATGTACTACGCTCACGGAGAGGAAACCAATGTTTGATTACCGCTCTATGTTCGACCTTTCGGGTAAGACCGCCCTGGTCGTCGGCGCCGGCAGCGGTATCGGCGAGGCCAGCGCACAAGGACTCGCGGCGTTCGGCGCGCGCGTAGTGTGCGCCGACGTGGACAAAGAAGCCGCGGAAGACACTGCCACAGGGATAACTTCGGAGGGAGGAGAGGCGGAGGCCATCGAGCTTGATATGACCAACCCTGACAGCGTACGTATGGCCGTCGAGTCCGTGGGTGTTCCCGACGTACTGGTGAGTACGCCGTCCATCAACGTCAGGAAGCCTGTGCTCGACATAACGGACGATGAGTTCGACCGGATCGTCGAGCTGAACTTGAAGGGGACTTTCCGCCTGATCCGGGACTTTGGACGCGGCATGGCCGAGCGCGGCTCGGGCAGCATCATCGCCTTCTCGAGTATCAGGGGACAGGTCGTCGAACCGGGACAGGGGATCTACGCGGCGACGAAGTCAGGTACGGTACAGATGCTGCGGGCCCTCGCTTCCGAAGTCGGGCCCCGCGGCGTCAGGGTAAACGCCATAGCCCCAGGCATAGTCGAGACGCCTTTGACGGCCCAGATCAAAGACTCCCCCGACTGGTACGACTCCTACGCAGCCAAGAGCATCCTGGGCCGCTGGGCCATGCCGCACGAGATGGTCGGGATGGTCCTCTACCTCGCCTCGGATGCCAGCTCCTACGTCACGGGCGCCTTCATGCTGGTCGACGGCGGCTGGACCGCCGCGGACGGACGCTTTACGCCGCCACTCTAAAGCGGTTTGACAGGATGTGTGCACACACGGATACTAAATGAATCCGGCACATAGTCATTTCGGAAGCCGGTACTGACAAGGAGGAGAGGGTCATGGCGATGGGTTCGGGGAGCGAAGGGCGAGGCTCCATTTTCCGCTTCGACACCAGGCAGATAGTGGTTGCCGGCATAATAGGTGGCATCGCGCTGTTTCTCGGTTTCACGCGGTTGGGCTTCATCCCGGTACCGATACCGCTCATAGGCAACGCCACGATAATGCACATACCGGCGATCGTCGGTGGGGCGCTGGAGGGACCCGTCGTCGGGCTTCTGGCAGGTGCGATCTTCGGGATATTCTCCTTTCTGCAGGCGGACAACCCGGTCTTCCTCAACCCTATAGTCGCCATCGTGCCGCGCCTGTTCATCGGGGTCGTGGCGTGGGCCGTCTTCGTGGGGCTGCGGCGCTGGAGCGTGGACCTCGCTGCGGCCGCGGCCGGATTGCTGGGATCCTTCGCCAATACGGTGGGGGTGCTCGGCCTCGCCATACTCTTCGGATTGCTTCCCGTTGCCGTCATTCCGGCCATCTTGCCGCAGGCCATAGCAGAGGCCGTTCTGGCCGCGGTCGTAACGGTGGTCATCGTCAGGGGCGTGATGCTCTTCCGCAGCGGCAGGACCACGGCCCCGGAGAACGAGTCGGACGAAGAACGTCGCTACTAGTCGGGGCGCGGCGCGGGCGCGATGATCGAGCTGGACAACGTCTCCTTCACCTACCGTGGTGGCGAGACCGACGCTGTTCCAGCGCTTGCGAACATCGGCCTGAAAATAGAATCGGGGCAGTTCGTCGCTATCATCGGCCAGAACGGCTCCGGGAAGAGCACGCTGGTCAAGTTGCTCACCGCCATCCTCTACCCGACTGAAGGTAGTATCCATATAGACGGCGTACCCGTGGATAAGGAGCACCGGTGGGATGTGCGGCGCAAGGTATCCGTCGTCTTCCAGGACCCCGACGACCAGCTGATAATGAACCGCGTGATAGACGACGTGGCTTTCGGCCCCGAGAATATGGGACTCTCGCGGGATGAGATCGAGGAGAGGGTACGCTCGTCCGTGCGTATGCTCGGCCTCGAGGAGATCGGTGGTCGCCTGATCGAGGACCTCTCGCCGGGCCAGAAGCAGCGGGTGGCCATAGCAGGGGCCCTGGCGATGCGTCCTCTGTTCCTGATTCTGGACGAACCGACCTCGCTCTTGCCGGTGCCGGTCGCGATGCGCCTGATCTCTACCATAAGGGATTTGAGCATCAGCGAGAACATGGGTGTTCTGCACGTCACCCACTCAATGTACGAGGCCGTCCTCTTCGAGAGGGTCGTTGTCATGGACGCGGGGCGTGTGATCCTTGACGGACCCCCTGCCGAGGTCTTCCGAGACGTCGAGAAGCTGCGGGAGATCGGCCTGGACGTACCACTCGCCGCGAGCCTCGCCCACCGCCTGCGCGCCCGCGGCATCCCGATAGGAGAAGATGTCCTGAACTCATCCGACCTGCGCGCCGCCCTCATCGCCTTAGATCCTTCGCCCTCAGGCTGATGCGGCCAGACGGAACACCTCCTATCCTGGAGTTGAAGGGCTTCGACTACACCTACCTGGAAGGCACCCCGAGGGCGAGCGAGGCGGTAAGGGATATTTCCTTCAGGATCGATAGCGGCGAGCGCGTCGGGATAGTCGGTGCCACCCAATCGGGCAAGTCCACCGTTGTCGACTCCTTCGCACACCTGCTGCGCCTGACGCCCGGAAAGGTCTTCTACAAAGGCGAGGACGTGGCCGCTCCCGGCTACGACAAGGGCAGGCTGCGCCGCGAGATCGGGATAGTGTTCCAGCAACCGGACTCACAGATCATAGAAGACGTGGTCGGCGCGGACGTCGCCTTCGGACCGACCGCAGCAGGCCTCTCCGCCGGTGAGACCCGCGGGCGCGTCGAAGAGAGCCTGAATACCCTGGGACTTCCTTATGCGGATTTCCGCCTGCGTTACATCCACGCGCTCTCCGGCGGCCAGCGCAGGCGGGTCGCCATAGCCGGGGTGCTCGCCATGCACACGCCCGTCCTGGTCCTCGACGAGCCGATGGCGGGGCTGGACCCGCGTGGTCGAAAGGAGCTTCTGGAACTCCTCATCAAATTGCAGAAGGATCGGGAGCTGACCCTGATCGTCTGCTCCGCGAGCCTCAACGACGCAAGCCTGCTGTGCGACCGCTTTATCGTTTTGGACCGGGGCACGGTCGTCATGGACGGACCCGTGCGCGAGATCCTGCGCCAGGCCGACAGACTCGCCGAGCTGGACATAACCCTGCCCGAGCCGGTCGTCGGCGCCCGCGAGATGCAGAGACTCTTCCCCGACTTCCCGACCGACCTGCTGACGGAGGACGAGCTCGAATCCGAGCTGCTAACGAGGTTGGGGACAGCGTAGTGCTCGAGCTGCAGCGTAACGTCATCTTCGGTCAGTTCGTCGAGACGGGCTCCTTTATCCACCGCATGGACGCCCGCGTCAAGATCGCCGTGACATCCGTGTTCATCGTCGCCTCGTTCCTCATAGACGACTTCCTTGGCTTCGCCGTCTTGCTGCCACTCCTCGTCGTCATTGGCGTAGTCTCCAGGATACCGATCGGGTACGTACTTCGAGGCTCGCGGATCTTCATCGCGTTCCTGGCCCTTATCCTCGCCTTCCAGGTGCTCTTTTACTCGAGAGACGTGCCCGAATCGAGCTACCTGTGGCGGTGGGGCCTACTCTCGGTCTCCACCGAGGGCCTCTACTCGGCCGGCATCCTCGCACTTCGTGTCATCCTCCTGTACTACGTCACGACCATGCTGATGCTCACGACCTCGCTCGTCGACCTGACGAACGGGTTGGAGCTCATCTTCGGCCCGCTACAGCGGCTGAGGATACCGGTCAACGAGCTGGTTCTCGTCTTCGTGATCGCCATAAAGTTCGTCCCCATCTTTATCGAGGAGATGGAACGTCTGGCCCGCGCCCAGACGGCCCGCGGCGTCCCTTTCGACGAGGGCGGCGCCATTACCAGGGCGCGGCGCCTCGGACGCCTGCTCATCCCCATCTTCATAAGCGGCTTCGCCCGCGCCGATACCCTAACCATCGCCATGAATACCCGCAGCTACCGCGGCGGCCGCTACCGCACCAAGCTCCGCCAGATGAGCGCGAGTCCCTCCGACTGGCTGGCGCTTATACTGGTTATCGCATGGATAAGTGTGGCATGGCTGGTGTAGAGCACTTCAGCACGCGCCCTGTCGGGCGCTTGTCAGCACTTCAGCTAGTCAGGTTTCGCGTGCGCGAGTCTTGGCTGAAAGGGTGGCTCAGCCGCCGGGCTGACAAGCCGCCAATGGCGGCGTGCTGAAGTGCTGACAAGGCGGTGGAGCCGCCGTGCTGACATGCTTTAAATCGTCTCCCGCCTGCGGCTCAACTGCCCGTAGGGGTGCCCCGTATGCAGCCGCTCCATCGAGCTTATGGCGGCTATCCTCTCCAGCGCCAGGGTGTCCGCAGCGACGTTGGTAGGGACGCCGTCGCGTTTGGAGATGGCGATGATGCGGCGGATGCGGTCTTCTATGCGCATGACCCGCGCGGTCGCACGGCGCTCGTTGTAGCCCTCCAGCTCGTCGGCCACGTTGATAAGGCCGCCGGCGTTTATGACGTAGTCGGGGGCGTAGAGTATGCCGCGTTCGGAGAGACCCTCGCCGTGGCCCGACTCGCCGAGCACGTTGTTGGCGCTCCCCGCGACGATGCGACAGCGCAACTTTGGTATGGTCGCGTCGTCGAGGACGGCGCCGAGGGCGCAAGGGGCGAAGATGTCGCAGGGGATGGTCAGGATCTCATCCGGCTCGACCGCCTTGGCGCCGAACTCCTTGACCACGCGTTCCAGGGCCGCCTCGTGCACGTCGGTCACGATCAGGTTAGCACCCGCCTCGTGCAGATGACGGCACAGGTAGTAACCGACGTGCCCCAGACCCTGCACGGCGACGACCCGGCCTTCCAGGGAGGTCGTGCCGTAGACCTCCTCGACGCAGGCCCGCATACCCTGCAAGACTCCCAGGGCGGTGAGTGGCGAGGGGTCGCCCGAGCCGCCGCGGGTGACGTCGACCCCCACGACGTGTGAGGTCTCGACCCTGATGTAGTTGGCGTCCTCCGTCGAGGTACCAACATCTTCGGCCACGATGTAGCGTCCGCCAAGGGTCTCGATGTAGCGCCCGAACGAGCGGAAGAGCGCCTCGGACTTGTCCGTGTGGGGGTCCCCGATAATGACGGATTTCCCACCCCCAAGGTTTAGGCCGCTTGCGGCGGCCTTGTATGTCATCCCTCTCGCCAGGCGTAGCACGTCCACAATGGCCTCGTCCTCGCTGGCGTAGGGGTACATCCTGCATCCGCCTAGAGCCGGGCCGAGCGTGGTGTCGTGGATGGCGATGATAGCCCGTAGCCCCGTCGCCTTGTCGTGGCAGAACACGAGCTGTTCGTAGCGGTACTCCGCCAGCTTCTCGAATACTCGCAAGCCCTGTCTCCTTTCCCGGGCCAGAGGTTCCCCAGGAATCTATTCTACTACCCCTGGGCTTTCTCAAAGCCAATCCTTCCGCACACCACGGCTTCAGGTTTCAGATGTCAGGACTCTGTTGCAGCGGGTCTGGAGTCCCTGTTCCGCCGCCTCCACCACAGAAGCCCCCCAATAAGCACGGGTGCGAGCCACCAGCCGAATACAACCGCCGAGATTATGGCCGTCGCCATGACCTGGAGGACAGCGAGCGAGGCATCCCATGCCTGCTCCACGACCTCTCCAGGGTCCCAGGTAGGCTTGGGAGGCGGCGGGCTCGTGACGGGTTGGATGTTCAGGGTGATCTGGGAGTAGGCGCTGCGCTGGTCCAGGTACTTTATCCTGCCCTGCACGAGCTCTATCTCCCCCCGAACGGTCGTCAACTCGCGCTGGATCGAGAGCGCCTCCTCGACGTTCTCGGCCCTGTCGTAGAGCCTCAGCAGGCTCTCTTCGGTGGCCCTGAGATTGCGCTCCCGGGACTCGAGATCCACGTATTCCTCGGTCACATCCTGCCCGCTGATAGAGTCGGTCGTGACCTTCTCGCCCAGGCCTCTCAACTCATCGAGCACCCTCTCGAACTCCTCGGAGGGGACCGAGAGTAC